>DATMAW010000241.1:0-36712 GCA_035559715.1 Gemmatimonadales bacterium | reverse complement strand
CGGCGTGGGCGGCGGCGACGGCGGCGGCGCTGGCGTCGGCGGTGGCATCGCCCCACCATGGGCCCAGCTCAACGTAACCGCGACCATGGCCCTCACAATGAATCCGGAGTTCGCTGCCCGAAGGTGGATCGACAAGGAGCGTCTTGATGGCGCTCACGACCGCACGCCCTTCTCCCGGCATTTCCAGCACCGGGTCTGCCGCTGCCGCCGCCCACACACGCGCTGGTTGATCCGCCGGCCGCAGGCGCAGCGCCGGCCGGGACGCGGCTGCCGCAACAACTGGTGCTTAATGGCCGAGACTGAGCGCCCTAACATCTGGGCGATGACCCGCCGCGAGACCCCACGCCGCCGCTGCTGACGCAAGAGAGCCAATTCGTCCTGCGTCCACGGGCGGGGGCCGTGCCGGGGCAGCGGATCGGTGACGCGGTCGGGGGCGGGCTCGAGCGGGCCCACATACTCCCCCACGGTGCAGCGGACGAGCGAGATGCCTGTCACTGGGTCGCTATCGGCCCAGACAGCGTGCCCCTGAGGGCAGCGGGTCGCCGGAATCAGGGTGCTCACGGATCGGGGAACTCCATCATCTCCAGCCCTCAGTCATCGAACCTGCTGCATCGGTGGTGTTGCCCACATGGAGCGCGATCCAGTCCCGCAAGGACAGCACCACCAGCGAGTCCAAGTCCCGGTGCTGGGGCCGCTGCATCACGACGAGGCCGATCTTGCCCCGCGGGGCGGCCGCCGCCCGAATGCCATCCAGCCACCGCGCCACATAGCCGGGAAACGCTTGGCGATGCTTGAACTGGATGGCGAAGAGCGGCGTTTCCGCGTCCGCGCCGTGGCGCTCCCCCGTGACGGGAATCCGCCGAGTGCCGAGCAGCTTCGCACAGCGCCGCTCGTAGGACTTCCAGGATCGGTCAGCCATGGGATGCGGAATAGTCGTCTCGGGCACTGCGGACTAGCCAAGCCAGCGCAACGTCCTCGTAATCCTGCTCGCTCCACGTATCCGTGTCCGGCTGGCGCACCAGGCGGTCATGACTGCGGAGAAACGTTGCGAGCCGCCGAACGCGGGGCGTAATGTAAGTGAGAAACTCAACGGGCCGACGTTGATCCCAGTACCCGCAGTAGCAGGTTAGCTCGCACCCGTTGAGAATGCCCACACAGGAGTCGTGGTGTCGGGGCCAATCCGCCTTGAACACCTTCCAGGTCACAAGGTCGGCCCAACACCACCCGCAGCGGCGCAGCAGCCGCAGCAGCCACCATGGTATCCACCAGCGAGAACGGCAGCGCGTAATCACTTGTCCTCCGTAGCGAGGGCGGCGCGGGCTTCGTGCAAACGGTCAGTCATGGCGTGCCCCCAGCGCCGCCAGCAGACCCTCGAGCGCCGCACCGATCCGCTGGTAGTCCTCAAGTGTGTACCGCACGCCCCACGGCTTCCCCGTCACGATGGCGCACATCCAGCGGCCCACGAGTTTCGCGGCGCGAGGACTGCCCGTCGCCCCGAAGCGCCCCAAGGCGAGTTGCAATTCGGTGCCCACGCGCTCCGGGCTCCAGGTGCGGCTGTAGTCGGCCAAGGCGCTGGGCCGCACGGACATCAGCAGCGGGTTCATGGACGATCCTCGTCTGGGGTCTCGTGAAGCGCATCAGCGAATCGACGAAATTCGCTGGCGAGCCGGTGCAAGGCGATGCGCAACGCCCGGTATTCGGCCGTGTTGGCGTTCAGCGCTGCCTCCATACTCGTTAGTCGGGCACGCATCTCCCGATCCTCATCCGACTGCCAACTCATGCATCCTCCGATTCCCGATCTCCCGAGTCTCTGGGCGGCAGTTCAGACTCCACATACCACACGAACTCCGGGCAAAGCGGTACGATATGGCAAAGCTGCACGCTCCATAGGCCGCTCATTCTGAGCGTCACCCGCTCCCCGCAGAAGCGGCATCTCATGGGGAATTCGCCCGGCTTTCGGCCAAGCCACTCCTCCGCTGGGGCGGCTACGCTGAGTCGCCCAATTAGCCGCCACACGTCGTTCGGCGTGAACAGTTCCGGTTCCTTCACGCCGCCTCCCCGCCGGACAGCGCCCGCCGATCCACGCGGCGCGTCGGGAAATAGCGCCCCAGGGCGTCGTAGGATTTCCCGTGCGCCACCATGGCAATCAGCGCCAGCTCGAGGCCCAAATCCCGCGAGAGGCCCCCGAGTCGGGCCATGACCCGGCCCCAGACCTCGCGCTGGGCGCCCGATAACCGCTCCTCGACTCGCTGGAGAATCCAGAGCCGCGCGGCTACAGGATCGGCGAACGGGCCGGCGAGGGGCTGGAGACCCAAGTCGGGGAGGACGTGAATCGGCCCGCCAGCACCACCCAGGGCGCGGATGTTCATGCTCCCTCAATCCGATAGCCACGATCCGGCTCAAGTTCCGTGAGCCAGACAGACCGGAAGGTTGGGGTGCGCGGCTGGCCCTCGTACACGATGGCCACGCTTGGGAATGGAGCCGGGTGGGGCATGTTCACAAACCGGATGCGATTGCGGAAGAACATGATTTCGGTCGCCTGGTTGAGCACCATCGTGTGCCACCATTCCGTGTCGGTGCGCGCGGGGAGCAGGTACACCGCCAAGTCGGGCTCAAAGCGTTTCGCCAACCAGCGGACGATCTCGCGTCCGTAGGGCGGGTTGCAATACACGCGCTGCCCGGCCCAAGACTCGGCGAGCGAATCCCAGATCTTCGCGTCGTTCAAGGGGCAGGGATCGTAGGTGAAGGCAAAGCGCGCATCCAACCACCGATACAGCCAGTCGGGGGTACCGTACACCACCGACTTTGCCGGCCGGATACAGGCGTTGCTGGCCTTCATGCGGCCCCGCCGAAGTCGAGCACTCCCTGGGCCAGCCGCTTGGCGGCGATCTCGCAGTACCGCTCCTCGATCTCGATTCCGATGGCGCGACGACCCAACTCCTTCGCGGCCACGAGCGTGGTGCCTGTGCCAGAGAAGGGATCGACGATCAGCTCGCCGGAATCAGAGAACCACTGCACTAGCCACTTCACATGACGCAGGTGCCGAGGGGTCGGATGGGGCAACACATCCTGCGTCTCCTGAAATTCTTGGCTCGTGCGATTCCGACCGTGGCGCCGTGGGTATTCCCCCCTCGTGGACACGGATGTGGACGGAATGACCCGCCGGCCAGGCCTCGAGCTGATTGGTTCGCCGAACGCATAGGCAACATCGGCCTCATTCAGCACACGTCCGCGGAACGACGGGCAGGCATACCGCAGCCAGGAGACGCAGAGAAACGGCCACCGCTCAGGCACCACCGCCAGGATACGCGGGTCGCTTGCCCGCCCCAGCTGGAGCACGACCGTGCGGGCATCCGCGACAGTCAGCACGGCTTGGAGGAGCCCAGTCGGAGCGTCGGCGCCACGCAATCGCGGGTCGGCATTCGGCCAGACGGGGTCGGTAATCAGCCGGAACCCCCCAGCGAGGCCGCCAAGGATGTCGCGGGCATCGCCGTGGTAGATCGTGATCCCGTCCTGCTCGTAGTAGGGCGTCACGCCAACTCCGGGAGCCGCACCGTGATCGACTCGGGACCCGCTCGCGGCTTCCTGGGCTTCCGGTTCTCGACCAGCCAATACGCCCGCTTGCATGCCTCGGCCATCTGCACCACCCCCGAGCGCGACCGATACACCGCTCGGAGACTCGGCTTGCTGCCCACGGCCAGCCACTCAGGGCGCTCCGTTTCGGCAAGCCCACGCACCATGTACCCCAGGCCCATCGTGATAACTTCCAACTCGCTCACCGAGTAGGACTTGGCGAGTTCCCGGATCACCGTGCCTTCCCGTCGCTCGTCCCACGGGGCCCCATTGATCTCGCTGGGGCACTTCCCGTCTGGACGCCAGACGTGCTCACGGAGTAGGGGCAGGATCACCGCATGGATGCTCTCAGCACGTGCTTCCTGCACGGGCTTGCCCGATTCCGAAGGAATCGTAGTAGTTGACTTTAGGAGGTAGGAGGTAGGAGAGCTTGCCTCCGGCTTGCCCTGTGGCTTGAGCGCAGGTTGAGCACTTGCTTGACCGCGTGCTTGAGCGCTTGCTTGACCGCGCGCTTGAGCACTCGTTTGACCGCCCGCGCGGCCACGTTCTGATTGTCGTTGGCGATAGGCTTCTTGTGCCGCCCGGATCTGCTCCAACTTCGGATTCGCCAAATGCCCATCAGCTTGCGCCGGGAAATACCTGCGAAGCTTGGCCCACAGTTTGGCGAATCGCTGGCGGCTGACGCCCAGCAGATTGGCGAGTTCGCCCATGTCGGGGTTTAGGGGTCCACGTTCCCATTCGTGGTCGAGGAGCCGCTGATAGGCACCCTGCTCCTCGAGGCTCAGGTGGGCAGTGCCCTCCAGCCACTCCTTAGCGTAGTGCTGGTATGCTGGCGGCTTGTTCACCCCTGGCACCCGAGTCAGAAGTCCACGTCATAGCGGCGTGCGAGCCAGCGATTGACTCTGGCCGAGGCCCAGCGGAGCCAATCGCAGACGAAAAGCCCCAAGCCGAATCCCATGCCGAAGAGTACGCCCCCGAAAAACCAGCCCGCACCCATCAGGCGTGGGCTTTCCGCTGGCGCGCGCGAATGACCCGCTTCCACGCCGCCGTCAGCGACGGATAGCTGGCCCCCTGCGGAGCGGAAAGCCCCAAGCGAGCAGTGCCCGCCTTTGACAATCCCGCCGCCCACGATGCTTCGAAGAAGTCGCCGTCCAGTTGGCCTAACACGCACCGACAGGGAGAGCCCAGGTCCAGCGTCTCGGGGTCAATCAGGTTCTCCCACCCAGGCCGATGCCGATCCAGCCATCGGACGCCGCGCTGGACGGCGGCCTTGATTGCGTCCTTCTCGGATTTGCTCATCTGTGCTCCTCGCGGGCCCGGGACATGCTCACTCTTTCCGCTTCGCGGCGAATGGCCGCTAGAGCCTCGGCGGTTCTCGGCAGCAAGTATTTCCGAGGGTCGCGTCCGGCGTACTGAAGCGTTTGCTCCATGTTGGTGGCAATGCCTTCCAGGCGCGCAACCATGCCCGCCTTCGTCGTGGGACGAGTCCACTCATCGGTGATGCGTGAGTAGTAATCGCAAAGCTCATCCAACAACAGCGTTACCGTTAACCTCTTGCGCTTATGCATTTGTGCTCCATCCGCAGGTTTTCCACTCCCGCCACAGTCGGGCGGCAACCGTCGTCGGGTCGAATCCCACCCGGGCGGCGAACGATTTCCGCCCCAGGAGATGCCAGAGCTTGTGGTGGCGCACACAAAAGGGAGCCGCGCCATCATCGCCCCCGCCGGCGCCCCGGGTCTTCGTCACATGGTGCGCCTCGGTGCGCGTCCGCTGCGGCTCCCCGAGATGCTGACAGACACAGCAGGGCTGCGAGCGGAGCCAGCGCAGGTAGTCCGGGTCGGACACGCGCCGAGGTTTCGGGTGCCCCCGGTCAGAAGCCATTGACGGTCTTGCTCATGGCGATAACCATGGCGCTGAATGTCGGGCGCTTACTCGCCAGCCCGGCCGGACAATTCCGCCTCAGCCTCCGCGATGAACCGGGCGAATTTCTCGGGTGCCTTTTTCTCCGCCCAGAGCTTTGCGGCCAGCAACGCATCGCTGGGACAATCGCGGAGCGGCACCCCCTTGAGTTTCGTCCCGAAGGGCATCACCGGCCCCGCAGATTGCGATGCCGTCTGCGGAGGACTTGAGACCTCGTCCCATGGGGCGGGCGGCTCCGGCTCAGTCAGCGCCGCTGGCTTCTCACTGAGAGGCTGGGGAGTGCGACTAACGGGCCCGCTCGGTCCACTTGCGCTCGCACCAGCCGCGGGACGCTGCCCAGCCTCGTGGGGGATCTCCTCAGCCGGCGTCACCTCGTAACCCGACAGGGCCATGATCCAGGAGAAGGCCAGGCGACAAGCTTTCGCCGTCGCCCGGGTGAGCGCCATGGACCGCCGAGCGTAGCGGGGACGGTTCGCCCAAATGGGCGTGCCGTCCCGATTCACCTCGTCTGGGGCACCACACTCGGCAGAGGCGCGGGCCACTGGCTGCCCGTCGCCGAGTCGCCGCAGTTCTACCGTAGCGGTGAACACCCCATCGGCCTCCGTCACGCCGATCTCGTGAGGGGTCACGCCCAACATGGCGGCGAGCGTGGTCCAGCCCTCGCAGCGCACGAATTTCTTGCCCTGGATCACCGAGTAGAGCTTCTGCTGTTCGATGACCTCGGCGAGCGCCGTGGCGGCTTCGGTTGCCACCTGGACGAGCTGGGCCGGCCGGTCGGCTCGCACGACGCCAAGCTCGACCGCCGCAACCGGCACGGCCAGCGCCGGCACGTCAATCGCGTGCGGGCTAGTGGGCGCGGACATCCAGGTCCTCCCACGCGATGGCCTGATCCGGGCGGACGCGGTTCTGCTCCAGCCATTCCTCAGCCAGCGCCCGCAACTCCGCACGCGCTAGGTCGAACGCCGCCACCACCGCCCAAGTCTCCGCATCGGAGAGGCCGAAGGCGAGCGCGCAGGCCAACTGCATATCCCGACTCCCTGGCTCGGGGTGCTGGGCGATGCTGAGGGAATCCTGGAACAGTTCGCCATACCCCCCATAGGCACAGGCGAGGAAACAGTCATACCAACCGAGTGTGCCACTTGCCCGCAATCCCTGCTCGACGCGCTCCGGGCCGAGTTTCTGGAACGCGCTGGTCACGAGCAGTTTGTCGATCATGGGTCCTCCCGGGTGATGCGCCGTTTGAAGGCTCGGAGTTCGTCGGTGTCCGCTGCGTCCTGGGGATCGCCGTCCCTGAAGGTTTGGCGCACCACGAGGGCGACCACCACAACGCCGAGCAGGGTGAGGGCGATGGCGAGGATCATGGGTCGAAGAGATCCGCGCAGCGGCCGCAGAGGCCATGCGACGTGCCGCCCCGGGGCCGGATATGACGCCGCCAGCCGAGGAGCGTCTGGCACCACGCGCAGCGCCGCTCGCCCACGTCCAGCACCCAATAGGCCACGCGCCGGAGCCAGGTCACGGCTCCGCCTCCTGCCGGTCGAGCGCATCCCGGAGAGCGAGGAGCCGAAGGATTTCCCGATCCAAGACCCGCCGGGCTTCGTCGGGATCGCCGGGTAGGATGTATTCGGCCAGGTTGATGGGGGCGCTCACGCCGGCCCTCGGAGCAAGACGTTCCGCCGGGCGATTAGCGCCTCGAGCGCCCGGTCGGTCGTCGGTCGGCGCGGGCGGGCTGGTATCCGCCGGGCGCAGCCAGTCGTCCGAGAGATTCAGCGGGCGCATAATCCTGACCCTCAGGGGGAAGCTGACCATAGCGGGGGAACCGGGGGCCCGTCAGCGAGCCAACGACCGAACTTCCCGTGCGGGGCGTCACGCAGTCCTCGTGAGGCGCAACACCGTCTCCGGGTGGCGACCTTTCTTGACCATGTCGCGCAGGTTTTCTTCGTTCGTCGCAATCCAGAGGTGGGCGGGATTGACGCACGGCCGGCAGTCACAGGTGTGGCAGACGAGCAACCCTTGGGGCGGGACGCCGTGGGTCAAGGCATAGGCCACGCGGTGCGCCTTGAGCACCCAACCGCGCCAGGCAAAATGCCCATAGCCGAATCGGTTGTGTGATCCGGTCCAGAACCAGCAGCCCGGGGTCTTGGCGACCTTCTCCCAGAACCGCTGGGCATTCGTGCGCCCCCGAGCCTTGCCCTTCGCGGGCTCTTCGGCGTGGGCGAGGAAATCCGCTAGCCGGCGAGCATCACCAGAGGAGGGGCCGCGGGAATTGTTAAGTGCGGGCGCAACAGATCGCTTCTTATACGACCTCATGCCCCACGCTCCGTCAGTTCGCTTACGCGGATGCGGGGGTTCCGCCGCTCCCAATCGAGGTGGCGGCAGTCCGCTGAGCAGTACCGCTGCCAGGCGCGCTTTTGCTTGAACCGCTTGCCGCAGGCGGGGTTCGCGCAGGTGAGGATCTTCAGGACGGGACGCTGCCGCAGCTCACCGTTCATGGGCTACCATGGTAACGCATTTCGGCGGTCTGTCAAGCCCCCGAAGGGTGCAACCTGCTGCACGGATGGCTTTATGTTAAGTGGAGCCGAAGGAAGGCCGAAGTGGAGAATCTCAGATACGGAGTGACCAGCCTTGGGAGCGGCCCAGGTGCCTGCAACGCCGGACGGCACGATTCGCCATATTGTTACACAATCTTCGGGGTTCCTTCGCTTGTGGCAATTGCCCTATATAGTAGATTGCCCCCTAGGACGCCAGGGCAATCCCGCCCGGCGAGCTGAGGAGGATCCACATGACGGGCATCATCGCGGTTACCGGGCACACCTACCCGCACCGGGAGGCCATCCGCCGGCTGGGGGGCCGCTGGGACGCCCAGCGGAAGGTCTGGTGGATCGCTGACGCAGGCATGTCGCGGCAGCCCCACTACGACCACCGCCCCCGCGTCGAGACGGTCAAGGCCGCCATCGCCCGCGGCGAGCTGGCTGGGTGCCGCGTCGAGTGGGTGCGCTGATCGGCGGGGCGGGAGAAGAACCCATGACGACCAATCATCGGCACCGCCCCGTGCGCCGGGAGGACTGGGGCTGGACGAGGTGTGTCGCGCCCGACCAGTGCCGTGGCTCCGCCGCCGCACACGGCGGCATCGAGACCGTGGAGACCTGCCGCTGCGGCGCCATTCGGCGCACCGAGATTGCGGGCCTCCATCGAGTCCGGGGCCCCTGGGTCGAGCGCGCGAAGGCGTCTCGATAATGCCCCGTGAGGCGTCCGCAGTGAGGCTGCTCCGGGAAGCCATCCGCCGCAGCGGGCTCTCGGCTCGCCGCTTTGCGCGCGATGTCCTGCTCCGCGACGAGCGCACCGTCCGGCGCTGGCTGGCTGGAGACTCGCCGATTCCCCGGGCAGTGATCCGGTTCCTGACGGCACGAGAGCCGCGCTAGAACCGCACCGTCGCCCCGGAATCGCGGAAAGCTGGGGGTCGTCGGTCGGCGCGGGCGGGCTGGTATCCGCCGGGCGCAGCCAGTCGTTCGGCGGTCTGTCAAGCCCCCGAAGGGTGCAACCTGCTGCACGGATGGCTTTATGTTAAGTGGAGCCGAAGGAAGGCCGAAGTGGAGAATCTCAGATACGGAGAGACCATCTTTGGGAGCGCCCTGCGCGGCCCTAGGTGCCTGCCGCAGATTCCGCCGCATTACCGCTTGTAACCGCGCCGCCTGGAGTCGCAACCTTACCATCCCGTGCGCCCGTTAGCGACGACGTGGTGCTCCCAGGAGTCCAGCAAGGAATATATCGCAGATCAGCGACTCAACCAACGCCGGACTGCACGATTGGCCATATTGTTACCGAATCTTCGGAGTTCCTTCGCTTGTGGCAATTGCCCTAACTCCATAGATTGGGTGCCAAGAGCCAGGGCACTTCCGCCCGGCTGGCAATGAGGGGGATAGATGATCGGCATCGGAGCCACTCAACAGGGTCCCACGCTTCGGCGGTGGCGATTGGTGTGTGACAAATGCGGCCTGCATAGCTGGGATAGTCTGGCGCATAGGCCTTTCCAATGCCCCTCGTGCGGCTGTAAGACGTGGGATTTCGGAGCCCAAGTGCTGGAGACGACTGGGCCACTCAATGACGATCTGCACTGCACGGATGCCCGATGCCGCACGAGTCAGAGTCTGAAATGCCGTTGCCGTTGCGGAGGCGCCTTCCATGGGACGGACGCATGACGACTGTTGACCAACGGGAACTCGGTCGCCGACTCAAGACCACACGCAAAGCCTGCCACCTCACGCAGGAGGAGGTCTCGCGCCACCTCGGCGTTTCACGTTCGACTATCGCACAGATGGAACTCGGCAATCGCGCTGTGACCAGCCTCGAATTGGACAAACTGGCCTACCTCTACGGGCGCGATATTCGGACATTCTTGGCAGACGAGTTCCTGCCGCATGAATCAGCCATTGAGACGCTGACGCGAATTCTTCGGATTCAAGCCCAACGCGACGAGGAGATTAGGCGAAGGCGATGACCCGGGACTCCGCGTCGGCAGAAATCCTGATGCTCCGAGAAGCCATCCGCAAGAGCGGCCTGTCGGCGCGCCGGTTCGCCCGTGACGTTCTGCTCCGGGACGAGCGCACCGTCCGGCGCTGGCTGGCTGGAGACTCGCCGATTCCCCGGGCAGTGATCCGGTTCCTGACGGCACGAGAGCCGCGCTAGAACCGCACCGTCGCCCCGAGGACGCAATCCGTCCCCCGGGTGCCGACCCCACAGGTCACCCCGAGGCCGACCGCTCCGAAGACTCGCCCGAGCCCGAGGAGTCCCCTGCCCGCCTCCCGGCGCCAGGCCTCCCGCTGGTCCCGGTATTCGTGCATCCCGCGCAGCAACGCTGGGACCACGGTATCGGCGTAGCTCCTCACCAGCGCCTCGAGCGAGTCCCGGGCCCGCCGCTCGATGCCCCAGGCGGCCTCCCAGCTCGCGGCGCTCTGCCGGAGATCCGCCACGATGGCCTCATGCACGGGGCGCGGGATGCTCATCGCCGTGTCGGGAATCTCCCGCGCCAAGGAATCCGCCCGCCGGCTTGCGGCGGCGGCCTGGGCTCGTAGCCTCACGACGGTGACGCTGTCCTGCGCCCGCTGGAGGCCCAGCTGGCGGACGCGCCCCTCGAGCGATTCGGTGGCCGCAACGAGCAGGGCCACCCGCCGGTCGGTGCTGTGGCCTTGGGTTCGGAGCACGGCCCGCCGGCTGATGCCAGCGTTCTCGACGGCGTTGGCGATCCAGAGCGCGGCGGCGAGCAGCCCGATTACGGTGAGGCTTAGTGCGCCCCGACGGGGGGTCATGTGTTCCCCGATGGCTTGGCGGTGATCCGGTAATACATCGTCCGGACCACGCGCCCGTGTTCGTCGATCGCACTCCCCGGCATCTGCTCGATCACCACCCCGCGGCTCTTGGCCATGTTGATCCGGTACTTCATGGCGGCGGGCGTGACTTGCGTCCCCGTCGCCTGGCTTTCGGCCGCTGCCAGCTCTTTCAGGGTGTGCCAGTCCCCTGGGGGCCGTTTCGCTGGCGCTTGGCCATACTGCCGGAGCGCCTCGAGCAATGCATTCTCCGTGACCGTTATGCGCTTGCGACCCATGGCGTCGGCAGCTCCGGCGTGAACAGCACCTTTTCCACCGCGTACTGACCATCGGGGAACACCGTCACGATCACGCCCCCGATGTCGGCGAGACTCTCGGCCGCCACCCGATGCGCGTAGCCCGTCTTCAGCTGGAAGGCCGGCGTCTGGATTACCCGCACGGGATGGCTGTCGCCGGAATCGCCGACCTTGTGCCGGTGTGAGCGGATGGCGAGCCGGGGATGCGGCAGCCCACGGCGGGCGTGCTCGTAAAAGATTTGCGCCGCCAGGAGGCTCACCACGCTCGCTTCCGTCCACGGGCGTTGCCCCTGCCGGCCGTGATGCTGAAAGTCCAAGAGACAGCCATGGGGCGCGAGCCGGAGATGCCACCAGCTCCATTTGTCCGTCTCGGGATCGCGTTCTGCGTGAATGCTCCGAGCGAAGGCTTCCTCGGTCGCCCCGGATGGCCCGACGTGCGCTTCCGTGCCACGGACGATGAACGTGTGCGCCGGCCGCAACTCCCGGGGCACGCCAAACACCCGGGCCGCGAGATAGGCTTGGACTTCCGGATTGCCCGAGATGATCTGGGTCGTGCCATGGTGGGCCCCACCCTCGAAAAGATCACCGTTGTAGACGCACCAGAGTTCCGCCTTCAGTGCCCGCCGCTGGGCGGCCACCCGAGCCCAGAAGTCCGTCCAGCACTGCCAGAGCCATTGCTGCGGGCGGGAGGGCAGATACTTGCCGCCGTCATCGAGCTTCACGCCTTCGGGGGGACAGACCGCCACGGTCGAACCCGTGTGGATGTCCGACACGATCCCCAGAAGGACGGGACGCACCCGTCGGCTCACGGCGCGCTGCGCTGCCAGAATGCCATCGCCCCGAGGAGGAGGACCGCCAGAACCCACCGCTCGAGCGCACTCAGGGGAGGACTCCCCAGCGGAATCCCATGCGCCGGCCGTCCTGCCACAGCCACTCACCCAAGCCGTTCGCGCAGAAGAGGACGCTGAACAGGAGCCGCGGATCGCCGTCGAGGAGCAGAGCGTCCGCATGCGAGTGCGTGCAGTCGAAGGGCGTGCTGACGAGCGGATGGGAGTGGGCGATCCCGACCAGGTGGCGACTGGCGCAGCGCGCCTTGCGGTCCTCGGGGTCCGCTGAGTACCACACGGCATCGGCGGACGCAGAATCGAATGCCATGGCGCCGAAGCGCTCGACCACGAGGTAGGTCCCGGGCAGGTTGGCGATGATCGTGTCCCGCAGGAAGCCATAGACGCAGAGGCCGGTCTCCCGAGGAAAGGCGGCCTGAAATCGGGCCAGCGCCCCGTGGAGGGGCACCGAGTCAATCGTGAATCCGCCGATGGTGCGCGTCTCCGGCTTCGGGCCGAGCGGCACGACGGACGGCGCCCCGGCGCAGGTGAGACTGCCGAAGACCAGGATGACGCGCCGGGGAATCACCGGATGGGCGGACCGTAGAAGCCGCGCGAGTCTCTGGGCACGCCCGACTCGCACAAGGCTAGGGCCTCAGACAATGCGGCCACACGTCTCGCCTCTTGGCGGGCGGCGTGCCGTTCGTCCCAGGCTTGGCCTCGCCCGGTCTTCAGGCCGGCGTAGCAGCCGGCCCAGAAGAGCAGCGCCGCCAGCGCCCACAAGCGGGCCTCGTAGGCGGCCGCCCGCAGCCGCGCCCGGGCGCTCACGGTGCCCAGCCCTCGAGACGCACGTGATCGTGAAAGGCGCACGGGCGCTCGGGATCGTCCGCGTAAGGGCAGACCAGCGACGGGCTAACGGTCCCGTCCACGGCGATCTCGTGATCGCTGAGCGAAGCCGCGCGCCCGCACCCGGGACAGCTGACCGTCGCGGTTCGGTGCCCGTCGGCGAGCCTAGCGCCCCGCCAGGTGCCGGGCGTCGTCAGCCACCGGTCATTCGAGGCAGCCCGCGTCAGAATGATCACGGTCGCACCTCCCTCCGCGCGACTCGCCAGCCGGCCGCGCAGACATACCAGGCGCCGGGTTGAGCGGCGCCCCACTCGCGGTCCGTCACGACGCAGGCCGCGCCGTCCAGGGCGACGACGACGAAGACCGGCGTTGCGATGGCTAGGTCCCCCACGCGGGCCCACGGTGAGCGCTCCCACTCGGCCCGGGAGTTGAACTCCCGCACCGGGTTCGCGGCGAGCTGCTTCGCCCCCAGATCGGTCGGCTTCGCGGGCTCGGGCAATCCCGGCCCCCCACCGAGACAGGCGAGCATCCCCACGACGAGCAGGCTAGTGGCGATGGCGTTCATTCGGCGTACCTCCACTCTCCCGGCGCGGACCAGCGGATCTCGAGCAGGAACATCTCGACGCCGTCCAGGTAGTCCATGAATTCACGGAAGGCTTCGCGGGAGCGGAGGACCGCCCAGCGGAGACGTTCGGTCCCGACGTCTTGGACCGGAACCGCGCCAAAATCCTTCCCCACGAGAATGCAGCCCTCGGTATCCGCGACGGTGTTGCCGGGATGGAAGAGAATCCGGGTGCGGCCCGGAACCTCGGTAATCTCGAAGGTCTCCAGGTCATGCTTCAGCCATCGCGTCCGGCGGCAGGTGTAGAGGCCCGCGGGAATGCACGACACCGACCGCTGATTGTTGCGCCACTCCTCTTCCGCCGTGGCGAAGCGGGCGACCCGAATCCCCGCATGATTCTCCAAGTCCAAGAATCCGAAGACGCCCTGGGGCGAATCGGCGAATCGGAGGAGCTTCGCCCTCACCAGTCGCAGGGCCGCGGCCAGTCGGCCGGCGCCCACACCCAGCAGGTCGAAGACCGGACATCGAACCAGGGAGACGCGAGGGAATCCCCCGCGGACGACACGAGCCACAGCCGGCCCCGGAACCCTCGGTCAAACGGCCAGATCACGCGCTGGCTCGGGGGCAGCTCGAGGACGAACCCATCCTGCCGTTCGGCGGTGATCTGCGCGATGGGCCACGGGGCATTGATCCAGACGGAGTGCTGGGCCGGGCCGGCGCAGGCGAGCACCGCAGCGAGCGCGAGGAGCCGCTTCATGGCGACTCCTCATCGTCCCAGGACCCGAGGGGCGCTTCCTCGTCCGCGTCGGACGGCGCAGGCCAGGTCGAGACGACGCCCTCGTAGCCGCAGATGGCGCACCGGACCCAGGATCGGCCCACCTGATCCTGGCCCAGGGGCAGGTCGCAGCCAGGGCAGAGCACCTTCACCATAGAGCGACGATCCTCGCAACAAGGACGCAGGGCACGGCCAGGGCCCCGCCGGCCAGATTCCAGACCAGATCCTTGTAGCTCGTGAGATCGGCGAGCAGGGGCCACGGATAGTGTCGGCCAGCCTGTTCCCAGCGCCGGTAGCGCCAGAGTTCCACGAGTTCGACCCCGAGGCCGGCCCCGAGGATGGTGATCCAGTAGGCAACGGCACCGACGCCCGCCACGAGGAGCAGCGCCCCGAGGAAAGCCCCCCAGCCGAGATGGCTGAGCTTGTCGTCGCCCAGCCAGGGATCGTCGGCGAGCCACCAGGGTCTAGACAGGGCCATCGAGACCCCGCTGGCGGAGGGCGAGGAACGTGCGGAAGCCGTTCAGGCCGTAGGGGGCGACGAGGCAGGCCGCGAGCAGCAGGGCCTCAGCCCCATTCAGCGGCCGGCGACCCCAGAGCAGGTTGGCCGCGACGATCACGAGGACCGCGAGCGTCGTGGCGAAGGCGGTGACTTTTGTGAAGGCGTGACGGCTCGGCGTCCGGGAATCCAGGAGGTCGAACGTTTCGGACAGGCTTCTCACCGCAGTCTCAGCGCGATGGCGAGGACGAGACCGACCATGCCCAGTGCCCCGAGCACCCAAGAGCGCCAGCGCTCAAGCGAGCTGATCCGCTTCTCATGCCGGCCCAACACGGCGAAGGCGCGCTCTTGGGCCTCGGCGATGGCCGATGTGCGTTCGTCAATGCGGACGAGCAGGCTGTGATCGTCGCGGTCCACCGCCCCTCCGAAAAACACGGCGAGCCGACCCCTCACACGGAAGGGCCGGCTCGCGGCCGCTGACTCCTATGGGCTAATCTAGGGGCCATCCCCCGAGGGGGCAAGCCACGGGGGCGGAAACGGCGAGGCTAGGTCACGGCGTGGACGGCACTTCCGGGCTTTCGGGGTTTGTTCGCTGGCGCGGTGTGTATGCTAGCGGTAGGATCGAGCCATGCCCAAGGCCCCCAAGAGTCCGGAGGCGGTGAAATTGGCGCGGCGCCGGATGCGGGCGCTCACGCCCGAGCGGCGACGGGAGATCGCCCGGAAGGCCGCCCGGGCGCGGTGGGCAAAGGCAGGGAGGAAATGACCATGCGAGCGTGGCTGGTCGTCGCAGCGGTGCTATCTTTGGCCCGAAGTGCCGTGGCGCAGAACACCGCACAGCACTTAGAGGAGTACCGCCAGTGGGTCACCCAGACAACGGCGCTGTCGGCACCGGATGTGTACCGTGTCTGGTGGAACGAACTGATTCATGAGTGTGCCTGCTCACCACTGCACCGCTTTGAAGATTTGGTCTTCGCCACTCTACCAGGCAAGGAGTTTCGCGTTCCACGTCAATTCGGCCGTGCTCGGGCACATTGGGCCGGGGGAGTGTGGATCGTAATTGCCGAAGCCTACATTATGGATGAGCGTGTCGTTAAGCACGAACTTCTTCATGCGATCCTCCAAACCACTGGCCATCCGGAGATCTTTGGGCGACTCCGTCTGCGTGCGCAAGACATCACGAATTAGGGATCTGTTGGCCACAGTGCTCGCAGTTTATCTCAACAGGTTCACCCTGCCACCGCCGAATCACATCCCTGACGTGTCCCCATCTCCATCGGCCCGTGCCGTCAGGGGTCGTAGCACGTTCACGGGACAAGTTGACCAAGACGCCTAGGTCGCTGCCAACAAAGCGGGATATGTTGTACTGAATCCAGTTTCCCAAGCCCAGGGCTGCATCGGCATGATCCCGAGCTTCAACTTCGGAGCCAAAAGCTGCGGTGTAGGCCGATGGGTCGGATTTGCTGACGAAGACATAAATCTGCCGCATGGCGCAAACTCTCCCTAGCAGTTTGTGTATCCGGTTGAGATTTCAGCGCTCACGTCATCATCAACGAGTTCACCATAACCATTTTCAAGCCGAATCCGGTAAGTCCGGAAGGCATTGAAGTCGAATCCTGTTTGCACCCCGCTCAGCACGGTACGGGTCACCCCGCTTGCAGCGTCGGAGTTGAAGGGGCCGGTTGTGGGAGGAGAACACCCCTGCGTCGAACACACGAAGAGTTTGGCCAGCCAACCCGTAGGAATATTTGTGGCTTCCGTCCAAGTGATGGTATCCACCAGGTTCTGGCCGGGGCATGTACCCTGGAACGCGCCCGATGCCTGAAAATTCGTAATGGCGTTCTCTTGGTCGCTTGATGTGATGGCTGGGATCGCCAACCGACTGATGCCACTTTTGTTGCCGTTGCTATCCTCGGACCACGCTTCAATAAACCGATCTGCGATGCCGCGATCAATTGTTACATCGAGCCCGTGTGGTTGGGTACTGAATGCCCCCTCGCTAATCGGAGCAGGGGATGTATAGGATTCCGACAGCGCCGTTTGCAGTAGGCTCCGATAGTGAAGCTTCACGGTATCACCGTCAGCATCCCTGGCTGTCAGCCGAAATGTCACGGTGTAGGCTGTGCGACTTTTCTCCACCAGATCAATCGTCACCCCACCCTCGTAATGGGTGATCTTGGCTGTGGCGAGCTTGGATTCCGTCAGGAGTCCCCCGGACCCGCTGTACGAAAAGGCACTCACGAACGCCGTCTCACCAGCGGTCAGCGTGATGATCGTACCTGAGCGATACAGCCCATCGCCATCCAGGGCGACGGCTGTTTCCGCCCGCACCTGTGCCGCCGTGGGTTCGCCCGTCTTCAGGACCTTGAATTTCGCGCTGAGGGACCCCGTCGCCTTGAGAATCAGCGACACCGCCCCAGCCTGCGTGACATTCAGCGTGACTTCGGGAAGGACGGGCGTCCCGTCACCCGAGCGAGTGCCGACCTCGGTGGCTTCCACCACGTCGGCGATCTGCCGCACCCAGACGCCGAAGGTCTGGTGTTCCGGGTCGCCCACCTGCACGATGGGTCCGATCCCGTAGAGCTGCCCCCGCAGCGCCCGGCCGGCTCCTGGGTCCCGCATGACAAAGCGATCCGTGGGCACCGCCACCACATCCCCGATCCGCAGCTCCGGGTACCGATAGATGGACTTGAACCGCCACAGCCGGAGCCCGAGCGAGAAGGCATTGATGTGCAAGCGCCCGATCTTGTGCGCCAGTGCCTCAGTCGGCAGCCAGCGGCACACGGTGTCCCGCAACTCCTGGCTTGCGTCGAACCGGGCGATGCCCTTGAACCCCGTGCCCATGACGGTCTCAAACAGCGTGGCATCAACGGTCGAGAGCACCTCGCCCGTGTACCGGCGCTCCGTATCGTCCCAACCGTACCGCACGAAGAACTCCTGGACGGCATGGCGGAAGCCGGGGCTGAAGTCCAGGGGTTCCAGCTCGAGCGCGTCGAACGTGTGGACCACGGCTCCCGGGTCCAGCAGAGTCACAAAGCGAATCCGGCCAGCCTCGGTCGTCCACGCGCCGCGGGCGATGTAGGCGAGGGCGTCCAATTCCTCCTTGGCGTCACTCTCGGTCAGGGTCTTCGCCAGGAGGACCGATTCGTCCTCGATCTCCGGGCCCCGGTAGCGAGCGGGCAGGCCGATCTGCGTCCCGATGATGTCCGCGGCGATGGCCTTGGGCGTCTGGTTCGCGTACGTCTTGGGCTGCCGCTGGTGTGTCGTGGCGTCGTAGCGCGGCAACTTGCCCTTGAGGAGCGAGAGGGGCGAGACGCCGACCAAGGTGACCTCGGCCGCATCCGGGAACCAGTCGTCCAGCAGAAAGTCATCCAGCGGCACCCACTCCGACCTCGGCCGGCTCGGGTCGCCCTGCCAGGTGCGGAGCACGATATCGCCCCGGTCGTTGTCGCTCAGCAGCTCCGTGATCCGGTCGCGGAAGTCTTGGTCGCCGTCCTTGATGGCGACGAAGGTCGCCTCGGCCACCCGGCCCACGAGATCGACCGGGTCCACCTCCCAGCGGCAGGAGCGGAAGTCGCAAATGTCCCAGAGCGGCACCTTGGTGATCTCCCGCGCCCCGATGGCGCGGATGACGGGGGTCACGTCGCCTGAGGCGTTGGTCGTCATCCGGCAGCGCAGCTCGTAGGTCTGGCGCTTGGAGACGTTCGCGAGATCGGCTGTCGTCTGGCCATCGGTATAGGCGACCCAATCGGCATCGTTCCCCGCCACCCCCCCATCCTTCAGCACTTCAAAGATCGCCGTGCTGCCGGCCGGGATTTCGGCCTCGGCGGAGAATTCGACATCCTTCGTCGGGGTGGCGCCCAGGTCGATGCGGTTCCCCGCCCCGGAGAACTGGATCTTCTCGTTCGCGTAGCTGCCCGTCTCGACGCGCATCCGGAGCACTGGGCGAGTCGCCGCGCCGTCCGTCACGTTTTCCGCCTGATAGAACCCCCGCTGGTCCCAGTCCAGCCGGATGGCGCGGAGCTTCCGGCTCCCGTTGGTGACTTGATTGACTGTCGAATCCTGCCCCCAGCCGACATTCGTCGCCGCCGTCCCGTCCGCCTGCAATGCCCAGATGAAGACGAAGGTCGCTGGCCCGTTGTCGTATTCCACAAAGGCGCTCAAGTCGGGCAAGCCGGTCTGCGGGTCCACGAGTCCCTGAATGGCCGGCACGACGCTCTTGGGCCGCGGCTTTCGCCCGAGGACGACGGGTCGGCCGTCCACATAGAACGTGCGCTCGACCCAGCTGAACGTCACGTCGGCGGCGGAGGTCCCCTCCCCTGCCGGGACGCGGACGGGATCGGCGAGCGGCACCAGGGTCACGCGGTCTTTCTGGAAGATGACGCCGCTGACGGCCGTCACCAGCGCGAACGGCTGGCAGACCCACTCGGAGACCGTCTTCGCCTGCAAGGCGTCCTGCTTGGGATGCAGGAACGCCACGATCCGGTCAATCGCCAGGTCGCGCGGGTCATCTTTGCCCCAGACGATGCGGGCCACGATGAAGGGGCTCGCCCCCGAATGGCCCGGGGGTCCACCGAGGTCGGTCTGGAAGCCGTCGTGCGCCGTATGGGTGATCTTCGTCTGGATGTTCCGCGCCAGGGTGACCCCGTCATCCAGGAAATCGAGCGCCGGCCCCGTGTGGTAGGTCACGCCCGCCGTCACGTCGCCATCGGTCGCCTTGTTGAACGGGTCAACCCGGAAGCTCGACGTGCCGGGCATCGTCGCAGACTTGACCTTCAGCCGCAGCTTGGACGCGCTGGTGAGGCCGGAGAGCCGGACGTAGGCTTCCTCGTGGTCATAGACGACCGCAGTCTCCGATTCGCCGGCTTTGCGCCCCACCTTGTAGCTCAACACCTGGCGCTCGACCCAGGTGCCCGTCCCGGCGGTATCCGTCTCGACCGCGACTTCGAGCAGGTGGGTATTCGTCCCCGAGGCCGGGGCGTCCGGCGTGATGGTGAGCTTGTAGTGCGCGATGTAGAGGCTATTCCCGGCTGGCGCGTTCGTGAGCGTCAGTTCCGCAGTGTGCCCCACCGCCGTCAGGGCTGCGGCCGAGGCGAAGTCGTGCTCTCGCAGCGTGACGGTGTCCGCCGCCTGCCACTGGCTCTTCCGCTGGCGGAGGTCTGCTCGCAGCTCGACCTGAGCCTCGGTGAGGACGCGCACCGTGGGATCGGCGCAGCGCAGTCGCTCAATGGTGCGGGGCGAGATGGGGCGGGGCATCAGGGAATCGCCAGCATCTCCGCCCGCGTGAAGAGCCCGCGGGCAATGATGAGGTCGAGTACGACGCCGAAGAGCGGATTGCCGCCACCCTGGAGGCTTCCGATATTGATGGTCTGGGCACCGAAGGCCGAGAATCCTGATGCGGCCGAAGACGGACCCTGGAATCCGCTTCCGGCGTCAAGTCGAATCGTTCCCCCAGTCGCGAGGGACGCGAATTGATAGCACAATGCCAGAGACGTGCCAGCCGGGATGGCAACCCCAGCAAGTGACGCGTCAGTCCCAGAGGTGTCGATGGTCGTCGTGAGCGTGCGAGTCGTATCCGCGAATGCCGCCCGGAAGCTGGGTACGCTGGCACCACCGACGTTAAGGATCCCGGGAGAGCTGCCCAATGATCCGCTCGCATCGGCCCAGACAGGTCGCACCATCCGCGCGAGCACCGTGAGGTCCATCGGCCCGAAGTTGAACGGTGTCGTGAAGAGATCCGCCGCCGACGGGCTCGCACCGCCGCTCGGCCCCTGGTAGCTCGACGGGAAGGGTGCGTCCCAGGCGTTGGCACCGAACACGTACACGTTACCCGTGTCGCTGACGGCATCTGTTCCGGTCGGATAGACGACCAACCGGTTGCTGTTCGCCGCTATGACTCCCGTCGCGTTGAATTGTAGCCGCCACCATCCGCCACCCCAATTTTCAAGTGGAAAGACCGTCCCACTCCCAAGCTCACCGCTAATAGCTGGAACTCCATTTGTCCACGTCACTTGTACGGCATGGCGATGAGTAGCCGCCGTATTGTCAAAAATTGAAAGAGCAGTTTTAGCGGCCGTCCCAGCGCGGAAAAAAATCGCCGCGGACTTTGTACCGTCGCCGGTGAACGTCACAACGGTATTAACTGAGTGATAACTAGCCCCGCTGTCGTCGAGAAAAAGATACGCGAGCGTACCGCCGAATGGGTCGGATTGTCCGCCGGTCGGGAGATTGCCCAAATTGACCCAAGCCGCATGCGCGAAGTTCTCTGGCTGCGTGACAAGCTGGGTTCGGGCTCCCTCCAGCAGGATGCCCGGCGTCTCCCGCACGCCGTCGCCGTCCAGATCCACCCACTGAATCCGCGGGATATTCGCCCCCACCTTGCGACCGACTCCGTCCCGGTCCACCGTGGCGCCAACCGTCGAGCGGGTGAACGTATAGGGCACGGGCACCGCCCGGCCACGCCCCGCACCCGCCACCACGAGCGACTGATACCGCTCCAGCAGCTTCGGGGAGACCCGGAGCAGGATGTCTTTGGGGAAAATCTCAGCCATCTGTGCTTCTCCACGTCTTGCCGCAAACGAGCAGCGACACGGTTGTCTGGTGAATGCCGAACTGTCTTGCGAGTTGCATTTGAGTCATCCCACCGTGATGTAGTCGCCGGATCTCCTTGGCTTCCTCCGCAGAAAGGCGGGAAGCGTTCTCACGGGGTTGTCGCGCCCTCATGTGTTGCGCACGCTTAGACGACAGATGCAAACCACTGTGCGCGGCGTGCGGCAGCAATTCAAGGTTCTCAATGCGATTATCCCTCTTGTCACCGTTCCGGTGGTGAATGTCGTGACCGTTGGGAATTGGCCCATGGTGCCGTTCCCACATCGCACGATGCTCCAGCACTAGACGACCATTGACGTATATCCGTCGATAGCCATCTGGTGAGATGTTGCCTGTTCCATTTGGTGCCCGTCGCGGCAGAACATTCGGATCGCCGTAACGCCAGAGGCGCATATAATGACTCTGGCAGAGCCCGCGACAACGGGCAGGTTGGGGGCATATATCTACACGGCATTTCCTAATCGCGTCTGGGTTCATGCTCGGTCCAAGGAATCTCGCCCGATCCGTAGAACCAATCGGCGGTGCGACGATCAAGGCCAACGAATTCTTGTGGTATGGTAGCTAGGACGGCCCGCTGCGCTTCTTCATCGTCGTGCACAATCCACATCGGGCGGTGACGACCGTAGTTCTCTTCAAGGTGCCGCCGCAGCTCCTCGTACTCAAAGAGACTGGTGAGCTTGAAGTGGAGCGTCCCCACCCGCTGGCGTGTCATCGCGCCCGCCCCCATCCAGCCCGCCTCACTCACGCTGACCTGGCCCGCCAGCCGGGCCCGGTTCTCCTGTTTCGGGAGGCCGAAGACCGAAGGCGCCCAGCCCGTCCCGGCCCAGAGGCCCACGATGACGGGCTTGAGTCCCGCCCCCATCGCCGGAATCCGCAGCCGGTGGTAGAGGCCGAACCGCACCGAGACGCGCTTCAGCCAGGCTCCTTCATCCGTCACGACACCGAGCGCGTCATCCAAGGACCCGGCCCCAGGGTTCGCGGGCAGGGCGCTGATGTCGAAGACCGTCTCGACGGTGGTGAAGTTGTCGTTCGAGACTTCGTAGATCACCCGCTTGCCCGCGAGGTTATGGCCACGGTCCAAGGCCACGAACGTCACGGCCCGCACCTGATCCGCTGTGCAGGTGACCGACCACTCCGAGTTGGGCGTCGTGCTTGTGGCGTAGTCGAAGCTCGAGCGCCGGCCGTCGGCCACCCGAAAGGCTTCGTTGCCGCTCGGCTCCTCAGTCGCGGCAATCGTGTGGCCAGGGTACTGCCGCACCGAGAAAATGTTGTCCACGGCGAGATACGGGGCCATGGCCTACCTCTGCCGGCCGCGTGGCCGCGCGTCTTGCGCCGTGAGTCGGCTCGTCCGGTACAGGATGTCCTCGGCCGCATACTCGGCCACGATCCGCCCATCGGGCAGCACCACCTGAATCCGGAACTGGTCCGGATCTCCGCGAGTGCGCTTGAGCTGCTCGTCGGCCCGGGGGCCGAATTCCTCGACCCGCACATCGATGATCTGGCGTTCGCGGCGTCCGCCCCCGATGAGTGTGCCCAGCAGGCTCACCCCAGCCCCGATCAGCGGGTTCACGCCTTGCAGCGTGGCGAGCAGCCCACCAGCGCCCTGCAAGGCTCCGCCCAGTCCCCCACCCCGGGCCAGGAGAACCGCGTTCATGAGCGCCATGGCCTGCGCGGACCCGAAGCCCCCCTCGGGACGCTGCATTTCCTCGATGATGGCCCCTCGGCGGACGGCCAAGGCTTCCTCGGCCTCCCGGGCGCGCCGCTCGAGCGCCCGCATCGGGGGCACGCGCAGGTCAGGCAGGAACACCCCCGCCTCGACTTCGGCAGCACGCTGGCGTTCGGGGCTGATCGGTGCCTGCGTGACGGTCGCCACTAGGGGAAAGGCGGGGAGTTCGCCTCGCCGGAATGCCGCCCGGCCGAGCATGATGCGCTCCCGCTCGACCCGAAGCGCCTCCCGCAATTCGCGGGTTTCCTCTTCGGCCGCCCGAGTCGCCGCCTGACGGTTCAACGTCAGCTCAATCCCGATCTGGCGGCGTTCCCGGTACAGGGCATTCAGCTTCGCGTCCCGGGCGATCGTCTCCTCGATCTGCTCGGGCGTGAGTCCCGCCCCAGCCGCGCCGAGGAGCCGGGCCTGCCGGTCCGGGACCGCGCTGGGGGTCAAGGCCCGCCGGAGAGCCGCCCGCCGCTCCTCGATCTGCCGGGTGAGGGCCTCGAACTCCTCACGAGCCCGCTCGGCCGTCCTGCCGATCTGTAGGCTTCGGGGCGTCTGCCGTTGGCGCTCGGCCTCGGCCGTCCGGTGCAGCTCCTCCCGAAATTCCTTCTCGGCTTTCTTCGCCGCCTCCGCATCACGACGGAAGAACTTGTACGCCGCGCTGATGAGTCCGATGCCGGCAACCGCCCCGAGCACCAGGGCGCTGCCACCGCCGAGGAGCAGGAGTCCCCGGGCGACCTGCCCCAGTCCGCCGCTCAGGCCCGCCGCCTGGAAGGCGAGCATTCTGGCGCCCTGCTCCACCGCCCGCAGGCCGGCCCGCGCTTGCGGACTCGACCGACCGATCTGATTCAGGGCGGCATTGGCCTTCGCGAGACCAACGGAGAGGCCCTGGTCGCTAAAGAGCGCACGGACGAGGATGTCAAAGGCCATGCGTCACCGTTCCCCGGCGGCGTACCGCTCGAGCTGATCGAGCCGGAGCTGGCGTTGTCCGGCGCTGAACTCGTCCTCGGGCGGCCGGGCAAGGAACGTCCCTTCGACCACCCGCAGGATGTCCCGGGCGGCGAAGCGGCCGATCCGGGCCATCAGCGCCAGGACCTGGTGCCACGGCTGGTCCGGCCGCGGAGGGCCCCCATACCGAGCTGCATACTCCGCCTCCCAGTCCATCAGGCTCCACGCGGTTCCGGGACGCCGGTCGCCCCCGCGCTCGGGGTCTCGGCGGCGCGCCCGCGACTCGGCTGGAAGAAAAAACTTGTGATCACCCCCATCATGTCGCCGAGCGTGAGATCCGGATCTCGCCGCATGATTTCCTCCCGCGTGATCCCGCTCAGGCGATGAAACGACTCCAGTAGTTCGAGGAGCGTCGTCTTCGGGTCGCCGCCGCTGGCCCACTCGTCGGCCAGCGCCATCAGGCGCACCGCCTCGCCATAGGGGATCGGCTTCCCGCGGACGGTCGCCCCGTTCGGCAGCGCGACCTCGACTCCGAGATAGGCATCGCGTGTTTCCAGGTCGGACATAGGTCTCCCAGCAAAACGTAGGGGTTCTGGCGGGTGGGCCGGTGACTGGGGCGCCGGCCCGGAGAGCATCGCGGATGGTCCCGACCCCTCGGGGCCGGGGGAGAGCACTCAGTCGGTCCTGAGCTTGTAGTTCAGCAGCCGATACACCAGGCGCCAGGCGGAGAATTCGGCAGCCGCCTCCGGCGCGGGGGCTGATTGGAGCACGCCGTCCGTCGCCGCCACGATGAGCTTCAGGCGGGCGAACTGGGCACTGCCCCAGGTGATGTTGATGGCCCGCGCCGTACACGCCTTCACGTCAGCCCACGGGTCGAAGGTCGCCTGATCCCAGATCCCGCTCGCATTCCGGGGCACCCGGGTGACGAGCGTCAGGGTCGGTCGCGCCAGGCCGATTTCAAACGCCTTGATGCCGTCCGTGTCGTTGCTGTCATCCTGCTGCTCGACCGTCGCTCCCGCATCGAATTCGCCAGACACGAGTTCCGGGGTCCAACTGCCGACGGTCGCGCTCAGGCCCACGCTCGCCACCGGTTCCGTCGCGTCATAGGTCGTCGTCGGCACGGCGGCTGGCGCGGGTTCGGCGCCGAGGAATCCCTGCATCCGGAACCGCATGACGACGATCTGGCCCGCCTGGAAGGTGATCCGGAAACTCCCCCGGCAGCCCACGGCCTTGAAGAGATGCCCCGCCGCATAGGCGTAGATCGTCGCCGAGCTGTGGAGCTGCGACGCGGGGTCGTAATCAAACAGTGACACACCGTCCGTCTCCGTGAGGCCGCAGGCCTGGAGCAGCGGGCTCGCCTCGACCGGCGCGTCCACGCCCGCCCCCCGGGGCAGCCACGGGATGTCCAGCGTCACCCGCCGACCCCGGGGCAGCGCCGGCTTCGCCGGCAAGATCGTACCCGTGGCCACGTCCTCCAGCAGATTCTCCCAGGCGTAATCCACGGTGAGCGAGGGCCAGAGCCGCTCCGCCAGCCGCACCCCGTCCGTCCCCGCCACAGGCACGGCATCCGTCCGGTAGGTCGTCTCCTTTTTCGCCAGCACCGCGTCCAGGCGCAGTGGAATCCCGGCCATTACCCGCCTCCCTTAGAGGCCCGTGTCTTCATCCCACACGGGCACCGTGACCTGTGCGCGGTGGAAGAACTTGTTCTCGTCCGCCGGGTCGTAGCCATCACTCAGCTCGATGGTCACCGAGCCCGAGCCCTCGCCGGCGCCGTAAATCCCGCTGCCCGCGTCCGCCAGCCGATCGACCGTCCGCAGCACCGCCTCGGCGGCCAGCTCGGCCTGCTTGGCCAGGAGCGTG
This sequence comes from Gemmatimonadales bacterium, assembly GCA_035559715.1. GTDB lineage: Bacteria > Gemmatimonadota > Gemmatimonadetes > Gemmatimonadales > GWC2-71-9 > JACQHC01. Next base: position 10,974 of record DATMAW010000241.1, on the reverse strand, counting down.
GGGTCCGTGCCCTCGAGGTAGTAGTCGAACACCAGACTCACCACGCTGTCCCGCTTGCCCTGGGACTTCGCCTGCGTTGCCACCCGCAGCAGGTAGATGCCCAGCGCCGGCAGCGCAGCACCCAGCGCGATATAGGTCTCCGCCCGCTGGCGCTTGATGAGCGTGGCTGCCGGCGGGGCGGTGACCCCTTTCGCCGCAGCCAGCGCGTTCAGGTCCGCCGTGAAGTTCGCGGCGGCGACCGTGTAGGCCTGCTCCACCGCATCGTAGATCACCGGCCACGAAGCTCCATCCCGAGCAGCGCTTCCAGCAATCGCCGCGTCTGCTCCTCATGCTGCTCCCACGCCCGCCGGGTGAAGAACTGTCCCGGCACGAACCCGATCGCCCCCTGGGCACGACGGGCCTTCAGGCCGCTCCGCAATTCCTTGCGCCGAGCCCGACTGAGCGGGACCCCCTTGCGCTGCGGCCCCCGCGGGATGATCCGGTGCCCGCGCTCCGGCAGATGGCCGTAGGGCAACCGCGTCCCGATCTCGGCGGTGATCACGGTCCCGAGCGCGAACCCGCGCTTCGTCCGCACCTCAAACGGTCGGCGGCGCAGCCTGCCCGTCCGTCCCTGGGGGGCCGCGGCCCGGGCCGCCGCCGCCACGGGTGTCAGGGCCCGGGGAATCAGCCGTTCCATGGTCTCCCAGAATGCGGGACCCGAGAGGACCCGACCCACCCCATGGACATCCTCGATGACCATCGTCGCCGGCAAGGCCATCAGATGATCTCCCGCGCCAAGAGGACGAGTTCGCGCCCGCGGCCATCGGGGTCCACGGCGGACAGGAGGCCGAGCTTCCGGTTCGTTCCCGCAATGCCCAAGCGCCAGCGGGGGTTCACGTCCGCCCGATGGCGAATCCGCACCCGGTATTCCGCTTCCGCCGTCAGGCCGCCCCGATTCGTTCCCACGAGCCCCTCGAGTTGCGCCCAGACCGTCGCCACGGTCGTGTAGGCCACGCTTGCGTCGCCGCTCGCAATCGTCTCCGCCGGCTGTTCCAGCGTGATCTGGTGCCGCAACGCCCCCGCCCGCATCTCACCGCACCAGCGCCACCAGCCGGCGGAACGGCAGGAGCAGCGTCTCCACCGCCAGGAACTCGGGCAGCGACGCGCCATCCGGCAGCACCGCTTCCCGATGCTCGTACCATGCCCCGATCAGGAGATACATCGCTTGCTTCAGTTCCTGCGGGACCGCCGCAGCCGAGGCGTAGCCAGCATCGAATTCGACCGTGACCGCATCCTCGATGGCTCCCGTCGTCGGATAGTCCAATCCGAGGGCGGGATACAGCCGCCCTGCCGTCGCCTGCGGGCCACTCGGCGCATCCACCACATACTCCAGGGAGGACCAGGTCACCGTGGCCCCGCCGGGGTCGATGTAGGTCACCGAGACCACCGATTGCAGGGGCGGCAGCGGCAGCTCGATTGGCTCCCTCCACCTGGGGAAGCGGTCGAACTTCACGCGCCACCGCGCAGGCAGGAGCTGCCGATCCGTCATCCGCTCCACGACTCCCCGGGCTGCGGTAATCCAGCCAGTGAGCAGGTCGTCGTGCGGGTGCGCCCGCAGAGCCACGCCGCCCGTGCCCCCCACGGTCACATTCACCGGCACGGTGAACGTCGTTGCCCCCGTCACGGTGATGATGTGCGTCGCGTTCAGGCCCGGCGTGGAGCCCGTGTGGCCGCTGATCGTCACGCGGTCGCCCGTCGCGTACCCATGGGCGGCCGTCGTCGTGATGACCGTCGGATTCGCCACCGAGGACGAGACGATGCTCGCGGGCGGATCGACCAGCAGGTGCCGCCGGACCTCCGCCAGCGTGACCGGCTCGGTCGTCGGGCCGGTCACGAGGGTGCGGCGCGGGAAGTGCAGCATGGGCCCCGCCCGTTACTTGTAGAACAGCGTGAGCCGGAATTTGCCCGCAGTGAAGGCCGCCGTCGCAATCACCACGGCCGGATTCCGGGCGGCGGTCGTCTTGACGCTCGAGGCCCCGGTGAAGACGGGGATGACGGATTTCCGGCCCACGGTGAGGCCAGCCTGTCCAGTCGCGGCGAGGAGATCGCCAGCCGCCTCGGCCTGGAGGGCCATCGTCCCGGTGCCCGAGAGACAGGCGGTCTCGATGTCCAGCACGCCGCCCATGATGATGGAGCCGTTGTCGATGGGGCCGTCCTTCGACCGGAGCGTGATCGTGCCCACCGACCCGCCGTCCACCGCGAAGTCGTAATCCCCTTCCCACACCTTCCAGCCACGACTGGCGATAATGCCCATGGTCAGGTCCTCAGCACGGCGATGGTTGCGTCGGCGGCCGCCGATCGGATGGCGAAGAGCACGTCAAAGGGCTGCAACTCCACGGTCACCGTCGCGCCCGCCGCTAGGTCGAAGCCCGCCCCGGCGGTGACGTTGCTTGCGCCCAGATCGGCGGCATTCGCGCTGGTGTTCTTGAGCAGGAGGCGCATCCCGCTCGAGGAGGCGGTGTTGAGGGCCACCGCCGTGGTACTGACCGTGACCCTCGCTGCGGAGACCGCCATCGCTTACAGCCCAGTGACTTGGCAAAACGCCGCCGCCCGCCGCACGATGAAGGCCACGCGCATATCCGCCCGCAGGGTCTTCTTGCCCTCGACGAACTGGGTCCCGGAGAAGCCCACCATGACCTCGATGCCCCGTTTCTCCTTGAGCCGTGCATAGCGGGAAAAGTCGCCCACCAGCGCCGTCCCAGCCGTCAGGACCTCGTTGATCACCACCGGGACGCCGAACAGGTTCAAGGGCCCCGGCTCGGCCGGATTGCCCATGATGTAGATGCCGTCCGCCGTCCGGGTCAGCCGGATGGTCTGCCAGTCGGTCGAGTGAACGAGAATCGCGTCGGGTTCTGCGCGGCCAGTCGCCCGCACCTTGGTCAGCGCCTTGAAGATGGCGTCGAAATGCGGGTCGGTGCCGCGGGCCTGCGTCTGAATGCCCGAGACGTTCAGGATGCCCCGCAGGTTGGGCGATACGCCGTTGCCATTGATGACCTGGCTATCGAGCTTCTGCCGCAGCCCGAACCTCAAGTCCGCATCGAGGAGGGCGCTCATCTGGTCCACGTCCTCAAGCTGCTCGTCCGTGACGGGGATGGAGTCCGTGATCTTCCGCACGTTCTCCGACCGCTCCGTCCAGACGTAGGTCGATTCAGGAGAGGCAGCCCCTTCGGCGACTTCCGCCGCCGAGATCGTGTAGGTCGTCTTCTCCATCCACTTGACGACCGACACGTTGACCGGATCGGTCGGAATCAGATCGAGGATCTGGACCGGCCGAGTGGCGAAGGGCACCACATCGCTCGTCCGCGGCGAGTCTGGGGCGAAGCCCGCCGATGTGCTCACAAGAGTCTTCAGCTCGATCGGCACCTCGACCGCGATCGGCGCCGACCGGAGGCCGGCCTTGCGCCAGAGCTGATAGGGCTCCGACTCCACGAACATCCGGCCGAACGTCTTCGCCTCGAGCTTCCCCGCCGGGTGGCGGGCGGTCGCAGTCGGCTTCGGCCGCTTCAGCTCCTCGTCCCGGGTCTGGTAGGCCTGGATGTCCTCCTCGACCTCGGCCTCGGCGGCCTGGGCGAACAGGCTATGAGCCTCGGCGTTCAGGGCTTGCCACTTTTTCACCGCATCGGCGGAATCGGTGGCGCCGAGCTTCTCGAGGACATCCTTCTTGCTGAAGTCGCGGTCGTCGCCCGCGAGACGGAGGATTTCGCCGACGAGGGCGTGCTTGACCTTGGCCTGTTCGCGGATCTCTACCGAGCGTGGCATGGCGTCGCTCCACTGAGCGCGCCGGCGGGAAACACAAAAGCCAGCCGGCGCAAAAGGTTCTTGCGCTCGGCTGGCCAGACCACGCCTCGCCGAATCTTACGAGGACTAAGTTAGGGACTGGGTGGGGATGGTGTCAAGTGTCGCCCCAGCGGGGCCGGGATCGAATGATGGTCACACCGCGAGGCCACCCGCCCGAGACCTTGGGCCTCCCGAACGCTTCGGCGGTGGCGATGTCCCCAACTCCGGTGACCGTCTGGGTACCGCCGCTTATACCTACGGTCGGCGTCCCGAAGCCTTCGGCAGAGGCGATGCCCGAGACGCGCACGGCCAGGCGCATCGTGGCGAGGCCGAAGACCTCTCCGCTCGCCATGCCCGCTGGGAAGACCGTGAGCTGAAGCCGGGCCGCGCCGAAGGCTTCACCGGACGCAATGGCCCCGGCGCCCGTGATTGTCTGCGTTCCGCCGCTGGCGAGGTTCGGGGTGTACGACGCCGCGTCCAGCAGGAACACCTTGATGGTGTCCGTGTCCCAATCCAGCGCGGGGTTCTGGCCCAGAAAGGATTCCCGAGCCTTGTCATAGAGTGCGTTCGCCATCGTCCGTCTCCCTCACAGGTTCGTATACCGTGACCCAATGACACTGGGGGCATCGCCGAGCGGTCGCCCCCTGCGGTTCGATCACCAGCCCCTTGCTCGGAACGCGAAACGCTCCCCAGGGCTGCCCGGCGCCGGCTGGCCCCAACTGCGCCCCGCAGTGTTCGCAGCGCATCTCAGGCCCGGTTCAGCCGATCCTGCAACCGGCGATGGGCCGCCGCGACCCGCTCGATCTCCTCCTGCAATTCGGCGTCCCGGCGGGCCGTCTCGGCGGCCCGGGCGGCCGCCCGATCCTCCGCCGCCTTGTGGGCAGCAATCCGCTCATCCGCCGACTTGCTGCTGTGAATTGACGCGCAGTAGGCCGCCGGATCGTCAGCCCACTGGTTATCCGCCACGCAGGCGTCGAACGTCTCGTACACCTTGCCGTCCGAGGGCCGAATCCACGTCTTCGGTTCCTCGGCTTTCACCGCCAGGGTCGCCGTATCCACACCCGCCCCGACCAGGACCGGCGCAACACCGAAGACGCGGACCTTCTCGAGCACACGCCGCACGCCTTTCGCACGCAGATCCTCGCTCACCTCCCCGCGCTTCAGGACCTCGAACTCGTAGGACCACTGCTGGAGCCGGCCGAGATGCTTGAGCACGGCGAAGTGGTCACGGCCGGCCTGCGTGTCGAGGAACAACCGACCCCGCAATCGGACCTCGTCGCCCGTCTCGTACAGCGTCCCCTTGCCAACGGGGAGCGCACCCGCGAGATAGGTCTGGTGGCCGTAGTGCGTGATGGGCACCTCGGTCCCCGCCTCGAAGGCGCCCGGTAGCGTCACGTCACCGTCATGATCCGCCACGTTCAGCCGGGCGAAGCGTGCTTCCACCTCGCCCGTGGACTCATCCTTGAGTTCCAGATCCAGCGATTTCCGTTCCATCGATCCCCCCTCACTCCTCGAGCGCCTGGCGGACCACGCCCCGCAGCGTGTCCGTCCAGGCCACCGGGTCCCGGAAATACCCGCACTCGCCCGCCAATGTCGAGTGCTCGCCGCGGACCTTGCAGAGCTCGCCTGGATCGTGGGTCACCCGACGCTCGTCGCTGCCCTGCTCCTGGCGCACGGTCACGTTCCGCGCTTCGTCGATGATGCGCTTGAGCCTCGCGTTGACTCTGGCCAGTTCCTCGGCCGTCACGTCCTTCAACTCCTTGTTGAGCTGCGCCGCCAGGGCGGGATTCCGGATGACCTGCGGATCGACCTGCGGGTGCTTGACCAGACGCCGCTCGGGATGCAGCGCACGCCGGATGGCCCGCCGATATTCCCCTACCAACTCGTCAAACGTCCCGGGAATGCTGGACGTGGCGACCTCGATGATCGCCTCCTGGGCCAGCTCGAGATCCTGCCCCCGCAGGTCCGCCAGCTCGGTGCGCAACGCCTCTGCGAGATAGCCGTCCTTCACGTACTCGCTCAAGCGGAATTTCTTCGGGGCCTGAGTCTGGGTCTGCGTCGTCGCGGTCATAACACTCCTCTGGGGTGATGGGGACATGATCAGTCCTCCGACTCATGGATGGCAACGGCACCGAGCTCGTCCAGGGCCGGCGGCACGTCTTCGGTCCCGGGGGTCACGGCGCCCGGTGGCGCCGCCTCACGGATCGGGTTCCCGTCCGCGTCCACGGGCAAGCTGTTCGAGGGCCGGAGGTAGATTTGCTGGGTCTTGTCCACTTCCAGACCGAGCATCGCCTGGGCCCGGTCCACGCGCAGAATCCCTGCCGTGACGAGCCGGGCGACCCGCTCCGCCACCTGGTTCTCGTCTTCGTGGAAGCCCTCGACCTCCGACGTATCGAAGCGAATCCGGAAGCGCCGGCGCTGGCTGACGAAGTCCGGCAGCAATTGGCGGCTCAATTGCTTGGCGAGCGATTGCTGAATCGGCGAGAGACAGCCGACCCAGGACATCTTGACCAGTTCCCGCATCGTGGCCCCGACTTTCGTGCTCTGCATCCCGGAGCCGAAGCCCACGACCGCCGCCGGCAATCCCAGGGCCGCGCAGACCCGCTCTTCCGAGATGTCGCGGAGGCTCCCCAACATCAGCTTGTTGGGGTCGAAGCCGAATTGCACCACGTCGGTCGGTGTGCCGAGGACGAGTGTCGCACCGCGCTGGGTACCACGGAATTCGCCACCGCTCAGGTACTTCGTGAGTTCCTCCACATCCTGCACACTCGGCCGCGATGTCTTGTCTTTGGGACTGATCACGAGTCCCGGAATGCCCATCTTGTGCAGGATCGCGGCACTGAAGATCGCCGCCTCGTCGTCGGTGAACACCTCCCGCAAGAGCGTCCCCAGAGGCGAGAGGCCGAGCCGGGTATCGCGGGGGTCCAGGCCGAAGCGGAAATGCACGATGTCCCGCACCGGAATGCGCTCCGGTTCCCCGGGGCCGCTCCGGTACTCGTAGTAGTCGATGTAGCTCGAGCCGTCGGTCGGATACCGGGGCCGGACGAGCCAGTGCGGCAGATACCAGAGTTCCACCACCTCATCGAACCCATTCCGCACCTTGCGCCAGTAGGCGTTGCCGTTCGGGACGTAGCTCAACACCGTCGCCTGCCACAGCACGTCGCCATCGTAGAACGGGTTCGGTTGATCGAGCAGGATGGCAAGCGGATGCTCGGGGTCTTGCTGCCAGACGGGCGGGCCCATAACCTCCTCGCCCCGCTCCGGCAGCCGGCGCTCGACCACCGGCCGCGCCCCGATGAAGAGCCGCATGATCCACATGACCGGCGACATCACGACGTTGGCATCCAGCCACCGCGTGTCCTGCGAGCCCGGCAAAGTCTGGGGAATCGCAGCCAAGTCGTAAAAGGGCGGCATCCGCTCGAGATCGTGCCACTTCGTCCCGAGTTCACGCCGTTTCCGGCTCGTTCCGCCCCGTTTTGCCGTCATCCGCTTGGCCATGATTCCCCTCACACCGCCGCCACGAGCCACGGACCCCCGGGGCTCGCGCCAGCGCTGATCGCGTCCGTCCGCGCCACCCACGACAGGACCGCCGCCATCGCCCCGTCGATCTTCCGCGGACTATCCGCCCGATCCTTGCGGAGAATCCAGAGCGGCTGGCCCTGCTCGTCGGTGAGCGGCGTGTAGAGCTTCCGGGCGTTGGCGATGTGCTCCTCGAGCGTCCGATTCCCGTCGTGGCTCAACTCTCCCGCCGCCAGCGCGGTCACGAAGGACCGAATCGCGTAGGCCATGGGCTTCCGCCGATTCGTCCACCACTCGATGACCCGCTTCTCGCCGTAGCGCCCCGCCCACGTGGCGATCCAGCTCTCCCACTTCGGCGGGTCGCAATAGGCGCGGACGACGTGGTAGCGGGCGAAGGCGTCGGCGACCGCCTGGTCCACCTGCTCCACGGGAATGGTCCCCTCGGTCGGCGTCCAGATGCCGAGCGGCCACTGGTGGCCCGACTCCACCTCCGTCGCCACGAGCGCCGTGCAGTCATCGAACCGCGAGCCGTCGAAGCCCAGTGTGATGGCCGCGCCCTCGGGGACGACGTAGCCCGGCCGCACCAACTCCCGCCAGCGCTCCACGTCGAAGGCGACACCCGCCGCCTGAACCGGGCGATTGAGCCACACGCGCTCCAAGTACGCCCGATCCGCATCGGGTTCGCGGAATGCCTCACAGATGCGCTCCACGTCCGTCCACTGCGCGACGTAGGGCCCCGAGGCCTCGAGCACCGCCGCCCGCAATCCCGCGGCCGTCTCCAAGTCGTGCCCATCTGACGCCTGTCGATGGAAAAAGAACAGCGTCGAGGGCCGGCGGGCATTGGCGAGCTGCTGCGCGTACTCCATCGTGTCCTCAGCCACCGATCCCGCGCCCGGCTCCGGCGCCGTGGTCGTCTCGAGCGCCCACGGATCCGCCATGGGCCGCTTCGCCATGTTGGCTCGCATCACGGTCCAGGCGCGCTTCAGATGCTCAATGGTGAAGCGATGGGTCTCGTCCGCATGCTGGAACGTGGTCCGCGCCCCATCCCGCGCATTCGGCGACCCCGAGACCGCTTCCGCCTTCCCATCGCCCCGGAGCCGCATGATCCGCTCGAGCCCGATATCGAAGTCCCGCCCCACGGGCGACTCCTGGAGAATCCGCCGCAGCGCCCCGTAGGCCAGTTCCTCCGTCTGCTCCTCGGTGTAGGAGATCATCGGGATATAGGGGTCGGTCACCGGTCCGCCCACGGGCATCCGCACCCCACGACTGGTCTTCCACCCGTGGCACCGCACCGGACTGTCGGGATGGAGTTCCGCCGCCGCGATCCAGGCGGCGAACTCCGTCTTCGCCGACCCCTTCCGGAGCGACAGGGCGCATCGCTGAAACCGGCGCCGGCCAGCCTGCGGGTGCCGCTCCCGCACGATGACCTGGTGCTGTCGGCGCTCCGTCATTTCGGGATAGACCTCGTACATCCGGTAAATCCACGCCTTATGTTCGTCGGTCAGCACCGCAGGCCGGCCCAACAGATCCCCCGGCCCGTGGCAGAGCGATGCCTGAATCCACTCGCACACCTCGGGCCCCAGAGTCGGCCACGGCTCGTCGTCCGCCGGCGGATACACGAACACCGTCATGTCGCCACCTTCAGGATCTCCCGGGGGTCCTTGCCCTCGAGCTGCCGGCGCTGCCGCCGTGAGCGAGTCCGCTCGTCCGCCTGCTCCGCCTTCTCAATCTCCCATTGCAGGCGCCGGCGGTCGATTGGTGACAACCCAAACCGGACCTCCTGCTGCCGAATCTCCGCCGCCAGCCGACCCACGTCCGCCGCTTCCCCCGCCCAAAGCTGCTGGTAGAGTTCCGCTAGGAGATACAGCCCCCCCTTCACGTCCGAGTCCAGAAACTCCGCCGCCATCGGCGACCGCCAGACCGATGTCCACCAGGCCACGACTTTCGGATGCCACCGCTCCGCCTTGCGCTCTCGCGCCGGCAAGGCCGGCACCGGGTTCTCCACCATCGCCTCCGGCCGCGGCAATACCGCCGCCGTCGTCGTCCGATTCCGGCGCTGGCGCATGTGCGGCGGCTTCGGGATGCGACCTCTCACCGACACATTCCCCAGACGCGAGTGTCCCCAATTCCGTACACCCGAAAATCCGGGTCCGGGGGGGTCTTCCGAGGCACCCCCCAGAACGAATCGGATGCTGGTATCCCCCGTGTCATCGCACGATCCAGCGTCGGGGCGCGGCCGTGGCGGCGCCGGTCGCAGGGGCGGGGACGCCATCGCCCCCGAACTCGGGCAGGATGCGCCAGCCGCAGGGGGCGGGTTCGCCAGCGGCCTGGCCCAGGGCTCGCAGACGCTGGCCGAGCCATGGGTCTCGCTGTTCCCGGCCAGTCTTCCACGCGTGGCAGCGGCCACACAGGCCCTGGCCGTTCGCGAGGTCTCGGGCGGCGCCACCCAGGCTCATGGGCACGATGTGATCAGCTTCGGTGCTGGGGCGCCGCTGGCACCCACGGCAGAGGGGGTCGCGCTCGAGGATGGCAGTTCTCCAGGCTCGGTGGGCGGCATCGTAGCCGCGGGCCGCGCTTGAGCCCCGGCGGCGTTCGCGGGTTCGCTGGTGATCACGACAGCGGCCGTGGGGAACGAGGACGGGGCAGCCAGCTTCGGCGCAGGGGCGCATGGGGCGCTGGGGACTCACGTGGTCCACGAGATCGCGTTCCATCCTCGGCATCGGTCGCAGCGTTTCACGGCGCCGGCCATCCGGCCGGTCGAGAGCAGGGCAAGCGGCCGGGTGGCGAAGGCGGTGACGGAGACACTGCCCGGCACGGCCCAGACCTCAAGCAGGAGCCGTGGGCCACCCGGACCGCAGGGCCGATCCCCGCAGCCGGGATGGGCACAGCGGATTTGCACAAGCGACACGGCCCCATCACCCGTGTGGGTCATGGGGCCGCTCGGACCCGCAAACGCCATATGTGCGTCACAATCTAGTCAGATTCGCATCTTGGGGCCACTGTGGGGCGGACTCCTTTCAGGCGACGGTGTTGGCGACGGCGATGGCGTTGGCGTGGGCGATGGCGAAGGCGATGGCGGCGGCGATGGCGTAGGCGATGGCGGCGGCGCGGGCGGTGGCGTGGGCGAAGGACTGAGCGCATGGTACAGCAGGATGTCGGCACCCCCACGCGCAAGCTCCACTACGGCCGCCAGACTCAATTGCTCATGGTACGCGTCCCAGATCCGAGCGACGGCCTCCGGTACGGAGACCTCATGCTCCCGGACGCAGCGCATGACCAGCGCCACGAACTCCGTGACCGTCAACTCCGCCTGCGACACCACGTCTGTCACATGACCTCCTTTTGACGTTCCGCCGCCCGCGATGGGCAGCACCTTAAAATCTCCAGCGCTGGCGACGGCGCTGGCGTTGGCGTAGGCGGGGGCGGGGGCGAAGGCGCTGGCGCAGGCGGCGGCGAAGGCGTGGGCGATGGCGCCGGCGATGGCGTTGGCGTTGGCGGCGGCGTGGGCGGCGGCGACGGCGGCGGCGCTGGCGTCGGCGGTGGCATCGCCCCACCATGGGCCCAGCTCAACGTAACCGCGACCATGGCCCTCACAATGAATCCGGAGTTCGCTGCCCGAAGGTGGATCGACAAGGAGCG
>DATMAW010000240.1:0-21692 GCA_035559715.1 Gemmatimonadales bacterium | reverse complement strand
ACCACCCCTGCGAGACAGGCGAGCCCAACGAGTCGCAGGGCCGAGCGAGTACGGGACTTCATGAGGGCCGACTCCTAAGGCACGCGAGGTGCCCTAACATGGGTGGCGCACCACGCCGGTGCAAGCACGCGCATCACAGGCTGTCTGCGAGCGTTTTCACACTCCAACGACGCACCTGTGCGGGCGTGGACTTATCGCCACAGGTGAAATGAAAGGGGGCAATTCCTATGCCCCACTCAAGCCACGCAGGAGGTACGAGGCGTGAGGTTTGCCTGCCCTGCAATCCGTTGTCGCGCAATCAGATCCGACGGGTCTGCTCCGATCCGGCCGGCTACTGTGCCCGTGTGAGGGACTGGAAACCGCGGTGGTCACGCAGCGGTCGCCACCACCAGTGGGTGAAGACGGTGGGATCGATCTTATGGTCGGGGTTTGCCAGCGCGTACCGCCGCCACAGTTCTACGGCCTCATCCAGGTCGCCGAGCAGGACGCGCATGATCGCCTCTCGCACCGCGAGGCGTTGCTCATGGTCTATGTCTCGCCCCGCCCGATTGGCGAGCAACATGGCGCGTGCGCTGTCGGCTTGTCCCGCCCGGGCCAGCACGCCACCCACAAAAATCCGCACGTCCCGTGCGAGCAGCGCGCTGTCGGGCGCTCCCGTCGTGAGCGAGTCCATGCGTCGGGCCAATGCCCACGCTTTGCCGACGTCCGCCTGCGCCCACGGCGAGATCAGCATCATGAGCTGGCAGCCTACGAACTGGCGGCGGCGCGGGAAGCGTCTGGCGCCCTCTTCACACCAGCGCTGCGCGTTGGGGAACTGCTCCAGATTGTAGTGAGTCTCGAAGAGCTGATACAGGTTTCTGTCCTGAAACTGCAGGAACGCATCCGCCTCGTACGATCGCTCCGCCGCCAACGCCGCGGCGACGAGGTCTTTTCGTTCGTGGTGCAGCAGGCTCAACGCGTACCACGCGCTCGCGGCCCTGGGGTCAATTCGTACTGCGGTTTCCAGGTCCACCTGGGCCGAGTCGAGCAGGCGGGCTCGCGCGGCCGGGTCCGGTGTCACGGCGAGGCTCCACAGCCGGTGGCGAGCGCGCCCTCGCAGGTGAAGCGCGTCGGTGTCGCGGGGCTCGACCTGGAGCGCCCGGTCGGCGTATCGCAGAGCCGCGCGCACCAGCTCCGCGGCCGGCCCCGCTTCGCGGGTGAGAACTGAGAGGTCGTAGGCCACCCAGCCCCGCAGGACGGTCGGCTCCGGCCACCGGGAGTCGGCTCGCTCTGCGAGGGCAAGCAGGGAGTCCGCCTCCTGATACGCGCGCCGCGCGGCGTCGCGATCGCGTGACTGCACCTCCGCCGCGGCCTTACGCGAGCGCTCGGCTCGCTGCACCAGCGTCCACGCCTCGACCACCGCGGTCCCGCGCCTCCGCTCGCGCAGCATGACCTCCTCGCCCAGTCGGGCTCGCAGGAAGCCGGACACGAGTTCGGCCGCGGAATCTCGCACGGTCAGGAGGTTTGCCGAGGGCAGCTCAAACGTGCGTGTCTCGATACCGGACCCGCTGAAGCCGTCCACCAGTCGAACGGTGACACGCACGCGCTCGCCCACGGGCTCCACGCTGCCGGCAATGAGACTGCCGGCCTGCAAGACGTTGCCGATGCTGTCACGGGGAATGCGGGGATCCCGGTAGCGGGCCACGGCGTCTCGCGAGAGGACCTCCAGCTGCGAGACCGTGGACAGCCGGTCCATCAGGGCTTCGGCCAGCCCGTCACCGATGTGGGCGAGCGACGAATCCCGACTCAAGTCCTCGAAATACAACACCGCCACTCGCCGGGGATCCAGCGTGACGACGTCTTCCCGATTCCCGCCGCCCGCCACAAGCTTCCACCCAATCACGCCGATGGCGATGACCGCCGCCCCGATTCCCGCCGGGACCACGGCCCGCCGCCACGCCGGCCGCGTCAGGGAAGGCAGCGACGGCACGGGCGTGGGCGGCGTTCCCATCCTCGACATGCGGGCCACGGACGCGCGCTGCACGGCCATCGAGACGCGCTGGGGGGCGGTGAGTCCCGTCTCGAAGGCCTTCAGCGCCTCGACGAACTCGTGCGCCGTCCGGAACCGATCGGCGGGTGTCTTCGCCATGGCGACGTAGATGATCCCCTCCAGCTCCTCGGGGATCGTGTCCCGCATGATGTGGGGCGGCGTGATCTGATCCATGGCGTGGCGCGCCATGATCGCCACGGGCGTGGGCCCCGTGAACGGGATCTGGCCCACGAGCATCTCGTACAGCACGCATCCCAGGCTGTAGATGTCGCTGCGCCCGTCCACGTCCGCGCTCCCCATCGCCTGCTCGGGGCTCATGTAGGCGGGCGTTCCCACCGATGTTCCGGTCTGCGTGAGGCTCTCGCTGCCGGCCTCCGATAGCGCCTTGGAAATGCCGAAGTCGGCTACGATGGCGTGACCGCCGGAAAGCAGGATGTTGTCCGGCTTGATGTCGCGGTGAATCAGGCCGTAGCTGTGGGCATGGGCCAGGGCCTCCGCCACCTCGCGCGTGATCCGGACGGCCTCTTCAATCGAGAGCTGCTTCTCCCGGACCATATAGTCAGAGAGCGACTCGCCCTCCACGAACGGCATGACGTAGTAGAGCGCGCCGTCCGCGTCTCCGGAGTCGTATAGCGGGAGAATGTGGGGATGGCTCAGCTTGGCGGTGTTGCGGATCTCCCGAAGGAACCGCTCGGATCCGATCGATGCGGCGAGATCGGGCTTGAGCACCTTAATCGCCACCCGGCGGTCGTGCTTGAGATCGCGCGCCAGGTAGACCAGGGCCATGCCGCCTTCGCCCAGCTTGCGCTCGACTTCATAGCGGTCGGCGAGGCTGGTCCGGAGGCGTTCTTCTATGGCGTCGCTGGCTTGGTCGGCCACTGCGGGTCTGAGAACTCCGTTTCCGTGAGGTCGGCGCCGTCCCTTCGTCCTGGGGAGGACAGCGCTCCTAAGTGTATGGGCGCGCGGGCGTTTGGGCTAGGCAAGGCGGTACCTTGGTTGCCCCGGGTGGCCCGCGGGGCCATTTTGCTCTCGGGGCCCATGACCGATCCGGCTGGCGCATTCACAGCGGAGGAGATGCAGGCCATTCGCGCGGCTCTGCCGATTCCCGAGGCGCCGCTGCGTTGTCCGCGCTGCGGCGGCGCGCTCGAAGTCGGTTATCCCCTTGGCAGCGCTTCCATGGGCGGGTACTGGGCGATCCGCTGCGCCGCGTGCGTGCTCGAAGGCGTGGTCGTCTCTCTCCCCGCCGAGCGCCAGCCGCGGCCGCCCAGGCCGCCGCAGAAGTAAGGTGGATCTCACCGTTCCCGCGGCGGCCCGTGCCGAGCTGCCGACCGCGTTCTTGCAGGCCGCGATCACCATCGGGCTCGCGGTGCTGTGCGGCCTGCTGTACCGGCGATACCGCAAGGCGTATTTCGCGTGGTGGACGCTCGCGTGGGCGATCTACGCGCTGCGCATGGGCGCCATCATCACGTTCGTGCTGACGGGCGGGCGGTACTGGCTCTACTGGCATCAAATCACCACGGGCTGGACGGCGCTCGCGCTGTTGTGGGCGGCGCTCGTGTTCTCCCAGCAGCTCGCCTGGCGGCCGGGCTACCTCCTGGTCGCTCTCTTCCCGCCGCTGTGGTCCTACGTCGCGATCTACCGGCTGGACAACTTCCTGCTCGCCGCGGGGCCCGCGGTGCTGTTCCTGAGTGGCGCCACGCTGTGGACCGCGTGGACGTTCTACCGTCACTGGCGCTCCGTGCGCTCGGCGGCGGCCCGCGGCCTGGCCATCGCGTTCCTCCTCTGGGCCGCGCATCACCTGGACTACCCGCTGCTCCGGGGACGCGGTGTGTGGAACCCGTGGGGCTATTACCTCGACATCGCCTTTGAGCTGGCGGTGGCAGCGGGGTTCTTGCTGCTGGTCCTGGAAGACCTGCATCACGGCGTGGGGGCACTGTCGGCGCTCTCGAGCGAGCTGCAGCGCGCTGGACGCGGCCGCCGAGAGGATCTGATCGACACGTTGCTCGGCCGACTGGTGACGCTGCCGGCGGTCTCCGGCAGCGCCATTTACCTCGTGGAGCAGGGAACGGAACGACTCGTCGGAGCCGCGGGCGTCTGCTCGCCCTGGCGGCAGCAGGAGCCCACGAGAGCGGCGCGCCTTGCCCTGGAACGCGTGAGGGCGACACGGGGCCCGTTCGTGGTTCGCGATTGGGCCACGCCAGGTCACGCGTACACCGCCGGCCTCCCCATCTTGCAGGGCGACGTCGCCACGGGCGTGCTGGTCATGGTGGGGAATGCGCGCGATCCGTTCGCCGCGCTGGACGACGCATTTCTTCAGGCGTTGGGGCGACAGGTGGGAGCGGCGCTGGAGAACGCGGATTTGCATCACGGGCTTGCGAGCCGCAAGGCGGAACTCGAGCGGTTGGCGCAGCGCATGGTGGAGCAACACGAAGAGGAGCGCCGGCGCCTGTCGCGCGAGCTGCACGACGAGACCGCCCAGCTTCTCTCCGCGGTGAAGCTGGAGCTCGGTGTGGCGCGCGAACGCGCGGGGGCCGACCTCGTGGGCAGCCTCGACAGGGCGCTGGGGTTGCTCGACGACGGCATTCGGAGCGTGCGCAACGTGACCAACGATCTCCGGCCATCGCTGCTCGAAGACCTCGGCCTCGTTCCGGCGCTGCGCGCGCTGTGCCAGGCATTCGGCGAGCGGAGCGGGATCACCACCACGTTCCGGGCTCCCCCGGCGCTTTCGGGCCTCTCCGCCAGCGCGGAGCTGGCGCTGTTCCGGGCCGTGCAGGAAGGCCTCGCCAACGTGGCGCGGCACGCAGACGCTCGCGCCGTGACGGTGAGCGTCGCCACGGGTCCCGACGGCGTTACTCTCACGCTCAGCGATGACGGCCGCGGGCTGCCGGAAGGCCTGGACCCGGATCACGCGCACGAGAACGGCCGCATGGGCCTGGCCGGCATGCGGGAGCGAATCGCCTCTCTGGGCGGCACAGTGACCGTGAAGAGTGGTGCCGGCGGAGGGGTGGTGCTCGCCATCCGCCTGCCGCGCCCGGCCGGTGAAGCCCGCACGTGAGCGAACGCCCGCAGCCGATTCGCATCCTGGTGGCGGATGATCATGCGATCGTTCGCACGGGCGTGCGACAGGTGTTCGCGGGCTCGGCGGAGTTCGCGATCGTGGGCGAGGCCCATGACGGACATGAGGCCATCGCGCTGGCTCGGGAGCACAGGCCGGACGTGATTTTGCTCGATCTCACCATGCCGGGCCTCTCGGGGCTCGACGTCACCGCAAGACTCAAGGAAGACGCCCCCGGCACCCGCGTGCTCATTCTCTCGATGCACAACCATCCGGAGTACGTGCTGCGCGCCGTGCGTGCCGGCGCCCATGGGTACGTCCTGAAGGACGCGACGCCGGAGCACATTCGCGAGGCCGTGCGCACGGTGCACGCGGGCGAGGAGTACTTCAGTCCCGCGGTGGCGGCCCAGCTCTCAGCGGCGTTGCGCGGGGAGATCGCGCAGGAACAGAAACGCGGCCAGGTGGAACGCCTCACGCCCCGCGAGCGCGAGGTGCTGATCGAGATCGCGAGTGGCCGGAGCAACAAGGAGATCGCGGCGCGGCTCGGCATCAGCCCGCGAACCGTGGAAACGCATCGCGAGAGCTTGATGAAAAAACTGCGGATTCACACGGTGGCCGGGCTCACGCGCTTCGCCCTCGAAGCGCGACTGCTGCCGCAGTAGCCCTCCGTAGTTTCCCGCGTGTCCCGTCCGGGCAATTCCGAATACGGCGGTTGCGCGCCGGCCCCATGGATCGGGCACATTCTGGGGCAGATGACTGGCTGGGACGCGACCGTTCACCGGAAGGGCATCGTGATTCCGAGCTTTGAGCAATCCTCGCTTTTCGAGCGGTTGGGGGGTGAAGTCCCGGTACGCAATCACGTCGAATCTTTCCTGGCGTTTGGTCAAGATCCGTCAGTCGCAGCCGTCCGCGCAGACCGTCCGGCCGCGCACCGCCTCAACGCCCTCGTAGCCGATCAGCGGCACCATGGCAAGGGCCGCCACGGGGTCCGCCCACCACCAGCCCAGGAGCGCGTTCAGCAGCAGGCCGCCCAGCAGGATGGCGGAGAGGTAGGTGCAGATCTGGGTCTGGCGGGCCTCGGCCGTCAGCGCGCGGCTCGTGAGCTGTGCGGCGACCCGGCGCTTCGCTCGCGCGAGAACCGGCATGACAACGAGCGAGCCGGCGGCAATGACGATCCCGATCAACGACTCCTCGGGTCGCTCGCGAACGAGCAGCGTGCGCGTGGCATCTGCGAAGACGTACGCGGCGAGCAGCAGGAAGCACGCCCCGATGATGCGCAACGCGTGTCGCTCGGCCCGAGCGCGCTGTTCCGCTGACGCGTCGGCGTGCAACCGCCAGAGACCCGCCACGCTGCTGGAAAGCTCGATTACGCTATCGAACCCAAATCCCACCAGAGCCACCGACCCGGCCACGACTCCTGCACCGACGGCGAGAACGGCCTCTAAGCTGTTATAGGCGATCGTGGCCCAGGTGAGTCGCTGGCCGCGGCGCACGATCGCCAGGCGGTCCGGCAGGGCTGATGTCGTCATGCGTGGCGCCGCAGCGCGCGCCCCGGGAATGGCCCGGTCGGTGCCCCACCGTCGAAGGCGATCTGGCCGTTTCCCCACACCGTCCGAATGCCCGTCGCCATTGCTTGCGGCCGGTCGAACGTGCCGTTGTCCACCACGCTCGCGGGATCGAGAAGCACGAGGTCAGCGAAATAGCCGGGCGTGATCACGCCGGGGCCCGTCAGCCCCGCGTTGGCCGCGGACAGGCTGGTCATTTTCCGCACGGCTTCCTCCAGCGGCAATAGCTTCGCCTCTCGCACGTAGCGCCCGAGCGCACGGGGAAACGCAGTGACGGGAGGCCTGCCGCTGCCGTCAACCACCAGGGCGTCGCGAATGATGGTTTGCGCCGGGGCGTCGTGGCCCACTGACGGCGCGAGGCTGGCGGCGAGGGCGATAGTGCTGACGAGGCGAGTCGAGGTCCAGCTCATCTCACAGGGCCTGGGCCACGCCGAGTCGTTCCACCGCAGCAGATCGCTACCGTGCCGGGAACCGCAGTGTCAAGATCTCTGTTCCATCGGTCGAACGCCTGGCCGTCAAGGCGACCTCCACGTCGCGGCCCTCATGCGACACGTGGATCGTGCCCGCCACCTCCGCCTGCTCCGCGTCCCAACCGGCAAGCTGCCGCAGATGGCGCGCCACAGCGGCGAATAGCGGAGCGGGATACTGCATGTACGGCTGCCAGTCGCCTTCGAAGTGCTGATTCACGGCCGGTAGCGATCCTGCCCCCACGAACTCGACAGCGGTGACGCCGCGAGTCAGGGCGTCGTGAATGAGCATGTTGCACAGCTTGGCAGTCGGGGAGGATGAGAGCGACGAGTCACGGGCGTCCATCTGTGAGGCCTCCTGTTGCTGTCAGCTATCGCATGGCCCCGCGCGCACCCTACCAATGCACGGTGCACTATTCAAACGTGCAGCGAACCGGCCGGGTACGCAAATGATCGGTGCCTCACCACTGAACGGCGTTGCCCCGCATGCAGGCGCGTGCTAGGCAGCGATGGGTGCAGGAGTACGGGCGGCGCTGTAATAGACGATTCGGCCCATCACGGAAGCGCGCCGCGCGATCTCCTCCGCGTCCCCGAGACCAGCGTCCCGCATGAGACCGAGAACGGTGCCTTGTCGAGTGGAGCCAGGCCGTGAGTGCAGCATGCTCGCTAGCACGCCATGCAGGCCGCGCGGCTGTCCCGCTTTATCGAAATCGGCGAGGTGTAAGGAGCCTCCGGGCTTGAGGACTCGGCGGATCTCGCGCAGCGCAAGCAGCTTCGTGTCGCGGTGGATGTGGTGGAGCATCAGGGCGGACAGCACGGTATCGAAGCAGGCGTCAGGAAAAGGGAGCCGCTCCGAGTAGGCCGAGTCGAAGTGCACCTTGAGTCCAGCTCGCTGCGCTTTGCGGCGGGCACGAGCCAGCGCTTTGGGGTCCGGGTCGATTCCGATGAGCTCGGCGGCAGGGTTGAGGCGCTTGGCCAGGATGGTGAGGCTCCCGGTGCCGCAGCCGACATCGAGCACTCGAGAGCCCGGGCGAATGCCGGCCTGTTCGAGCAAGCGTCTGTGGTATCTCTCGACGCCCAATAGTTTGGTGAGTGGGTCGTAGAGCGGCAGCAACCAGTCCCTTCCTGCCGCAGGTACAAAAGGCTTCTCCGTCATCCAGCTGTGTCGCGGCGCGCCTCCGCCTTCAGCTCTCTGGCGCGTTCCTTCATTGCGGCGCGTTCCTCGTGGGTGAATCCCGTGGAGGTCCTGCCGATCGTGGCGGCACCCTTGGCGGGCTTCGGCGTGGCTTTCTCTGGGCTCATGGATGACGCCTCTGCTGAGGTGGGTGAACAAACAAGGTTGTTGGGCCGAGAGGCGACGTATTCAGCGTCAAAATCCGCCGCGCGCCCAAGCAACGGTTGGCCCGAGCCACGGACCCGGCCGGAAGATGAAGCCGTGTCTGAGGCCGGTGTTGAGACTCAGTTCCTGCCGTCTTCCGAGCGACGGCGACCGATCGAACAGGGATTGGCAAGAGCGCCCAATGGAGTCGGTGGTCTCGAAGATCGATAGAACCTCGCCGTGAAGCTGCAGCGGGAAGCGCTGCAGAACCCAATCGTTGCAGTTGGCGAGGAGGACATAGCGAATCGGGGCCGAGAGTCTGGTGGAAGCGAGCATCGCGATGACGGCACCCTTCGAGGCGCCGACGACGGCAATGCTATGCGCTGGTAGGCCGGCGTCAATCAGCCTCCGGACTTGAGCGGTCACGGAGTCGGCATAACGCTCGGGGTCGGTGTTGGGCGCGCGGAGCTCACTGATCACTGAGAACCCCGAATCGGCGAGCGATCGCACGATGACGTCGTACTCGTAGCGCCCGAACTCCGGGTGCATCGCCTCGCTTCCCTGATCCTCCAGTATTTGTCCGTGGAGGTAGAACAGGTAGCGAGCCGCCAGGTCGGGACGCTCGGGCGCGCGAGGCTCGACCCGCAAGGGGCTCTGAGCCCAGGCCTCCAGAAACGATCCGAGAAGAAGGGCGACGCCGGGAAGCAGGCAGCGCAAGCAGGTCATTGTACCGGCAGTCCGTGGCGCCTTTCTCTAGAGAGTCCACTTGACCCGTCGCTCTGCAAAACGCCAGCACCACCCCAACGTCATGGCGTTCACCTGCTGCTGGCGGCGGTCAGCCGCCGGACACGGCGGTGCTACGGCAGGCCTACCTCGAGCCCCACTCGCGGATTACCCCGTCGGGCGGGCGTGACCGGCTCGCGTTGCCCCGGCGCTCCGACGCTCGATCTCTCCGAACAATCCGATCCGCAGGGCGCCGTCCGGGAATCGAGCGATGATCTCCAGTTCGCCGCCCAAGGGCTCGACATACGTGCGTAGCGAGCTCACAAACATGTCCGCCCGGCGCTCCAGCCTTGACCGACTGGGGAACCAGTAGACATTCAGTTCGGTGCTACCGGATCACCCCCGCCCTCACCCGCGGCCGCCACCCAATGCACCGCGCGTTGCGTCGCTCACCGCCCAGTCAGTATCCCCTCGCGAATCCGCGCCGCCTTGCCGGACGCACGATCGTCCCGCACCACGGACTGACTGGTCACGGTCTCGAATCGCAACCGCGCCGTGAGCGTGCGCTCGGTCCCACCGCGCCGCACCACAACGGGAAACGGCGCCCCGCTCGGCGCGCTGGCGTACCGGTTGCGAAATTCCTCGCCGAACTCCGCTCCGGCCACCTCCACGTCGCCCACCTTGAGCAGGTAGTCGCCCGTCATGACGCCGGCCTCGGCCGCCGCGCCGCCCTCTGCCACGCGCGCGATGCGCACGCCGAGCGAGTCCTCCCGCGTTTCCACGCCCAGCCGCGGCACTCTGGTGGAGTCCACGCGCAACGTCATCCCGCCCAACGCCAGCGTCTCGCGGTAGGGGAACGGCTCGCGCCCGTCCACATACCGCTCAGCGAACTCCGCGAACGACCGGCCCCCGGCCGCGCGGCTCGCCGCCTGCCAGAATTCCTCCACTGTGAATCCGCGGCCGCGCTTGAAGCTCGCCTGGTACAGATCGCGCAGCACGGCGTCGAGCGACGAACGGTTGTCGGACCCGTCGCGGATCAGAATGTCCAGGAGCAACCCGGCGAGCGATCCCTTGGGATAATACACGTACCCCGTGCCGTCTTGCGGGCCGATCCACGTGGTGAGCGATGCGTCCTCCAACGCCACGGGCGGCGCCTCCGCCACCGTTCGCACCTTCTGCGTGATCTGCTCGTAGAGGTCCTGCTCGGTCGTGATCTTGCCGCGCACCAGGGCGAGATCGGCGTAGTAATCCGTGATGCCTTCGCTCACCCACAGCAACGTCGTGGGCTGCGGCCGCGAGTACTCGTACGGCACCATCTCGGCGGGGCGCAGGCGCTTCACGTTCCACGCGTGGAAGATCTCGTGCGCGGTGATGGAGGCGAGCAGCTCGTTTCCGAAGGCGGATGCCTGCAAGATGAAATCGCTGTAGATGCCCACGTGCGAGTTCTGATGCTCCAGCGCCGACGCGCCCGGAAAGTCCGGGCGGAACAGAATCAACGTGGTGTACGTATCGAACGGCGTCTCGCCGAACACCGCGCTCATGGGCGGCATCATGGCCTGGATCTGCCGCCAGAAGGCCGCCCGGGCGCCGCCTGCCAGCTTCCCCGGCGGGTACGTGGCCAACCGGTGCCACGTACCGTCCACCAGGTTGCTGTCTACGTCGAGCCGGCCCACGAACAGCGGCATGTCCACCAGGTCGTGATAGCTCGCGGCACGGTAGGCGCGCGGCGCGCCAGCCGGGGTCATGCCTGTCGCAACGCGCCAGTCCGGTTCCGTGATCACCGCCAGCTCGGCGGCGAACTCGAGCGGCCGCCCCTCGGGGTAGGGCAGGACGTTGGTGCCGTTCACGAGCAGGAAGTCCTCGGCGGTCCACGCCATCGCGTTGTCGAGCGACGTGGCCGTGTAATCGAACCCCACGGTGACCGTGCCGCCCGCCGCCGGCACGATGCGCCAGGTGTCATAGTCCACCTTGTCCCAATCGAGCGACCGGTCGTTCTGCGTGGCCTGAAACCGCAGCACGTTGCGCGCGAAGTTGCTCACCTCGTAAGCACCGGGCGTCCAGATGGGGAACGAGAGCAGCACCGGATCCGCGCTCGCCACGTCGAAGGTCATGCGGACGCGCACCTCGCGGCGCGCAGCGGTTTCGTGATTGAAGGTCAACTCATACCGCACAGCGCTGACGGGCGCCGACTGCATGCGCACCTGCGCCCGGGCCGGAAGCGTGGAGAGGGGGACGGCGGCGAGGGCGAGCGCCTTGACGACGAACGACATGGAGACTCCGGAACGAAGTGAAGGGGCGGAGGGAAGATAACGGGCGGCGCGAATCGCTCACATGAAGGTGGGGTATTCCGGCTCGTACATCGCGTGCCGGACCTCGGTCTCGAGGTCCTCCGGCGGCTCGCGCCGCGAGAGACCCGTGGTGTATGCGAGACGCGCCACCGCCACCGCGATCGCGTGCGACACCGGGCGGATACCGGCGATTGGGGGAAACAACGTGCCGGCCTCGAGCGACGAGGTCGCGGTGGCGTGCGCCAGCGTCTGCGCGGCGACGGTGAACATCTCCTCCGTCACGCGGCGCGCGCCCGAGACGACCACGCCCAGGCCCACGCCAGGGAAGATGTACGAGTTGTTCGACTGCCCGGGAACGAAGCGGCGACCGTTCAGTTCGACGGGCGGGAACGGGCTCCCGCTCGCGAAGATCGCGCGCCCGTCCGTCCAGCCGTACGCCTGCTCCGCGGTGCATTCGGACCTGGACGTGGGGTTCGAGAGCGCGAACACGATGGGCCGCTTGTTGATCTCGGCCATGGCGCGGAGCACGGGCTCGGTGAACGTCTGCGGCTGGCCCGACGCGCCGATGAGCGCCGTGGGCCGGATGGCGCGCACGATCTGCTCGAGTCCCGCGATCGGTTCGTGGTTCTGCGCGTAAGGACGCTTGTGCGCGGCGAGGTCCGTTCGCGAGCGCACGACGAGACCTTTGGAGTCCACGAACCAGCAGCGGCGGCGCGCTTCGGCGGGGGTCAATCCCTCCATCCGCAGCGCCGCGCATACGAGATCGGCAATGCCGACGGCGGCCTCGCCGGCGCCGAAGAACACCAGCACCTGCTCCGTGAGGGGCGTGCCGGTGATGCGCCCGGCCGATTGGAGCCCCGCGAGCGTGACGCCGGCCGTTCCCTGGATGTCGTCGTTGAACACACAGGCGCGATCGCGGTAGCGCGCGAGCAGCCGGAATGCGTTCTCGGTGGCGAAGTCCTCGAACTGGATCAGGACGCCCGGGAACCGCCGCCGGGCGGCGTGCACAAACTCGTCCACCAGGTCGAGATAGGCCTGGCCACGCAGCCGCCGCTCCAGCACGCCGATGTAGAGCGGATCGCGCAGCAGCTCCTCGTTCTCGGTTCCCACGTCGAGCATCACCGGTAGACAATGATGCGGGTGCACGCCGCCGCATGCGGTGTACAGCGAGAGCTTGCCGATGGGGATCCCCATCCCGTGCGCGCCGAGGTCGCCGAGGCCGAGGATGCGCTCGCCGTCCGTCACCACGATGACGCGCACGTCGCGCTCGGGCCAGTTCCGCAGCAGCATGGCCACCCGGCCGCGATCGTGGGACGAGACGTAGAGCCCCCTCGGCCGCCGGAAGATGTGCCCGAACCGCTTGCACGCCTCGCCCACAGTGGGCGTGTAGATGATCGGCAGCATCTCCTCGAGGTGGTGAATGACCACGCGATAGAACAGCGTCTCGTTGCGGTCGAGCAACGCCGTCAGGAAGATGTATTTCTCGAGGTCGCTGGTCTTGCGCCGGAAGTTGCCGAGGACGCGGGCTTCCTGTTCCTCCGGCGTGAACACGCGGGCGGGGAGGAGACCTCTCAGGCCGAGCACGTCTCGCTCCGCCTCGGTGAACGCGGTGCCTTTGTTGTACCGCGGGTCGTTGAGGATCTCGATGGGTGAGCGGCGCTTTGCCATGGGCATGGGAAGGTGGCGGTCAGCGATGAAACGACGCTGAGCAGGTGGTCAACGGATCTTTAGCAGGGCGCGGGAAAAGGGCATGCAGTCTTGCGACCGAGCGGATGCACTCACCTCGGCAATGCCTGTGGGCCAAGCCAACCACGAGTCGCGTCACCGGTTCCGGGTTCGCGCCCGGGCATCGCTCCGGCGAGCGCCTCGGCTCGGTCGCCGCGAATCGCGCGTTTTCCCGTCCCCTGCCGAGCCACCGCCGCTCACTGCTCACAGATGCCGCGCGCGACGTGATCCGCGATCGCCATGATCGTGAGCATGGGGTTCACGCCGCTCGATCGTGGGAACGCGCTTCCGTCCGCCACGTACACGCCGGTCATGCCGTGCACCGCTCCGCGCTCGTCCGCCACGCCCCTCGCAGGATCGCGGCCGAGCGGAGCCGTCCCCATCTGATGAAAGCTGACGAACGACATGCGATTGCGGCGATAGCCTCGCGCATCGGCCTCGGTCAGGAACCGCGCCGGCCAGTTCGAGCCCCCGGGACAGAACCGGACCGGCGGTGTCTGGAGCGTGACGATCTCCCGCGCGCCGGCGGCCGCGAGCAGTTCCGCCGCCGCGGCGATCCCACGCCGCACGTGCGCCGCGTCGTAGCGCGAAACATCGTAGTGAGCCCGCGGCCGGCCGTCCCGTCCCACGCGGATGCGTCCCGCGTGCCGGTCTCTCAGGAGAATGCCCACCAGCCCCGTGTGCGCCAGGCGAGCGACGTCTTCTCGCGCCCGGCGTGATCCCTCCCAGCCGAACGCGCTCGCCGCGAGCGCAAAGTGGACGGGCGCGGTCTCGAACTTGACGCCGTACTGGCCATCGAGGTGCGCGAACTGATCCGAGTACCGCGTCTGGAGCGCGCCGCTCCAGGGCTCCACGCGCTCCTCGAAGATGCCGAGCACCGCGGTCGCCGGGTGCAGAAACAGCCTCCCGCCCAGGTGCGGGCTGGCAATGCCGGATCGCGCGAGCACGGCCGGTGTGTGGACGGCGCCGCACGCTACCACCACGATGGGCGCGCGGACGGTGAGCCGAACCGCGGGCGCCCCGGGGCGGAGCACAGTGGCGACGACTCGCTCGGCCCGGCCGTGGGAGAGCAGGATGCGGTCCACATGGCAATGCGGCACGAGCCGCGCGCCCGCCTGCGCGGCGGCGGCGAGGTAGGTCCGGTCGGTGGACTTCTTGGCGCCGTGGCGGCAGCCGTATCCACAGAACCCGCATTCCACGCCGGCTTTGCAACCCGTGACGTTGCGCGGCAGCCGGTCCACGTGCCAGCCGAGCTGCCGCAGGCCGCGCTCGAGAATCGTATCGCGTGGCCCGGGCGGACTCCACTCGGTGGCCACGGCGCTTCGGGCCGCCACGCGCTCCAGCGATTCGGCGAACCGCGCACTGGTGAAAAGCGAGAGCCCGGACACAGCGTCCCACTCTTCGCGCATCGGCTGCGGGAGCGCGAAGCTCGTCGTGTAGTTGATGACCGTGCCGCCGCCCAGGCAGCTCCCGGCGAGAATCGGCATGGAGCCGCTCTGCGTCATGAGCGTGCCGCCGTCGAGATAGAGGCTGCCGAGCATCTCACCCTCGATTTGCGTCATGGCGCGCGGATCGGGATTGGGACCGCGCTCCAGCACGACGACACTCTTGCCGCACTCGGCCAAAACCCCAGCTGCGACGCCACCGCCCGCCCCGGAGCCGAGGACCACGGCGTCACACTCGAGCGTCGTGTCGCGATCCATGCGGCATACGGGGAGGGGCTCGTACGTGCGGGCCGGTGGCGGTAGGGGACCCGGATATCCCGTGGCTGTCCACGCGGGGTGCCGACCGTCGTTCGCCGCGTTCGGGGGCCAGCAGTAGTGCGCGATGTGACACAGTCGTTTCAGTGCCTGGAATCCCGCGCGCCTGACGGGCAGGCGTGAGAACGCCCAGGACTTGAGGATCGCTTCGCGCTCCGCGGTGTTGAGATCGGTGATGCGCGCGAACCGTCCAGCGAGCAAGAGGTTCACGGTGCGCGAATCGAGCGCGGCGAACAGCGCCACGAGGCGCCGGCGATCCTGCGGGTCCGGCAATGACTCCACCAGCGCCACCACGCGGTCGGTCGAGCCAAGGGCCAGGGCTCCGGCGGCGAACAGCCCGCCCGGATCGTCGTCCCGCTGGAGCGCGGGGAGAAGCGCATCGGCGATGGCGGCAATCACTCGCCGCTCGCGGTCGGTGAGGGTCGCGGCGCGGGGAGACGACGCGGTCACAGCGAGATGGACCCCGAACGGAATTCCGTGGTCCCCATGATGGCGTTCACCAGCACAGGTTTTCCTTCACGCGCGAGTCTTTTGGCCTCGGCCAGCACCGCATCTACGTGGTTGGGCTCGGAGATTTCGAGGCCAACGCCGCCGTAGCCCTCGGCCACGCGGTGGTACGCCGTGCGTCGCAGCGTGGTCCCCACGTCGTCGCCGAGCATCTGGATCTGTCCCCGGGCGATCTGCGTCCAGGCGCCGTCGTTGCCTACCACGGCGATCACGGGTAGGCCGTGCCGCACGAACGTGTCGAACTCCGCGATACTGAACGCCGCCGCCCCGTCGCCATAGAGGATCCACACTTCAGCGGTTGGGCGCGCCACACGGGCGCCGAGCGCAAAGCCTCCCCCCGCGCCGAGCGTGCCGAACGGGCCGGGGTCGAGCCAGGACAGCGGCCGCCGTGGCCGCACGGTGTAAGCGGCCGTCCCCACGAAGTCGCCGCCGTCCGCCACGATGATGCTGTCATCGGCGAGCGCGCGGTCAATCGCGCGGCACAGGGCGATGGGGTTGACGCCGTCCGCGGGCCGCGCCGCAAGCGCCTCGATCTCGGCGTCGCGCTCGCGCTCGCGGGCGCGCAGTGTGTCGAGCCAGGCGGCGTGCGCGGAGCGGGCACCGCCCAGTCGCGCGGCCAGCTCGATCAGGAAGCGGCCCGGCTGGCTTACAACGCCGTGCGTGGGTCGCCGGTTCTTGGTCAGGGCCCGGCGGTTCAGATTGACGGCGATGATCCTGGTGCGGCGCCCGATCTGACGCCCGTAGTCGAGCCGGAAGTCGAGCGGCGCGCCGCACAACAACACCGCGTCGGCCTCTTTCAGGGCGGCCCCGCGGCGATGGCGGAACGACAGCGCATGGGCAGGGCCGAGCAGACCGCGCGCCATCCCGCTGAGGTATGTGGGAATGCCAAGCTGTTCGATGGCTCGGATGAGGTGCTCCACGCGCCCGTTGCCCATCACCGCCTGACTGCCAAGGACCATGACGGGCCGCTCGGCTCGCAGCAGGAGGTCCGCCGCTCGTGCCAGTTCGCCGGGAGATGGTTCGGGCGTGGCCACGCGGCGCGGCTCGACTCCGTTCTCCGCGACGTCGGCGAACAGTCGCCGCAGGTGACGCTCGAGCCACCACCGCTGCACCCGGCCGGAGAACGACTCCGGGGGCGGGCCGTTCACCCCGTACATCTCGCGCACGAGGTGTTGGTCGTACAACAGGTCCACGGGGCATTCGACGAACGCCGGGCCCGGCGATCCGCTCGGCGCCACGCTGAACGCGGCGGCGACCGCGGGGGCAAGGTCGCGCACTCGCCGGACGTGCGTCGCGGATTTCACGTGCGGTGCGAACATCGCCTGATGGTCCACGTCCTGGAGCGCGCCGCGGCCGCGGAGGATCGTGGGCGGCGATCCGCCGATCACCACGAGGGGGCTTTCGGCCTGGCGGGCGTTGGCGACCGCCGTGAGGCTGTTGGCGGCTCCCGGCCCCGCCGTGACGACCGCGACGCCGGGTGTGCCGGTGAGCCGTGCCACGGCGTCGGCCGCGAACACAGCGCTCGCTTCGTCGCGCACATCCAGCACGCGGATCCCGCGACGTTTGGCGGCCACGAGAATGGGTGAGATGTGACCACCGCACAGCGTGAAGACAGCCCGCACGCCCTCGCGCTGAAGCTGCGCCGCGATGAGGTCGCCGCCGTTCAACGTGCGCCCGCCGGAACGCGCATCAGGGTCGTGAGCGAAGCCATGAGGCGGAAAGATTGCGACGGTGAGGGGCGGGGGCCAGTTGCCGCGCGGATCGGCGGCCGGGACGCCGGGAGTCGCTATGCTGCTCCGTTCGCCTCGCGGGCGCGGGCGCGCATCTCGTCCGCGCGGACGTCGGCGCCGATGGCCGAGTAGGATTGCGCCGCTTCGGTGAACGCGCGCGCCGCCGCTTCACGCGCCCCGCGGCGCAGGTGCAGGTGTCCGAGGTCCTTGAGCACGGTGGCCGCCGCCCAGGGATGCTGGATCTCGCGCGCCAGCGCGAGCGCGTCTTCCAGCCACCTCTGTGCGGCGACGCGGTCGCCGGCCTCCCGCTCGATGCAGCCGCGGAGCCGGAGGGCCTCGATCTCCGCCAGGCGGTCACGCTCGGCCCGGGCGATGTCGAGGGCACGCTGCACCAGCGTGCGCGCCACGGCGACGTCTCCCGCGTGGGCCGTCGCTTCGGCCCGCATGGCCAGCGCCTGCGCGATGAGCCGCCGGCTGCCGATGCGTTCGGCGATCTCGAGCGCGTCCTCCGCCGATTCCTGCGCTTCCGTGAGGCGGCCCAGCTCGCGCCAGGCGATTCCGATGTTGATCAGCGCCTCGGCCTCTCCCTGCGGCAACCCCGCGCGCTCGAAGCGTGACCGGGCCAGGCGGTAGCTCGCGAGCGCCGCGTCGAGTTGGCCGAGGTAGAGGTCCACGTTTCCCAGGTTGTTGGCGGCGCGCGCCATCATGAGCATGTCCTGCGTGCGTTCGGCCAGGTCGAGGGCGCGGGTGAACCCACGCCCGGCCTCGGCGAGCCGGCCGCGCGCGAACGCTCCGGCGGCGGCGACGTTCTCGGCGCGCATCTCACCGTCCGTGTCTCCGGCGGCTCGATAGAGGTCCCGCGCCTGCAACGCCGCCGCGTGGCTCGGGCCGAACTCGCCCAGCCGCCAGCGGGTCATGGCCGCCAGGAGCTGCCACTCGGCCGTGCGGCGCAGCTCGCCCGGCTGGCGCTCGAGTAGCGTCCAACCCTCCTGGAAGCGGCCGCCTTCCACCGCGTGCCGTGCGGCGCGCAGGGGATCTTCAAGCACGCTCGTCATCGGCACCGTCCAGGATGCGCTGCAGGCGCTGGCGCGAGATGCCCAGCTCCCGCGCGGCGGCGCTCTTGTTTCCGCCGCACCGGTCAATCGCCCCCTTCACGGCCGCCGCGATGATCTCGGCCAGGGGACCGCGGTCCGGTATGGCGCCCGGTCGTGGCGCGCGGGCCGGCGGCAGCAACGCGGTGGGGTCCAGCGTTCCGCGGTCGCTCAACAGCAAGGCGCGCTCGAGCGCGTGCCGCAGCTCGCGCACGTTCCCGGGCCAGTCGTGTTTCTTCAGTGCGGCACGGACTTCAGGCGTGAGTGACGGCACGGGGAGCCCGTAGCGGGCCGCGAGCGAGGCCACGAACGCCTCGGCGAGCTGCTCGATGTCGCCGCCGCGGGCTCGCAGGGGTGGCAGCTCGAGCACGACGACATTCAGCCGATAGTAGAGATCTTCGCGAAAGTCGCCGCGCTCCACCGCGTCGCGGAGGTCCACATGCGTGGCCGCGATGATCCGCACGTCCACCGCCCGCGCCTCGGTTCCACCGACGCGGCGGATGCGCTTCTCGTCCAGCGCGCGCAGCAACTTGCCCTGCAACGCCAGCGGCAGATGGCCGATCTCGTCGAGAAACAGCGTGCCGCGATCGGCCTCTTCGAACAGGCCGCGCTTAGTCTGATGCGCGTCCGTGAACGCGCCGCGCTCGTGGCCGAACAGCTCGCTCTCCAAGAGCTGCGCGGGGATCGCGGCGCAGTTGACCGGGACGAGCGGCCCCGCGGCGCGGGGACCGGCTTCGTGCAGCGCGCGCGCCAGCAGTTCCTTCCCCGTGCCGGTCTCGCCGGTGAGCAGAACGGTGGCTGTGCCGTGCGGCGCCACGCGCCTCGCGGCGTCCAGCACGGCGGAGAGCGCCGGGCTCGATCCCACCAGCTTGCGGAAGGGGTCGTCTGCGGAGCGCGCGGATTCGCGCCGCTGGCGCTCGCGGTAGGTCTCCGCTTGCGAGCGGAGGGTGCGGCGCAAGAGGTCTAACTCGGCGGGCAAGGCGAAGTAGTCCGAGGCCCCAGCCCGCAGCGCGGCCACCGCGAAGCGATGGGACTCGCGGCTTCCCACCACATAGATCGCGGCGCCGTTGGCCCGAGGCAGACCGGGCAGGAGATCCAGCGCGCGCTGCTCCTCGCCCCCGGCGGCCACCAGCACCGCCACCGCATCCGCCGGTGGCGGCTTGTCAGGCCCCACCAGGCTGAAGGCGAGCCCCAGTTCCGCGGCGAGATCGGGCCAAACCGTGCTGAACGACTCCGACAGGCGAACTACCGCGAGCGCGGTCATCCTTCGTCCGACTCGTCCCCGTCACGGTCGCGGTCCTCGAACGCCTCGATGGACCGCTTGATGTTCTCGTTCACCAGACTCTCGTTGGGCTGACCCTTGTTGCCGGTGGCCGGATTGATCAGCGAGCCGTTCGCCGCGCGGAACCACGTGGCGAGCCCCACGCGGATCGTCACGTTCGTGCCCGTGGTCGTGTCGGTTACGACGAGCGGCGGCACGAGATCCAGCTCCTGCTCCACGTTCAGTTCCGTCATGTAGGTGAACGGCGAGCCGTTGAAGGTTCCCTGGACGCGAATGCTCTGGCCCACCGGGAAATCGGGGTGCGCCGCGCGGAACGCGGCGTCGGAGGCATCGCTCGTCACCTTGTGAATCACGAACTGGATCTCGTTGTACGAGGCGGCGGGCAGGTCCACCTCGAACTGTTGCGTGGCGCCCGGGCTGAGCGGCAAGTCCACGAGGACCGGTCCCACTTCCACGTCCTCACATCCGGCCGGCTCGGGGTCCACGTCGCAGTCGGCGACCTCGATCGGCTCGAACTTGATCTTCTCGAGCACGATCTCCGCCTTCGTGATAATGAGCGTGTTCGTGCCGTCGGACAGCGTGTCGTCCGTCGGAGCGCCGGGTGCAGGGGCGGCAGCGGCCCACGCGGGCGCCGGCACGGCAGCGGGATCGCGAGTGGCGAATGACACCTGCACATTGCTGTTGAGCGGCCCCGCGCCTTCGCTACACCCAAGGACGGCGGCCAGGGTGAGTCCCGCGATCCAGGTTCTGTTCATGCGCTCCTCGGCTTCATCGGTGAACGATTCGTCCCGCCGGCGAAATCCAAGAAAAAGCGGGGCCCGGCGTGCGCCGGGCACCCGCAAGGTCGTCAGTTCTCGTCGCCGTCTTCGTCGTGATCCTCGAACGCTTCGACCGACTGCTTGATGTTCTCCTTCACGATGCCCTCGTTGGCACCGCCTTTATTCGCCGTGGCGGGGTTCACGAGCTTGCCATCGGACCCGCGGAACCAGTTGGCCAGGCCCACGCGGACGGTGAGGTTCGTTGACGTGAGCGAGTCCGCTATCACGAGCGGAGGCACCAGATCCAGCTCCTGTTCCACGTCCAGATCTGACTCAAAAGTAAACGGTGTACCGTTGAACGTACCCTGCACGCGAATGCTCTTGTCCGCGAACTCGGGATGCGCGGCGCGGAACGCGGCGTCCTCGGGGTCGCTGCTTACCTTGTGAATCTCGAATTCCACCTCGGTATAGGTGCCCGGCGGAACCTCGACCGCAACCTGCTCGGTGGCACCGGGACCGAGCGGCAGGCTCACCAAGACCGGACCGATCTCGAAGTCCTCGCAGCCGGCCGGCTCGGGCTCCACGTCGCAGTCGGTGACTTCCTGGCGCTCCAGCTCGATCTCACGCAACACGATCTGCGCGCTCGTAATGACCAGCGTGTTGGTGCCGTCCTTGATGGTGTCGTTCGCCATCGCGAGGCTCCAGCTCTGCGAGGCGCCGGGCGCCGCCTGGGGACTCATGCCCGAGGGAAGGCGCGTGGCGAATGACAGGGAAACAATGGGCTGCGTTCCCGGGCCCGCTCCGTCGCTGCAACCCGCCGCCGCGACGGCCACGAGGCCCATGGTCAAACCGAGTGCGCGTTTCATGATCTCTCCGTGCTGTGGTGGTAATCGGGGGCGATGGGTTCGCCCGCTTGCACGGAGCAAACGCAACCGGCGTTCCGGATGTGCCGCCCCGGAGGCAGCCGTGTAACTGAATGAGTGACTATGGGTTGCGGGATGGTGACGCGGGACACACCGCGTTCACCTGTAGCGATCCGTACCAGGCCGGTAGCGTTTTAGAGCGACTGCGGCCCGAAGCGCGCAGGTGGCGCGGCCACCTCGACGGGCTTACCGTCAGGCCTGCGGGAGCCGCAACGGCGGAAGCGAAGAGAAAAAGGCCACGGTGTGTTGGGCCGAGCTAGGATCGCCCGCTCGCCCCTCCCGCGAGAACCCTGCTTGGCAGCAGGATGCCCAACACACCGCAGCCGATGTTTCGTGTTTTGCTTTGCCGTGTCGCGGGCCCCGTCCGGCCGGTCAGCCGGTAAGCCGGGCGGGGCAGTCGCTGCGACTGCGCAGAGGACTCGGCGAGCGGATAAACGTCCGCACTCTTGTATGCCGGGTCGCTCTACGCAC
>DATMAW010000239.1:0-4194 GCA_035559715.1 Gemmatimonadales bacterium | reverse complement strand
CCGCCGATCCAACCGGCCGCCGATCCGTCGCTCCGTGGTGCGCCCCCACGTGCCGGTAGGCGTTCCCGCGCCGAAGCCCGAGCATGACCTCGATTTCCTGCTGGAGCGCCTCGGCCCCCGGACGATCGGCCTTGTTCACCACGTACACGTCGGCGATCTCCATCACGCCCGCCTTCAGCACCTGAATCCCATCGCCCGATTCAGGCACGAGGACCAAGACGGCGGTATCGGCCGTGGCGGCGATGGACAGCTCCGCCTGACCCACGCCCACGGTCTCGATGATGATCCGTTCGAAGCCAAAGGCGTCCAGCACGTCACACACCTCGCGCGTGGTGGTGGCGAGCCCGCCGCCGGCTCCGCGCGTGGCCATGGACCGAATGAACACGTTGGGATCGAGCGAGGCGGATTCCATGCGGATGCGATCGCCCAGCAGCGCACCCCCACTGAACGGACTCGTGGGGTCCACGGCCGTTACGGCTACCCGGAGGCCGCGCCCCCGGTAGGCCTGGATAAGCCGCTCGGTCAGCGTGGATTTCCCCGCCCCGGGCGGGCCCGTGATCCCGATACGGTGGGCCCGACCGACCAGCCCGTGCAGTTGCGAGAGCAGCGCCTCGAAGCCGTCGCGCCCGTTCTCCACCAACGAGATGGCCCGAGCGAGGGCCCCGACATCCCCCCGCCGGATCCCCTCGAGGAGCTGGTCCACCACCATGGCAACAACTTCGCCGGTTGGCGGCACGCCACGCAACCGCGAGCTCGTCATAACAGGACCCACGACGCCAGTCCCAGCAACAGTAAGAATCCGCAGGCATCCGTGACCGGTGTTACGAACATGGAGCTTGCCACGGCGGGATCGGCGCCAAACCGCTGCAGCAGCAGGGGCACGAGTGAGCCAACCAGGCCGGCAACGGCGAGGTTGGCCCACATGGCGAGCGTGACCACAAGACCGAGTGTGGGCGTGCCGTCGAACAACGCGGCGAGCAACCCCACGGCGATCCCCACCGCTAGACCATTGAACGCGCCGACCGCGATCTCCTTGCCCACCACGGACATCTCCTGCCCCTTGGGAATCTGGCCCAGGGCGAGTCGTCGCACGGTGACCGCCAGCGCCTGCGTGCCTGCGTTCCCGCCCTGGCCAGCCACAATCGGCATGTACACGGCAAGGAGCACGAGCGCGTTGATCGTATCCTGGAATGCCCAGACCACGGCGGCGGCGAGCAGGGCGGTCAACGTGTTCACGAACAGCCACGGGAGCCTGTGGCGCGCGGCCTCCCACCAGGTGCCGGCAAGATGCTCCGTCTGAGGCACGCCGCTGAGCCGCAGCAGGTCCTCGGTGCTCTCCTGCTCCACGACGTCAATGACGTCGTCGAACGTCACGCGCCCGAGCAGCCGGCCGTCCGCGTCAACGACCGGGACGGCTGCCACGTTGTAGCGCGCCATGAGTCGCGCCACTTGCTCCTGGTCGAGACCGGGGCTCGCCACCGCCAGTGCGGGCTCCATGATCTCACGCACCGGCTGATCGGGCGGCGCGAGCACCAACCGCTGGAGCGACAACAGCCCGCTCAACCGGCCCGCACCGTCAACGCAGTAGACCTGGTAGAGGTCAGGAACCTCTTCCCCGCGGCGGCGAATCTGTTCGATCGCTTCGCCCGCGGGGACCGACTCGCGCACGGCCACGAACTCGGTGGTCATGAGACCGCCGGCGGTGGACTCGTCGTAGCGCAGCAGTTGTTCCAGGTCGGCGCGGTGGGCGGCGGCCGCCAGAATCCTGGCGGCCTTCTCCGGCGGCAGTTCGGCGATCAGGTCCACCGCGTCGTCCGGCGACAGTTCGTCAACGATGTGCGCGGCCTGCTCCGGCTGTAGAGCCGCGAGCACGGCTTCGGGGTGTTCCCCTGCTTCCATTTCCGCCAGGGCTTCCGACACCGTGGCAGCGGGCAGCGCGTGCACGAGGCGCAGTCGAGCCTCCGGGTCGAGCTGCGCGAGAATGTCGGACAGGTCCGAGGGATGCAACTGCCTGGCCTCGCGCAGGAATCGAGCGATGTCCCCGGACCCGGCGAGGGTGAGCAATCCCTCCCGGAGCGGCCCGGCGCTCTCGGTCACGCCCGGTCCCCGCGCAGCAGGCTGTCCAGGTCCAACCCTTGCCGGCCGGCTGGAGCCGCCGCGCCGGCTGGAGAGACGGCGCCGAGGGAGATGACGAGCTTCACGGCCTCTTCGATCGAAATGGGGAGATCCCGGACCCTGTGTTTCGGGACCACGAGGAGGAATCCCGTGGCCGGATTCGGAGGTGTGGGGAGGAAGACCGTAATGCACGGTTCGCCCGCGACGGTGGAAAGCAGCTCGGGGTCCTCGTTGGTCACAAACCCGATCGCCCACAGCCCTTCGGTGAGATAGGGCACGATGACCGCGCGCTGGAACATGCGTCGGTCTCCGCCCACCAGGCTCTGGACGATTTGACTCAGCGCGTTGTAGATGCGCCCGGTCAGCGGAAAACGAACGAGGGCTTGGTTCCACCAGTGCAGGAGCTGGCGGCCCACGGCGAGATGAACCAGCCATCCCACGAGAAGCAACGTGACGGTGAGGAGCACGAAGCCCAGCCCCGGCACGTGAAACCCGATGACCTCCCTGAGCGGAGCGCCGAGGATCGAGTCGAGTCGCTGAAACAGCCACACGAGGACGTAGACCGTGAGGCCCACCGGCGCGATGACGATGAGTCCGACGAGCAGGTAGCGCCGCAGGCGACGGAATATCGGACTCATCGTTCTTCGGTTCCGAGGGTGCGAACGGGGACGGGCGCGCGGCGCACCACAACGCGCTCAACGCGGGTGGCCGACGCCGCCAGGACGTCGAACTCGAGTTCGCGCAGGAGGAATCGTTCCCCTGGTCGCGGAATGCGACCCGCCAGCCGGGTGAGCAACCAGCCGATCGTGTCCGTCCCCGCGGGGAATGTGACGTTGAATCGCGCGGCGACCTCAGCGGCGGGCGTGGTCCCCTCAACCTCGAGGAGCGGCACGTCGCCCGGGTGGGTGATGCCCTCCTCGCCGCCCGGGAAAATCTCTTCGACCAGCGCCGCGAGCAGGTCCTCGAACGTCACGAGCCCCGCCGTGCCCCCAAACTCATCGAGCACCACGGCCACCTGGCGCCGTTCCCGCTGAGCCTCAAACAGGAGATCGGCGCATTTCTTCGATGCCGGCACGGAGGTGACGGGGCGCAGGCGAAGTTCGCCGCCGGGCCGGACATTGAGCAGGTCGAACACGTAGTAGAATCCCGTGATGTTGTCGGGCGAATCGCGGTACACGGGCAGGCGCGAGTACCCCGAGTCTGCGAACCGGCGCGCCACCTCGGCCGGCGGCGTGCCTTCGCTCACGGCGACGATATCGGTTCGAGCCGTCATGACGTCTCGCACGGGACGTTCGGTGAACGCGAACAGGCCCGACAGAACCGTCAGTTCGTCGGGTTCGAACACGTCCTCGCCACCGCCGGAGCGGATGACGGATGCGAGACCGGCCTGCGGGGTATCCGGCGCGGGAGGGAGCAGCGGCGACAGCCAGCGCCCCAGCCGTTCCGACCACGGGGCCGTGATCCGCACGATTGGCTCGGGCCAGCGGCTCGCGACCGCCCGGGGTACGGCGTACGTCAACACCGCAACGGCAGGCACGGTCACCAGCACCACAACGACGCCGAACGTCACCGGCGGTAGCGGGTTGGCCAGGGCGGCAATGCCGACGGCGGCGACGAGTGTACCGACCGTGGCGGCGGCGCTTGCCGTTCCCAGCACGCGCCCGCTTGCCGCCCACAGCGAGCCCGTGGCGCCGGAGCCGCGCAGGCGCTGGGACACCCAGCGGGTGAGTTCGAGCCGGCTCATCGCGGCCGCCCCCATGCCCACGGCGGTTCCAACGCCTGCCAAGAGCACACCGGCCGCCACGATCAACCAGATCCGGATCACGGTGCGGGCGGCTCCGCCGCCGCGGCGCCGTCTGCCGCAGGCGCCTCAGGCAAACGTTCAATGCACACTCGCCGGATGCGCCGGCGGACGACCTGTTCCACCACGACGCGATATTCGCCAATCGTGACCGTCTCCCCGGCGGTGGGGACATGTCCCAGTTCCGCATAGATCAAGCCACCCACCGTGCTGATGTCTTCGTGAGCGATGGGGGTGCCGAGCACCTCGGACAGCGCATCGAGGGTGAGGCGGCCGTC
>DATMAW010000238.1:0-28546 GCA_035559715.1 Gemmatimonadales bacterium | reverse complement strand
GAGGGCGGCCGTCGGACGGTGGTGCATCGCCGGGCGCTCACGCCACCGCCACGTCTCGATCAATCACCACGCGTTTGATCTCGCCGCCCAACCGGCTCCGCACCCGCGCCACGAGCACCAGGGCCACCAGGATCAATCCCGCGGTGAGCCCCCACCACAGGCCGCGCGGGCCCAGCCCGGCGGCGAATCCCAGCGCGGCGCTCAGTGGTATGGCCACGACCCAGTAGCCCAGGATGTTCACGATCATGGGTGTTCGGGTATCGGCCACACCACGCAGGATCCCAATCGAAACCACCTGCGTCCCGTCGAACACCTGGAACACGCCAGCGATGGGGATCAGTGTCGCGGCCATGGCGGCCACCGGTGTCTGCGACGTGTAGACCCCGGCCAGGAACCCCGGCGCTGTGAGCATCAGCGCGGCACTCGCCACCATGAATCCCACGCCGCAGAATAGCGCCGCCGCCGCCGCGCGACGGGCCTCGGGCGCATCTCCCCGGCCCACGGCGTGCCCCACCAGCACCGCCGCGGCGGCGGACACACCCAGCGGCACCATGAACGTGAGCGATGCCAGGTTCAGCGCCACCTGGTGCGCGGCCAGCTCCACCGTGCCCAACCAGCCCATCATGATGCCCACCACGGCGAATACGCCGTATTCGAGCTGCATCTGAACCCCGATCGGCGCGCCAATGGCCAGCATGCGCTTGAGCGGCGTCCACTCGACGCCCTGCAGGCGCCACGGCCGCAGGTGCGGGCGGATTTCCCGCCAAGCCATTGCCGCCAGGATTCCCAGCATGAACCAGCGGCAGATGCCCGTGGCCCAGGCGGCGCCCGAGACGCCCATGGCGGGGAAACCCAGCTTGCCGAAGATCAGCACGTAGTTCAGTCCCACGTTGGCCAGGTTGGCAATGAGGCTCGCCCACACGATGGGGGCCAGGCGTTTGAGGGCCTGGAGACTTTGCCGCAGCGCCGTGAATCCGAAGAAGGGTAGGACACCGACAATGAAGATCTCGACGTATTTGGCAGCCATGTCAGCGACCACCGGCGGCTGGCGCAGCCACAGCATCACGGGACGCGCGGGGAGGAGAAGCACGGAGGCCAGCACGCTGAGTCCCACCGCGAGCAGCAACCCGCGCTGCACGCCGCGGCTCACCGCCGCGTCGTCTCCCGCCCCGGCCGATTGTGCCACCACCGGGTCCAGTCCCATCAGCGCACCCATGCCGAAGATGACGGCGCCGAACACGTACAGGTTGGCGAGCGCAATGGCCGCCAGCGCCTCGGGCGACACCCGGCCGATCATTAACGTGTCCACCACGCCGAGCATCATTTGGGACAGTTGGACGACCACAATGGGCAGCGCGAGCCGGACCATGGCGGCCAGCTCCGCCTTGAAGCCGTGCGGCGTGAAGGGCGGCGACAGACCGGCGGAAGTCATATCAGGAGTCACGCGGCGGTTACGAGGGGAGTGTTGCTCTCACTGACGGTCGAAAGTCGCACTCAAGCCGAGAAGCCTTCCCGCACAGCCGCCTCGCGCAACCGGTCATCGAACGTCACGAAGGCCGCGTCGGGCGGCGCCCCCGCCCACTCCAGCGCGGCTGCCAGCTGGAGCGCATCGGCGGTACGCAGCGGGTGCACACGGAGCAGCCGCATGGCCTGCTCACGCACGGCGTCCGCCGGTTGGACTTCGAACCAGCTCCCGCGAAGCGCCTCCAGCAACCGTCGAGCATCCCGTTCAGCGGAGGAGCTGAGCCGGCCGTCGCGATGTAGGCGGGCGACGGCCGAGGCGCACTCGATGACGCTGCCCCACCACACCACCAACTCATCGTCCTCATCGAGCAACCGCCGCGCCTCGCTGGTCCGCGGCTGCCGCAGGACCAGCGGCACCAGTGCGGAAGAGTCCCAGAATCTCACCAGCCAGATTCCCGCTCGGCGAGGAGCGCGGCCAACCCCTGTCCCTTCGGGTCCGCCGGATGCTTGCGGCTCCAGAAGTCCTTCGGGAGTTTCGCGCGCGGCGCGCGCAGACGCCCGCTGCGGATCAACTCCTCCAGGCGCCCTTTCATTGACGGCGCGCCGGTCACCGGCACGAGCCGGGCGATGGGACGCCCGCGATCGGTGACCAGCACCTCGTCTCCCCGACGGACGATCTCCAGGAACGCGCTGAGGCGCGCCTTGAGGGATGATACTGATGTAGTCTTTATCATGTGACCATGATAGTCATAACAATAGAGCCAGGCAACACCGGTGAGACACGGTTCGGCGAGGCGTTGGTGGGCCGGCGCGACGGAAGCCTCGGACGGTGTTGCCATGCGGGTGCGGCGCGCCCTCTGGCAGCGTCCGCCGCGGCAAGCCAACTTTGAGACGGCCACCGTTCCAGGAGCACCGCATGACGCACCGTATCCCGATCAAGAGCATCGTCCCTCTCGTCACCGTCCTCGTTGTTTCGCTGTCGCCCTCGGTCGGCGCACAGGAGAGATCCGATCGCCTGACGCTCGACCTGTACCTCGAGTGGGAACAGGTTCAAGATCCGCAGATCTCGCCCGACGGATCGCAGATCATCTTCACCCGCCGCTGGGTGGACAAGGTCAACGATCGCTGGGAGTCCTCGGTCTGGATCATGAACGCCGACGGCTCGCGGCAGCGGAAGCTGGTGGACGGCTCCTCGCCCCGCTGGTCGCCTGACGGCACCAGAATCGCCTACCTGGCCGACGGTGAGCCCCGCGGCACGCAGATCTTCGTGCGCTGGATGGATGCCGAAGGCGCGGTCACGCAAATCACCCGCGTGGAGAAGAGCCCGGGCGGCATCGCGTGGGCGCCTGACGGACGGAGCATCGCCTTCAGCATGCTGGTGCCCAAGGAAGAGCGCTGGGCGATCCGGCTCCCCTCGCGGCCGGACGGCGCCAAGTGGACGCCGGACCCCAAGATCGTCAGCCGCCTCGACTACCGGCAGGACCGTGAAGGGTTCACCGACGACGGGTATCGCCACCTGTTCGTCGTGCCTGCCACAGGCGGCACGCCGCGGCAGTTGACCGACGGCGACTGGAATCACGGCCAACCTGAGTGGACGCCGGACGGCTCGCGAATTCTGTTCTCGGGACTCCGCGCCGACGAGGCCGAGTACGCCTGGCGGGAATCTGAGATCTACGCGGTGACGGTGGCGAGCGGAGAGATCCGCCAGCTCACGAACCGCAGGGGCCCCGACGGAAACCCCGTGGTGTCGCCGGATGGGAGGCTCGTTGCCTACACCGGCTATGATTTCACCGACGACACGTACATCGCAAACCGGCTGTACGTGATGAACGCCGACGGCTCGAGTCCCCGCGAGATCGCCGCGGGATTGGATCGCTCGCCACAGAACGTCAGGTGGGCGGCGGACAACGGTGGCGTGTACTTCACGGCGGAAGATCAGGGATACGCCAATCTGTACTTCGCGCCGCTGTCGGGCCCGGCCCGGAGAATCACCGAGGGCAAGCACGTGCTGAGCCTGTCCAGCATGAGTTCCCGCGGAATCGCCGTGGGCACCCTGGCCGCTGCCCACGAACCCGGCGACATCGTGTCGTTCGATGTACGGCGGCCGCAGTTCGCCAGGCTCACCGACGTGAACGGCGACGTGCTCGCCGGCAAGAAACTGGGAGAGGTGGAAGAGATCTGGTACAGGTCGGTGGACGACTACCGGATTCAAGGGTGGATCGTCAAGCCGCCGGACTTCGACGCCACGAAGAAGTATCCGCTGATCCTCACGATTCATGGCGGGCCGCACAGCATGTACAACGGGGCGTTCAACTTCGGCTGGCAGGAGCACGCGGCCAACGGCTACGTGGTGCTGTACACCAACCCGCGCGGCAGCACGGGATACGGCAGCGCGTTCGGCAATGCCATCAAGTTCGCCTATCCCAGCAAGGATTTCGACGACCTCATGGCCGGCGTGGACGAGGTGATCCGCCGGGGCTACATCGACGAGCGCAATCTCTTCGTCTACGGCTGCTCGGGCGGCGGCGTGCTCACGGCCTGGATCGTGGGACACACCAATCGGTTCACGGCGGCCTCGTCCAACTGCCCGGTGACGAACTGGCTCTCGTTCGTCGGCACGACGGATGGTCCCTCGTGGTACCGCAACTTCGCGAAGCTGCCATGGGAGGACCCGTCCGAGCATCTGCGTCGGTCGCCGCTCATGTACGTGGGGAACGTGACCACGCCCACGATGCTCATGACGGGCGAGCTGGATCTGCGAACGCCGATTCCGCAGACGGAGGAGTTCTATCAGGCGCTGAAGCTGCGCAAGGTCCCCACCGCGATGATCCGGTTCAAGGAGGAGTGGCACGGCACGACGAGCAGGCCCTCCAACTTCATGCGCACGCAGCTCTACCTCAGGAGCTGGTTCGAGCGGTGGGCGAAGAAGGACACGCCGCGCGTGAGTTCGGGTTCGGGCCGGTAGGCCGGGAAATGGAGCCATGGACGGAGCAACCCGAGCGGATGCACTCACCTTCGCGACGCCTGTGGGCCGAGCCGATCACCAGCTGGCTGACGATCTGCGCGACTCGCGCCCCGGCGCCGCTGCGGTGAGCGCATCCGCTCGGTCGCTTGCCGACGGCCGTGGCGCAGCCGGCCGATTCGCGCTCGCCACCACCCCCCACCTATCATTCCCCGTATGGCCGAGCCATCCAAGCGACTGATCGTCGTGGGCGACCGGGTGTTGATCGCCCCGGAGGAGGGCGAGGAGCGCACCACGGTCGGGCTCTATCTGCCTCCCACCGCCATGGATCATCAGGCGGTGCAGAGCGGCCGCATCGTGGCCACGGGGCCGGGCACGCCGTTTCCGGAGCCCGCCCAGCTCGACGACGAGCCGTGGAAGATCCAGGCGCGCGAAACACGCTACGTCCCCATGCAGGCCCAGCCGGGCGACTACGCGTTGTTCTTCCGCAAGGCGGCGGTGGAGATCACCTTCGAAGGGAAGCGCTACCTCGTGGTGCCGCAGGCCGCCATTCTCGTGCTGGTGCGCCGGGGCGGCGGGGACATCCTGGACGAACTGTGACCCGGGAGCGCCGCACGCTTCTGTTTCTCTGCGTCGCCAATTCCGCTCGCAGTCAGATGGCCGAAGGGCTGGCGCGCGCCAGCGCCCCGCCGGGCTGGACCGTCTGCAGCGCAGGTTCGAACCCCGGGACGCTGAGTCATCTCGCGGTTGCGGCGCTCGGCGAAGTGGGGATTGACATCTCGCAGCATCGCTCGAAGGGGCTCGACGAGGTCCCCTATGCCGATGCCGACGTCGTGATCACGCTGTGTGCCGAAGAGGTGTGTCCCGTGGTTCCCGCGACCACGAGGAAGCTGCACTGGCCGCTGCCCGACCCCGCGAGATTCACGGGGACCGAGGAGGAGCGGCTCGCGGAGTTCCGGAAGGTCCGGGATGAACTGGCAAGGCGGATCGCGGAGTTCTGGATGTCCGCCGCGAGGTCGCCGCAGGGCAGTCGCTCGTGAGCCGTCCGCTTAGCCCAGCGTCTCCACCCCGCTTCGCGTGACACGATGCGAGATCAGGGGTAACGGCGGCGGCGGCGGTTCCGCCACGATTCGCACCGCACGATTCAGGGCGGCAACACCCACTCGAATGCCCTCGGCGTCTCCGGCGTAGATGGACCCCAGCGGCTGCCCCGCTTCCACCACATCACCCGGCCGGATCGCAATCACAAATCCCACGGCCGGGTTGATCGCGTCGTCCATGGTGCGCCGGCCGCCGCCCATCTCAACGATCGCCTTGCCGATGACGCGCGGCTCGACGGACGCGACGTGGCCGGCACGCGGCGCGGCATAGGTGGCGACGTCGCGCGCCTGAGGTAACAGGCCGGGATCGTCCAGCACCGCGGGGTTCCCGCCCTGCGCCGCGATTACCGTGCGAAAGCGATCCGCCGCCCGGCCCGATCGAATCGCCTCGACCAGCATGGCTCGGGCATCGGAGGCCGCCGTCGCCACACCGCCGAGCAGCAGCATCTCCACGCCGAGGGCGTAGGTGACCTCCATGAGATCGGCCGGCGCCTCGCCCTTCAACCCCGCGATCGCCTCCTCCGTTTCCAGGGCCACGCCGCACGCACTGCCCAGCGGCCGATCCATGGCCGTGAGCAGCGCCACGGTCCGACAGCCGTGATCCTCGCCGAGCTGAATCATGGTGCGGGCCAGTTCCAGCTCGTCGTCGAGATCGGGCAGAAATGCGCCGCTGCCACGCTTGATATCGAGCACCAGCCCGGCAATGCCTTCCGCCAGTTTCTTGGACATGATGCTCGCGGCGATCAATGGAATGCTCTCCACCGTGCTCGTCGCGTCACGTAGCGCGTAGAGCTTCCGATCCGCCGGCGCGATGTCGGCGCTCTGGCCGATCATGGCGCAGCCCAGCGACTCCACCTGCCGCTGTACCTCGGAGGGCGACAACGCCGTGCGAAAACCGGGAATGGCCTCCAGCTTGTCGAGCGTTCCCCCCGTGTGTCCCAGCGCCCGCCCGGAGATCATCGGGACCGCGACGCCGCAACTCGCCACCAGGGGCGCGAGGATCAGCGACACCTTGTCGCCGACCCCGCCCGTCGAGTGCTTGTCCACGCAGCGGATCTTCAGGTGATCGAACCGCAAGCGCTCCCCGGAATCGAGCATGGCGCCGGTGAGCGCCGCCGTCTCCTCCGGCTCGAGGCCGTTGAGATACACGGCCATGAGGAGTGCGGCCATCTGGTAGTCGGGCACGCGGCCGGCCGTGTAGGCAGAGATCAACTCGCGCCACTCCTCGGGCGTCAGCGCGGCGCCGTCGCGCTTGCGTTCGATCAGCGGGCCGGCCCACATTAGCGCGTCCCTCGG
This sequence comes from Gemmatimonadales bacterium, assembly GCA_035559715.1. GTDB lineage: Bacteria > Gemmatimonadota > Gemmatimonadetes > Gemmatimonadales > GWC2-71-9 > JACQHC01. The sequence continues at coordinate 21,724 of DATMAW010000238.1, read as the reverse complement.
GCGCCATGCGATCGCACTCCTCCACCGCGCTCACGCTCGTCCTGTGCTTCACCCTGTGCGCCAGGGCCACCGCGGCGCAAACACCCGTCGAGCTGATCGCGACCGGCGACAGCCTTGCCGCGGTGTTCGACGTCCGCGCCGCTCTCGCCCGATACGAAGCCGCCGCCGCCGCCGACTCGACCTCGGTTCTCGCCCTGTGGAAAGCCGCGGGCGCCGCGATTGACGTCGCGCGGCAACTCACCGACGACGCTCATCGCGCGACGCGCGACAGCCTCTACCTCGTCGCTCGGCGCTACGCCGAGCGGGCCGTCGCCGCCGATTCGCTGGATGCCGACGCGCACTTCATGCTGGCACAGGCCGTGGGAAGACTGTCGCGAACCAAGCGCGGGAAGGAGCGCGTGCGGTACGGCCGGCTGATCTATACTGAGGCCGCGCGGGCACTCGCCCTCAACCCGGATCACGACGGCGCCCATCACGTGCTCGGCGCCTGGCACGCTGAGGTGAAGCGGCTGTCGGGCTTCACCCGAACGCTGGCGAAGATCTTCCTTGGCGGCGGGTTCCTGGGCCGGGCGGACTGGGATTCAGCGATGGTGCACCTCGAACGGGCGGTGGAGCTACGACCCGGGTTCATCTTCCACCGGCTGGAATTGGCGCGGATCTATCTCGACCGCGATCGGATCGAGGACGCCACGGAACAGCTCGAGCGGATCCTCACGTTGCCGGACACCGATGTCATGGACGCCGTCAACAAGGATGAGGCGCGCCACCTGCTTGGCGTTGCTCGCGAGCGGCGCGACCGCCCGCAGGGTTACGTCTCGGACTCCGGCGTCCCCACGCGCTCCAGCCACCGGCGCCGGCGGCGAGCCTCGCGCGCAATGTCGCGTTTCATGCGGCGCAGCCCGCGGCGGGCATCGTCGCGCGTCTTCCTCCAGCGCCGCCGGAGCCGGCGCCGCATTTCCGAGCCGCTCTCCGGCGCCACAAGCAACGCGATCCCCGCGCCGATCAGGGCGCCGAGCACCAGCCCGCCGAGGAAACCAATGGTCCCCGTCGAGCCGTCGCCCCGGGGAAGATCGTCTTCCGCCAGCGCTACGTCGTCTTCGTCTGCCTGTTCGCGATCGCCTATCATCGTGACCCTCCCGGGACCGGCGGCGCGGCCCTCGCTCCCTCGTGCATGAGTGCCTCGACGTCTGCTGCCCGGCGCGGCGCGGCGGCCGACAGCAACTCGTAGCCGTCCGCGGTAATCAGAATGTCGTCTTCGATGCGGACACCGAGCTGTTCTTCGGGAATGTAGATCCCTGGTTCCACCGTGAGCACCATGCCGGGCTCGAGCGGCATGCGGTAGTCTCCGACATCGTGCACCCGCATCCCCAGCCAGTGACTCAGCCCGTGCACAAAGTACTCCACGCAGTTCCGCGGCGCACAAAGGTCGCCGCTGTGCGCCTGCATGTACGCGCGCGCCGCTTGCGTGAGCTGGCGAATCGTCACGCCGGGACGCGCGAGGTCCAGCGCGGCCTGCTGGCTCGCCAGCACCAGGTCGTAGAGGGCCCGTTGCCGCGGCGTGAAGCGCCCGCTCGCGGGAATGGTGCGCGTCACATCGGCCGTGTACTGCGCGTACTCGGCCCCAACGTCCATCACCACGAGATCGCCTTCCTGGATACGGCGACGGTTCACGTCGTAATGCAACGTGGTCGAGTTGGGGCCGCTGCCCACGATGGACGGGAAGCCCACACGGTCGGCGCCGTTGTGGCGAAAGGTGAATTCGATGATCGCTTCCAGCTGGTACTCCATCATCCCGGGCCGCGCGGCGCGCATGGCGGCGCGCAGCGCCTCGGCCGTGATGGCGATCGCCCGACGGAGCGCGGCGACCTCGGCGGCGTCCTTCACCACGCGCAGGGAGTCGAGCAGCGGCTCGATGTCGCGCACGGGTCGGCCATCGAGCGCACTCGGCAGCGAGGGCGGCGCATCCGAGTATCGCCTGAGCGTGTGGACGGGGCCGGCCACCTGCTGCGCCACCACGCCCGTGATCGAGTCGAGCAGTGCCACGTCGTGCACGAAGCGGATCCCGCTCAGCCGCACGGCGTCGGGACCGGGACCGAGCCTCAGGCCTGTCCATCGCTCCTGATCCGGCTGGCGCGGCGGGAGGAAGAGCCGTGTTTCGACGCCGCCACGGCCCGAGACCATGACGAGCCAGGCGTCCGGCGTCTCGAGACCGGTGAGGTAGAAGAAATCGTCGTCTTGCCGGAAGTCGTTGTCCTGAAGCACTTCGGACTCGAGATCGCGCGATGGCGCCGACCGCACGACGACGATGCCCTGCCCCGCTCTCGCGGCCAGACGCTCACGGCGCGCCCGCGTCGCGGCGGTGTCCACGGGACGCCCCTGCCCCGGCAGCTCCGGCACCGGCTCCGGCGCCGGGGGGATTATGACCGGTGGAACGGATTGCTGGGCGCCGGCGGAGGTGCCGATCGCGAGCAACAGTGCGAGCCAGCGTGTCATGGCCGCCATTGTAGCGCCTTGACGCGCCTCCGTCGAGGCCGACAAACTCCGTCGCCATGAGCGACACCCAAACGGCATCCGCCGACGCCGCCCGGCTCGAAGCGCGCGTGCGCGAGCTCGAGCAGGAGCGCAAGCATCTCCTCGCGACCATCGAGATTCTCGAGGAGATCTCGGGGTCGCTCCAGTTTGTAGACATCCTCCAGACCATCACCCGCAAGCTCGGGGAATCGTTCGGGCTGGATCGCTGCTCCATCTTCCTCGCCGAGCGCGGCGGGCGGACGGCGCGGCTGGTCGCCTCCTACGAAGACCCGAGTATCCGGAACTATGTGGTGGACCTGGAGCGGTATCCCGAGCTCAAGCGCGCTCTTCAGTCCGGAGAAACGGTGTTCATTCCGGACGCGTCGGCCGACCCGAATCTCAAGCACATCAAAGGGACGCTGATCAACCGGCGGGTGCAGAGCATCACGGTCGTGCCGATCACGTGGAGGGGGGTGGCGATCGGCGCCATCTTCCTGCGGTCGTACCGGGATGGGCCGTCGTTTTCGGAAGGCGACATCAAGTTCACGCAGGTGATCGGCAGCCTCACGGCCAAGGCGCTGCGGAACGCCTACCGATACGAACGGCTCGCCTCGCGCCGGGCGCACGGCAGCGAGGATCAGGCGCGCACGGATCGCGAGCGGGCGGCCCTGGTGGGATTCCTCAAGCGGCTGCTCGACTCCTACGCGCAGCGCGACCCGGCCACCGGGGCGGGCGAGCAAGTGGCGCAGTCCTCCGTTGAAGAACTGGATCGTCTGGTGGAGATCGCCATGACGGTGATCGCCGAGGAGGGCAAGGGCCGCTGAGCGCCGCCAGGAGCGGCGGGGCGAAGGGTCCGGCGGTCCGTGCCGCCGAGCTCCGGCGGATCCTGAACCGCGCCTCGTACGCCTACTACGTGCTCGACGCGCCGGAGATGTCCGACGCCGAGTACGACCGCCTTTTCCGCGAGCTGCAACAGCTCGAGGCCGCGCACCCCGAGCTGAAGACGCCCGATTCCCCAACGCATCGCGTCGGCGCCGAACCGGCCCAGCAGTTCCGCAAGCACCGCCATGCGGTTCCCATGCTGTCGCTCGCCAACGCCTTTTCCGAGCAGGACCTTGTCGACTGGGAGGAGCGGAACGCGCGCATCGTATCGGAAGTGGCCGCCGCCGGCTACGCGCTCGAGATCAAGATTGACGGCGCCGCCGTGAGCCTGACCTATCGCGACGGAGTGCTCGCGGTGGGAGCCACGCGGGGCAACGGCGTGGAAGGCGAGGATGTGACGCCCAATCTGCGAACCGTGCTGGACCTGCCGTTACGGCTCCAGGGAACCGGCTGGCCGCCGCTCATGGAGGTGCGGGGCGAGGTGTATCTCCCCAGGTCGCGGTTCGAGGAATTGAACCGCGAGCGTGAGGCGCGCGGCGAGTCTCCGTTCGCCAACCCGCGCAACGCGGCTGCCGGGTCGCTCCGGCAGCTGGACTCCCGCGTAACCCGAGACCGAGGCCTCAGGATCTTCTGCTTCCACGTCGAGCCGATCGAGGGCACCCTCCCGTTCCGCACGCAGCACGAAGTGCTCGAAGGGTTACGGACCTGGGGCTTCCCGGTTGAGCCGCATCACCGCGTGGCGAGCGACCTGGCCCGGGCCAACCGCGACATCGCCGAACTGGAGAAACTGCTCGATGGCCTGGACTACGAGGCCGATGGCGTGGTGGTGAAGGTGAACCAGCTCGCGCTCCACTCGGAGCTCGGCACCGTCGGCGACCGGGAGCCCCGGTGGGCAATCGCGCGGAAGTTCGCACCCGAAGTGGCGGTGACGCGGCTGCTGGATATCCGCGTCAACGTGGGTCGCACCGGGGCGCTCAATCCCTACGCGGTGCTGGAGCCGGTCGAGGTCACGGGCGTAACGGTCTCGAATGCCACGCTCCACAACTTCGATCTGATCGAGGCCAAGGACATCCGGGTGGGGGACTGGGTGGAGGTCACGCGTGCCGGTGAAGTGATTCCTCAGATCCTCGGCCCGGTGCGAGATAAGCCGCGCGGGAGGAGAAAGTTCCAGCGCCCCACGCGATGTCCAGCCTGCAATTCAGAAGTGGAGCGGCCGGCGGACGAGGTGATGGTCTACTGCCCCAACGTCTCGTGTCCCGGTCGCGTGCTCGAGGGCATCGTGCACTTCGCCTCACGTGACGCGATGGACATTCGCGGCCTCGGGTACGAGCGGGTTCGCGCGCTGCTGGACGCCGGCCTGATCCGGGACGTGGCCGACCTGTACGATCGCAGGCAGCTCGACCAGATGAAGCTGCTTACGCTGGAAGGGTTCGCCGAGAGATCGGCCGCCCAGCTCATCGCGGCGATTGATGCATCGAAGGATCGGACGCTCTCCACCGTGCTGTTCGCGCTCGGTATTCGGCACGTCGGCGCCCAGGTGGCCCGTCTGCTCGCCCGGCACTTCGGCACCATGGCCGGGCTCGCGGCGGCAACGCCGGAGGCCATCGGGGCGGTGCACGGAGTCGGCCCCACAATCGCCGAGGCGGTGGCGCATTTCTTCGCCGACAGCGCGAACCGAAAACTGGTCTCCCGGCTAGAGAAGCTGGGCGTGAACATGAAGGAACCGATCAGCGCCGAGGGTGGGCCGCTCACGGGGCAGACCTACGTGATCACCGGAACTCTGCCCTCGCTGTCGCGCGCGCAGGCCATGGCGCTGATTGAGGAGGCGGGAGGCCATGTCGCATCGTCCGTCTCGAGGAACACGACGGCCGTCATCGCCGGCGCCGATCCCGGCAGCAAGCTCGAGCGCGCGCGGTCCCTTGGCATCGCGGTGATTGACGAAGCGGAACTCTTGCGCCGCGTGAAGCGCAAACCCTAACTTCGCTCATCACTTCCCGCCCGGCCATTCCATGCCCATTGAACTCGACGGCGACACCATCGTGATTGGCCGCCGCGCGCTCAGCACGTTGCGGCAGACGTTGACGCAGGACCTGGGTGAACAGGCCGCCGTCCGCCTGCAGGAAGCGGGGCACGCGAGCGGCGCCGCGGTCTACGACTGCTTCGTGCGCTGGCTCCACGCCACGACGGGCGTGAGCGATCCCGGCGCGCTGGACTCGGCGGCACTGGGCACGGTGTTGTCGGACTTCTTCGGTGCCGCGGGGTGGGGCACGCTCGCCGTCGAGCGCGTGGGGAAGGGCGGGCTCGCGCTCGACGCCGAGAACTGGGCCGAGGCTGACCCTGCGGGGGGAGCCTCGTTCCCATCGTGTCATTTTTCCGCCGGCCTCCTCGGGGAATTCGTGGGACGGCTGGCCAACTGCACCATTGCCGTCATGGAAGTGGAGTGCCGCAGTGCCAACCACCGGCGCTGCCGGTTCCTCCTCGGCGCGCCGGACATGCTGGACACCGTGTATCAGGCGATCAGCGAGGGACGGGATTACGCGTCGGCGTTGAACGCTTGAGGCTGGACGGCGCGCCGGAGCCGGACTCCGACAGCCACGCCGCGTATTCCGGACGCATCACGAACTCACCGCGAACCAACACCTCCCGGTCCCACGGGAGGATGATCTTGCTCCCGGTTTCCAGCGCGTAGAAGTCGGGACTGTACGGTCCCGTCTTGAACGACACGGCCGTGCGCACCTCGGCCGGCCCGACGCGGCGGACGGCGGACAGCGCGAGCTTGAGCGTGTCCCCCGTGTCGCACGTCTCGTCCACGATCAACACGCGTCGGCCCTTCACGCTGGGTGGCGGGGCGGTGACGAGCGTGGGACGCACCCCGGCCGTGGGCCGCGTTACCCCCATGGAGGCGAAGTCGCGCTGGAGGATGCTCGCCACGACGACCCCCGGAATCACGCCGGCCTTGGCGATGCCCAGCACCAGCTCCGGATCGAATGCGCCCGCGATGCGAAACGCCAGCGCACGACACAATTCGCCGAAGAACGCCCAGTCGATTTCAAGGACGTCGCGACCCGAGGGCACGGCAGCGCGGGGAGGCAGCATCTCGCCTGATGATACCCCGCCACCCGACGAGTGACAACAGCGCGCGTTGCCTCGGGTCCGGAGCAACGGTATTTTGAGCGCCAATATGGGCTTCTGGAGTCGCCTCTTCGGCCGAAGCGCACGCCCCGAGCTGCGGCCTCAGCGACTCGATTACCTCAACGAGGCTCTGGCGCTCGAGCGCCAGGGGGACTACGAGGCGGCGCTCACGTCGTACCGGCTCGCCCTGCGCGATCACCCCAACGATCCGCGCGTGCTCCAGAACATGGCCATCGCGTTCACCAAGACGAACCGGCCGGACGAAGCGATTCGGTACTACCGCCGCGCACTGGAGTTGGACGACACGCTCGCGGGCGCTCACTACGGGCTCGCGTTCCTGCTGCTCCATCGCGGAGACGCCGATCAGGCCGCAGGCCACCTGCGGGCGTTCCTCGCCCGCCCGCCACGGGGACCGGACGCCGCCAAATGGATCGAGCACGCCCGCACCTCTCTCGCCTCGCTCGGCGTCTCCGAGGAGTCCTGACGCTCTCGGCCGGGGCGGCCGTCGCTCCGGCGTGTCACACGCTCCTCGGCGATCCCGATCGTGTGATCGCCCTCGAGCTGGCGGGCGGCACGAACCGGATCGTCGTTGTCGGCGATACGCTGCGGCTCATCGTTCGGGCGATCAACGCCGCGGGAGATTCAGTGCCGGGCGCACCCATTGTCTGGAGCATACTTGACACCGGGGTCGTCGGGTTCCGCCTGGAGTCGGCGACGGGCCGCATCATCGGAGAAGCTCCGGACACGGGGAGGGTGCAGGCCGCTTACGAGGATCTGCGCAGCGATCCCGTGAGGGTCATCGTGGTGCAACCATGAGCGCGCCCCCGACGCTCAATCACCTGTTCTTCGACGCGGTCGAGCGCTTTAGCACGAAACGCGCGGCGCTGCGCTACAAGGCGGGCGGGGCGTGGCGCGACATCACCCACCAGGAGCTGGCGCGGCGCGTCCATCACGCGGCCGTTGGGTTGCGCGAGCTTGGGCTCGGACCGGGCGATCGCGTGGCCATTCTGTCGGCGAACCGCCCCGAGTGGGCCATCACCGACTACGCGTGTCTCGCGGCGCGGTGCGTGGGGGTTGCGGTGCACGCCACGCTGCCCGCCAAACAGATCGCCTACATCCTGAACGACTCCGGCGCGCGGGCGGTCTTCATCGAGGACCAGCAGCAATACGCGAAGGTGGCCGCGATCCGCGGGGAAGTCCCCACGCTCCAATACGTGATCGCCTTTAGCGACGTGGCCGAGGGCGCCGATGCTGAATCGTTTCAGCACTTCCTGCAACGAGGCGCCGCGGCCGAGGCTCGGTACCCGGCATACCGCGAGGAGGCGCTGGCCGCCGCACCGGAGGACCTCGCGACCCTGATCTACACATCGGGCACCACGGGCGAGCCCAAGGGCGTCATGCTGACGCACGGCAACTTCACGTCCAACGTGGTCGCGGCGCTCAGGGTTCTCAGACTCACGCCGGAGGACTCCTGCCTGTCGTTCCTGCCGCTATCCCACAGCCTGGAGCGCATGGGCGGCCACTACACGATGTTCCACGCGGGCGCCACCATCTGCTACGCGGAGAGCATCGATACGATCGCCTCGAACCTGCTCGAGGTCCGGCCCACGGTGGTGATCGGCGTCCCGCGGGTGTTCGAGAAGATTCACAACAAAGTCGTGGACACGGCCATGCGGGGCGGCGCGGTCAAACGCCGAATCTTCTTCTGGACCCAGCGCGTCGGGCGGCAGTGGGTCGAGTGCACCCTCGCCCGGAAACCGGTGCCACGCCTCCTGGAATTCAAATGGCGACTCGCGGATCGCCTCGTGTATGCCAAGCTCCGCGCGCGCACCGGCGGCCGGATTCGCTTTTTCGTGTCGGGCAGCGCCCCGCTGCCCGTGGACGTGGCCACGTTCTTCTTCGCCGCCCGGCTTCCCGTGCTGGAAGGGTACGGTCTCTCGGAGACCTCGCCCGTCGTTACGCTCAATTCGCTGGAAGCCCCGCGGCTGGGCTCCGTCGGGAAGCCGATCGCAGGCGTGGACGTCCGCATTGCGCCGGACGGCGAAATCCTGGTGCGTGGGCCGAACGTGATGGCGGGCTATTACAACCGGCCGCAGGCAACGAGCGAGGTCCTCGATAGCGACGGCTGGTTCCACACGGGTGACGTCGGTGAGCTGGACCAGGATGGGTACCTGCGCATCACGGACCGGAAGAAGGATCTCATCAAGACAGCGGGCGGCAAATACGTTGCCCCGCAGCTGGTGGAGAATCTGGCTCGGACCAGCCCGTTCGTGCAGAACTCCGTCCTGCTCGGCGACCGACGTCCGTATCCGATCCTGCTGGTGGTGCCCAACCCCGACGCCGTGCGCCGCTTCGCGCAGGAGCGCGGGCTTCACGCGGACTCGATCGAGACCCTGCTGTCGCTGCCGGACGTGGTCGCGAAGGTGGAGCGTGAAGTCATGCTCACGATGCGGGATCTCGCAACGCACGAAATGCCGAAGAAGGTCGTGTTGATTCCGCAGGATTTCACCATCGAGAACGGCTTGCTGACTCCAAGCATGAAAGTGAAACGGAAGGCGGTGGAGCAGCTGTATCAGAATGTGATCGAGGCGGCCTACCAGCGCTGAACTCAGCGGCGGCGTTTCTCTCCCACCCACAGTCCCTTGCCCGCCGCGAGCGGCGTCACGCCCGGCGGGGCGTTCACCGCAGATTGCAACACGACGAGCCGGAGACCTCCCAGCAGCACCCGCACGGCCTCCGCCAGCCACGGAGCGCTCGCGTACTCGCCCCCAAGCACGACGCCCCGGGCCACGGCGCTCCGCAGCGGCAGTGACGTCCCGTGCACGAGCAGGCTGAGCGAGGGACTCGGCTCGACCTGAGCCGGCGGGTTGATGCCCACCAGGTGCACGCCGCCCAGGAGGCCGGCGAGCGGTGCGCCGAGTTCACAGGCCGACCCAACGAGGCCCACCACGCCTCCCGGATTGGAGATGCCGAGGAGGGCGCGCACCGCTTCCGCGAGCCCCGGATCGCGGGGCGGGCCCGCCGGCATCGCGGGCGCGGGCCCGAAGCGGACAATGCCATTCTCCACCGGGTACTCCACCCGACACACGGGACAGCCCACCGTTCCGCGTATGACCACCCGACCGACCATCCCATGCGGCACGAGAACGAGGTGCATCTCGTCGTGCGAGGCGGGGCACTTCAAGTGTTCAGTCAATTCGATGAACACGACGCCGAACCTGGGTCACTCCGTCGTCCGCGCACCGTGCACGAGGCGAAGGAACTCGTTGCGAGTTCGCGCATCAGACCGAAACCGCCCGCGCACGGCGCTGGTGACGGCAGTGGAGTGTTGCTTTTCCACGCCCCGCATCATCATGCAGAGGTGACTCGCCTCGATTACCACACCCACCCCGTCGGGCGTCAGCACCTGCATCAACGCGTCAGCGATCTGGTCCGTCAGACGCTCCTGTACCTGCAGTCGCCGCGCGTACATGTCCACGATGCGGGAGATCTTGGAAAGTCCGATCAGGCGCCCTTTGGGGAGATACGCCACGTGCGCCTTGCCGAAAAACGGCAGCAGGTGGTGCTCACACAGCGAATACAGCTCGATATCACGAACCATGACCATGCCGTCATGATCGCCCGAGAACACGGCCTGCCCCACCACATCCCCGAGCGACTGTCCGTACCCCCGCGTCAACCACCGCCAGGCCGTGCTCACGCGCTCCGGCGTGGCGCGCAATCCGGCGCGGTCGGGATCCTCGCCCAGCAATTCGAGCAGGTTGCGAGCGAGCCGTGTCAGCCGATCCGATGGCGGAGACGACGACGCCGATGCGACGGCGCCTCGACGTCGCCGATGTGCGGAACGCGTGCTCACGATGGGATCTCTGGCGTGAAGGTGGTGGGAGCGTATTTTCGCTGCGCGCCGCCGTCAAGCAAACGGCCGCCGGGCGACGCGCGCTCCAGCGGCCGAAGGGTTGCGAACGAAGAGGATTATTGAAGCCCGATCATGAACAGACCGCACCCCCACCGTAACATTTGCCTTCCCGCCATCGGGCGTGACATTTGCCACCGTAATCGGGTGCGCTATCGAGCTTGTTGGCTCAATAACGTGAACTCTCCGCCCGCAGCCCGCGCCAATAATAGGGCGGGCTCGGAAGACCGTCAAGCAAACGCGTGCAGGGCCCGGCGATGAACGCCGCATTGATCGGCGCCGTGGTGTCGCTGGTGGCGTGGATCATCCTCGCGTTCGTCATACCATGGCCAAGCGGCTGGGCGCACGTCCCGCTCGCCGTTGGCGTTGTCTTGCTCGTGAAGGCAATCGTTGGCCCTGATCGCCCACGGCAGGGCGGCTGACGCGAGCGTCGCGTCGCCTCAGATCTCCCAGTTGCTGAACAACACCCCGTCGTCCGCCGGCGCCCGTTCCGGGTGACCCTGGAGATACATGCGGAGATCGGTCCAGCGAACCCGGTAGCCGCGGCGCACCAGGGCCTGATACGCCCCCGGGTATGATGTCTGGCACCGGATCGTCACGCGCCGCACGCGCAGGCGGTGGGCGGACGCCTCGAGTGCGGAGACCAGGCGCTCGAACTCCTGAGGTCCGCGGGCGAACAGCTTCAGCACGCGCAACTCATCGCCGGCCCGCCCTTCGGCAAGCGGGGCCGAGTGAAACAGCGCGAACCCCGCCGCAGGCCCCTCGGGGAGCAGGATGACCGCGTCTCCGAGCGCGAGGGCCAGCGTCAGTTCGAGTTCCCGCGCGTAGTCCGACACCAGCCCTGCCCCGGCGAGCGCAGCCCGACAGGCGTCCACCGCGCTCCGGCGATCCGCATCCGCCATGTCTCCCAACCGCGCCAGACGAATGCGTCCCCCGCGCGCCCGCGCATCTCCCGTCAGCGTGATGGTGAGGGACGACGGCAGGAACCCGAGCCGGCTGTAGAATCCGATGTTCTCGACCGTGCGGGGCATGGTCTCGAGCCCGATCGTTTCGACGTGCTTCGCTTCCAGCCACGCGAGGGCCGTTTGGACCACGACGCGCCCGAGTCCCAGACCCTGTCGATCCGGCCGAACCGCGAGCGGCCCCATCCAGCCTTCCGCGCCGGAGCGATGGGCGATGTTGAACGCGACGATCTCTTCGTTCTCGTCCCGCCACAGCATGGCGCCGTCCTGCGCGTCGCGCAGCGCGTAACGCCACACCTGGATGCTGAGCTGGGGCACGCGCACGCCCACGAGGCCATCGCGCCGATACCGGTCGGTGAACGCGTCGGAGAACAGCCGGTTGAGGGCGCCAAGATCCCCTTCGGTCACGGGCTCCGGTCCCCGGACCGCGGGCTCAGGCTGCCACAGTTTCACGCGCCGGCCCTCCCTGTTCCTCCGTGACCTCTGAGTGCCCGCGACTGGGATCGAACGTCACGCGCAGAACCCGGTCCACCCCATCGCGGATGGACTCGATGTGCGTGATCAAGACGACCTGCGGGAACCGGTCGGCCAGACGACGCAGCAGGTTCAACACCTGATCGCGCCGACTCTCGTCCAGACTCCCGAACACCTCGTCCAGCACGAGAAGCGAGAGCGGTTGCCCCGCTCGATCAGCCACAAGCTGACTGATCGCAAGCCGCAGCACCAGATTCGCGATGTCCTCCTCACCTCCCGAAATGACCGGTTTGGCCCTCCCGTCCTCCATGACCAGGATGCGGTAATCCTCGTCGAGGTCGAGTTCCGCGTAGCGCCCATCGGTGAGATCCACGAGCAACGCCGACGCCACCTCCGAAAGCTCAGGCCGCATGCGGAGATTCAGCTCGGTGCGAAGGTCGTGCAACCCCTTGTCCAGCTCGTCGTGCAGCCGGATCTCCACCTTGAGCGCCTCGAGCCGCTCGGTCCGGGCCTCGCGCTCCCTGCGGCGGCGCTCCACGCTCTCCAATGCCGCCTCCGCCGCCTTGCGGTCGCCGGTGACCATGAGCAGCTCGCGCTCGGCCTGCTGCACCGCCCCCTCCGCCTCGTGATACCGCTCTCTGGCCCTGGCATAGGCTTCTTCGCTGAAGCCCGCCGTCGCGATGGTCTCCACCAACACCCGCAAGCGCGCCTCGCGCTCGGTGAGCGAGCGATCGGCCTGTTCGGCCTCGAGCACGAGGGCTTCGGCGCGCTCGGCCTTCACCCGCAACGCGGCGGCCTGCGCCTGAACCGGCTCCAGCTCCTTGAGGTCGGCCCGAATGCGCTCGTGCCGCTCGACATCATACTTCTCGGGCAACGCGGCGATCTCCCGCTCGATCGCGGCGCCTCGCGCCTCGAGCGCGGCAAGCTCGGTCACCAGCTCCGCGCGTTCGCGATCCAGCTCAGTGGCGCGCGCGGCCCGCTGCACCGCCGCCTCGAATTCCCTGGCCAATTGCGCCTTGCGCGCCTGCACATCGCGCAGTTCCGGCGGTTCAGCCGCAAGCTGCTTGATCCGCTGCCGGAAGAACTTCCCGTTGATCTCGATTTCCTCCAGCTGTCGCGTCAAGGTGTCGAGCACACTCTGGTACTCCGACCCCAGCGGGCGGAGACAGGTGGGGCAGGCGCCCTCGGGTCCCGCATTGGTGATTCGCGTTCGGTGGCCCTGCAAGTCCTGGTACTGATCCAACAACGCCTGGCGCTTGGTCTCGGCATCCTGCCTATCACGCACCCACGCCGTGCGCACGCGCTCTTCTTCCGCTTCGGCGGCGCGGAGGACTTCCTGGGCGGCCTGAACCGCCTCCTCCGCCGCCCGCCGTTCGGCCTCCGCCCCGCTGCGCTCCGCCAGGCGCGTCCGCGCCCGCTCGATCTGGAGCTCCAACTCCCGGCGCCGGCCAAGCAGCGCCCGCCGCTGCCCCGCCGCGGACGCTTCCCGATCGAGCCGCTCGAGCTCGACCCGCAATGCGGCAGCGCGGGCGAGCGTCGGCTCGAGCGAGCGGAGTCGCGTGCGCGCATCGAGCGCCTCTGCCAGCTCGCGATCCAGCCGCTGAAATTCCCGCCGGGCCTCTTCCACGTGCTGCTCGGCGAGACGACGCTCGCCGTCCAGCGCCAGCACCGACTCGCGCAGCTCGACCATGCGCGTCCAAGCCGGCCCTGCCTCCGCCAGCAGGGCCAAGGCAGCGGCCCGTTGCTCTTCCGCCCCCGCCACCGCCCGTGTCGCAGCCTCTAGTCGCTCGAGGCTGGCGTGACGCTCCGCCTCCAGCTCCCGCTCATCGCCCAGTCCGTGCTCCAATCCCACGCGCTCGGCCCGCAGCGTCGCCCGCCGCTCCCGCAAGACGTCCTGCGCCTCGCGTAGTTTCTCGTACCCCAGCACGCGTGAGAGAAAGCGCGCCCGATCGGCGGCTCCCATCTGCGCCATGACGGCCAGTTCTTTCTGGCCGGTGAAGTACGTGTTGAAGAACTCCTCCCGCGTCATGCCCAAGAGGCGCTGCATGCGGGCCGTCACTTCCTGTTGACCCGAGACGAGCGGCGTCGTGAGCGCGTCCTGATACAGTTCCGCCAGATGCAGGGCGCGTGAGATGCGGTAGTCGTGACCCCCGAGGGCGAACTCAACTTCGACCCGGACGGGCGCGCGCGCGGCGGCTCGATTCCAGCGCAACGACTCGCGGCTTCCACGTGCGGCCGGCATGCCATAGAACGCCCAGGCAATCGCCTCCAGCAGCGTCGTCTTCCCCGCCCCGTTCGGTCCGATGATGGCCGTGATCCCCTGGCCGAACGTGATCTCGGCATCGGCGTGCTGCCGGAAGTTCTGGAGCTTGAGGCGGTGAATGCGCATCTACGCCTCGCGCTCCCGGGCGTCCACCTGATCCAGATACTGCCGCGCCAATGCCACCAGCCGGGCGCGGTCCACGGTCGCGTCGAGCGGGCGCCGGCCGAGGTAGTCCACCACGATCTCGGCAAGCGTGCGGCGCGGCCCCGGCGCGCCCACCCCCACTTCACGCGCCGGCCGCGGGCGCCGAATGTCCAAGTGGTAGTGCAGCGCCCGCGCCTTGAACTCGCGAATCTGAGCGTAGTTCAGGTCTCGGGCCACGGCGCGCGGCACGTCCCACACGAGTTGGCGAACGACGTGGCCCTCGATGCCACCCGGAACTCCGCCAACGTGCTCGGCGATCATGCGATCCAGCTCGCCGGGCGCGAGGCCGGCCCCGTGGATCGGCGCGAGATCGATCAACTTCCGAGCAAGCGTCACCGCCTGAAACTCCACGCGGGGTGGACGGTCCAGCTCTACGAGCAACCAGCCTTTCTGCCCTCGTCGGCCCTGCGCTTCCTCGTCGCGCAGCTCGCCCCACGGGTTCGGACTGACGTACTCCAGCGAGCCGGCGTACCACACGTTCGGCTGTAATTGGCGGGCGACGTGATAGTGCCCCAGCGCGACGTAGCTCCACTCCTCGGCGTGAAGCTCCGCAGGCTCCACCACGGCGCCGCCGTACTCCATCCACGACCGATCGCCCGGGATCACACCGGCGATCTCGCCGTGCAGCAGTAATACGTTCCACCGAGCGCCGGGGCTGGGGACGAACGGCTCACGCGGCTGGCGGGACACGTCGGCGTGCGGTACGCACAGGACCGAGAGATCGAGGTGAGGAAACTCGAGTCTGCGGCGCTCCTGCACCACGACCTGAACGTCGGGCACCGCCTCGAACAGGCGCAGAATCGCCCCGGTCTCCAGTGCCCGTGGGGTATCATGGTTGCCCGCGATCACAATGATCGGGGCCTCGGGCAGCGCCCGGCGCACCCGACGCAACTGCGCGAACGACTCCAGGATTGCCGGATTCGTGGGACGGACCGAGTGAAACACGTCGCCGGCGATCAGCACCACGTCGGGGCGGGCGGCGATCACGCCATCAATGGCGCTGCGGAACGCCGCCGCGACATCGGCTTCTCGCTGATTGGTGCCCTGCGGAGTTTGCCTGTAGAACTGCCGGAAGCCGAGGTGGGGATCGGCGAGGTGAGCGAGCCTCACACGCAGCTCAAATGCGAACCTGGATCCGAGTCGTCACCGTCCAGAGAAGCTCGGCCTCTCGGCCGCCCCGCCCCGACACCACGCGCAGTCGCGCCCGAACACGGGTCTGACTGGCCCCACTGACAAAGCTCTGCCACGCAGTGGACCAGATCAATGAGCCGGCCTGCGCGCCGGCCAGCGAGACGGAGGCGGTGTCACCCGCGTCACGTCCCGGCACCATGCTCGGGCCGATCGAGCCCTGAAACGAGAAATACAGCAGGGTATCCGTGCCGCGGGCCGAGATGGAGTCGAGCACCACCGACTGGATCACGTCCAGTGAGTCCGGCATCTCCACCTCGTGCAGCGCTGCCAACTCCCGCGGCAGCCGCGCGACGGCCCTGGTGGTCCACCGTCCCGCGGGCGCCACCGCCTCCTCCGGGAACTCGATGCCCATCCACCCGAAGGACCGGACCAGACCGACCTGCGATGAACCCGCCGGAGGCATCGGGCCCAACCGCAGTCGCTCGTCCACCATCACGCGCATGGTGGGCCGCAGCGAATCCGAGAGCGCCGTCTCCTTCCACGCCTGCCCGACGAGCCGGGCCCGGGTCCGCAGCGAATCCAACCGGACATCCAACGCCCTCGGGGTTGTGCTCCCGTCGATCACCCGCTGGCCGACGGCCCCGAGGGCGGTGTATTCGCCGACCACGCTGTCCGTCGCGGTCACACCGCCCGTCACGTCGCGGTAGACGAGGCTGACCCGCGAGTTGAACAACGTGTGAACCACGGTCCCGGTCCGCGGGGCATACCGCAACGGGCGCGCGTCCTGGGCGGCTCCGGGGCGGGCCACCAGGCAGACAAGCAGCAGACTGAGCGACGCGCGCATCACGGCGCCTCGGCAACGTCGAGCCGCGGAACGCCGAGCAGCCAGAACCCGGCAATGTCCCCGCGCCGGTCGAGCTCCAGGATCAACCCATCGGCCAGTCGCGTGGCCTGGACTTTTCGCCTTGCCCCGACCCGAACGTGAATGGTCGAACCGTCTTCACTGCGCCGGGCCAGCAGCCGCGTCTCGAGCTCGACCGACGCAATGCCGGGCTGCGAAACCCGCGTGGAAATGAGCAGCCGTCCCTGCTGCACGACATCGGGAGGAACGATGGCGGCGGTTTCCGTCTCGGGCCACACGACGATCTCGAGGCCGCGCATGACGCCATCGGCCACGTCCAGAACGATGAAGGAACCGTCTTTGCCTTCGAGCTCGATCGACCCCGTGAGCCCCCGCCCGCCGTCGAGACCCTCGAGGTGACCGGAGAGGATCTCGGTCTCGGGATCCCAACGATAGCGGATCGTCGGCAAAGGCCCCGTCAACGCGGTGACTTGAGCGGCCAGTCCCATGGCAGGATTCCGTCAGGGGTGATGGACGTGCGATCGCGACTCCGAACCGCGGGTATAATAGACCCCGTGTCGGAAGGCGACCAGCGAGTGGTCGTTACGCGGGCGCCGTGGCCCCCTCCAGCGCACGCGCGAACCGCGCGATCCGTTCCAGCGCGCCGTTCAGGTCTCGCTCGGAGGCCGCGTAGGACAGCCGCACCCAGCGCGGGTCGCCGAACGCATCGCCCGGTACCAGCGCCACGCCCTCGTCCGCCATCAGCCGCTCGCAGAACTGCGCGGCGGACGTGATGCCGCCCGGTGTGAAATAGGAATCCACGCGGAAGAAGAAGTAGAACGCGCCCAGCGGCTCGACGAATTCCACGCCCGGCAGGTGGCGCCGGAAGTGCTGCACGACCATGTCGCGGCGGTTGCGGAAGGCCTCGACCATGTGCGCCACGTCCGCCTCGATCCGCTCCTCGCCGAACGCCGTCACGGCCGCCCATTGTGCGGGATGGTTGGCCCCGCTCGTCACGTGGGTCTGAAGGGCGGACATCGCCTTGGCCACGGGCCCCGGCGCGAGCGCCAGTCCAATCCGCCACCCCGTCATGGCGTACGCCTTCGACGCGCCGTAGATCACGACCGTCTTGTCGAGCTGATCGTCGGGAAGATCGAGCACCGATGGCGCGGGCCCCGAGCCATAGTGGATGCGCCGGTAGATCTCATCCGAGATCAACCACAGTCCGTGCTGCCGCGTCCAGTCCACGATCGCCTTCAGCTCCGCCCGCGTGTACACGGCCCCCGTGGGATTCACCGGCGAGCAGAGAATCAGCCCCGCAGTGCGCCCGTCTCGGTGCTTGGCGAGCGCCCGAACGTCCACCTTGAGGCTCCACTCGATGTCGCCTGGAACCATCACGGGCTCCGCGCGGGCCAGATGGACGATCTGCGGATAGGAGACCCAGGCGGGAGACGGAATGAGCACGCGGTCTCCGGGCCCGAAAAGCGTCATGCACGCGTTGAAGATGGACTGCTTGGCACCGGTGGACACCACGATGTTGTCCGCGTTGACCGGCCGGCCGCCGGACAAGAGCGACAAATGTTTCGCCGCTGCCGCCCGCAGGTCCAGGATCCCGGCAGAGGGCGGATACTTGGTTTTGCCCTGTTGGATGGCCCGAATGCCGGCTTCGGCTACGGCCCGTGGCGTGTCGAAGTCCGGCTCTCCTGCGGAGAGATCGATCACGTCCTCCCCCGCCGCCCGCCGGCGCTGCGTCTCCTGATTGATGGCCATCGTCTCCGAGGGCCGGAGATGTTCGAGATTCTTGGAGAGCCGCACGGTCATAGCTCGCTCACGGTTCCAGGTTCACGGCGTATGTGGTGATGAATTCGATGAACTTCGAGACGGCGATGATATTCGGACCCACGTAGCGGATCGTGTGTGCGTCGGTGCGCTCCACGATCGGCAGGTACGCCAGCATCTCCGCGGGCCGGTAGAATCGGAACCGCACGTCCAGCGTGACCGGAGTGCGCAAGACGTAGGGTCGGATCTCGGCCCGCCGTCGCACGCCCGCCGTGGTTTTCTCGCGAATCAGCCGCGCGGCGGCTTCGGGAACGAGCGTCCGGGCCGAATGGAAGCTGTAGCTCCATTTCACCACGGCTCCTTCGATGTCGCCCACCGCCGCTCGGACTTCGGCCACCGCGGCGTCGTCGCCGGAGACCATCACCACCGGAACCCCGTAGTGCCCCGCGATGGCGGCATTGAGGGCGCCCTCGGTCACAGATCGCTCGTTCAGGCGCACGTCCTGCAACCGCGCCGACGAGATGGTATGTGCTCGAACGCCGAGTGGATTGGCCACGCTCGCATGATAGCCGATGAACACCGCGGCGTGGAACGTGCTGTCGATTCCCTGCATCATCATGAGCGGGCGGGGCCAGGACCGCACAATCGTGACGTCTACGGGCAACTCATCAATCAACAGGTTCTCGCCGTTGCCGTGACTGTCGGCGATCACGATCTCCGTGGCGCCAGCCTCTCGCGCGCCGTCGATGGCCGCTCGAACCTCGGCCGTCATGATGCGGCGAAATCGCTCGTATTCGAACCCGCCGGGACCCAGCTGGTCCCCCGTCACGACGCCGGCCACGCCTTCCATGTCCGCGGAGATAAAGACCCGGAGCGGTCGCTGCTGACCGAACGCGACGCCGGGCCACAGGACGAGCGCGAGAACGGCTGCGGAACGCGTTGCCTTCATGGGTGAATGACTCCGTATCGCTTGAGCACCTGCACCGTGGAATCGAGTGGCAGCGCCGTCGCCGTGCCACGCATCCCACGGACGGTCGTGGCAAAGAACAAGGAGTTGTAGATCGCTTCTTCCGTGGCTTCGATCACGGCCTCGAACAGTGGGCTCATCGCGTCGTTGCCGAGCGGGGCCGCGGCGGCGAGGCGCG
Organism: Gemmatimonadales bacterium; assembly: GCA_035559715.1. GTDB lineage: Bacteria > Gemmatimonadota > Gemmatimonadetes > Gemmatimonadales > GWC2-71-9 > JACQHC01. The sequence goes on along the minus strand of DATMAW010000238.1, from coordinate 2,487 downwards.
ACACCGGCACGGTGCTGAACGCGATCACGTAGTCCCCCGACCCGTTGCTCATCGAGCTCCCCGTGCGCGCGAGTCCCGCCAGCGCGCGGCGGGCGAGTCGTTCGAGGTTGCGATGCTCCAAGGGCGCGTCCGTGGCAACGACGATCATGATGGACCCATCCGCGCCGGCCTCCACCGCGTCCTTCAGGTAGTAGCGCCCAAGCTCCTGCCCCACCGGCGCCCCGCGAATGGTCAACACGCCGCCGTAGTTCGACTGTACGAGCGCACCGACCGTCCAGCCGCCAAGCGACGCCGGCAGGCGGCGACTGGATGTCCCGATCCCGCCCTTCCAGCCGAACGCCACGGTGCCCCGTCCCGCCCCCACGCTCCCCTGTTCCACCGGTCCGTCCCGGGCCTCTGCGATGGCCCGGAGCACGTCGCTCTCCGTGATCGGGCGACGCCGGATGTCGTTCAGCTGGCCGTCGTTCGTCTCTCCGACGACGACATTGATCGACCGGACCGATTCATTACCGGGGAGCGACATCAGATAGGTGAGCGTGGCGTCGGCGGCGCGGGGAACGCACAACGTGCAGGTCAGCACGACGGGTGATTCCAGCTCGCCCAACTCCTGAACCTGCGTGAAGCCCATGAGCTTCCCGAACCCGTTGCCCACGACCACGGCGGCTGGGACTTTGTCACGGAACACGTTCCCCGGGTGGGGAAGCACGACCGTGACGCCCGTATTGATGGAATCGCCGCGCGCGACGGTTACATGGCCGACCCGAACCCCGGCCACGTCGGTGATGGCGTTGTGTGGCCCGGGCGGCAACACGCCCACGGTCACCCCCAGTGCACGAGCGCCAACCCGATCCTGCCCCCTGCTCTCCGCTGCCACGCTCAACGCGAGCAGGCCGAACCCGACGCAACGAATCAGAACCGCGGCTGGCATCGTCGTCGAATCTACTCCGCCGTCACCGTCGCCGCCCTTCTCGCGCCGCGACGCCGCTCACGTCACGCTCGCGCCCGCATCCCACGATCGCACCTCGCCCACGATGACGCCCGCCAGCGCCACCAGGCCCACCAGGTTGGGGATCGCCATCGCACCGTTCATGACGTCGGCGAGGCTCCACACGGTTTGCAGCGAGACCGTGGCCCCGACCACCACGGCGCCGACCCACGCGACGCGATACGGTCGGATCACCCACCGGCGCCCGCCCAGGAACTCCACGCACTTCTCACCATAGTACGCCCAGCCCAGGATGGTGGAATACGCGAACAGCGCGAGCCCGACGGCCACGATCGCTCCGCCCCATTGGCCCGGTAATCCGGAACTGAACGCCTGGGTGGTAAGCTCCGCGCCCGTGGCGCCGGACTTCCAGGCACCGGTGGCGATGATCACGAACCCCGTCACCGAGCACACGATCAGCGTGTCAATAAACGTCTGCGTCATCGAGACCAGGGCTTGCGTCACGGGATGGCGCGTCTGCGCCGCGGCCGCCGCGATCGCCGCGGAGCCCAATCCGGACTCGTTCGAGAACACGCCCCGCGCCACGCCGTACTGGATGCCCTCACGCACCGTGGCGCCGAGGAATCCGCCCACCGGCGCCGCGGGACTGAACGCATCCCGGAGCACGTAAAGGAAGATGTCCGGCAAGCCGCGCCAGTTGACCAGGAGGACCACGAGCCCGGCAGCCATGTAGAACACGATCATGATGGGAACGAGCACCGAGGTGACCCGCCCAATGGACCGAATGCCGCCGAGGATCACCAGGGCAGTGAGTCCGGCCATGACGGTGCCGGACACGACTCGGGACACACCGAAACTCGCCTCGAGGGCATCGGCCACGGAGTTGGACTGCACCATGTTGCCGATCCCGAACGCGGCCACGGCGCCGAACAGCGCAAAGACGATCCCCAGAGCCTTGCCCAGCTTGCGATGACGCAGCCCGCGCGAGAGGTAGAACATCGGGCCGCCGATCATCTCTCCGCGCTCATCGGTCTCGCGGAACTTCACCGCGAGCACGGCCTCCGAGAACTTGGTGGCCATCCCCACAAGCCCGGTCACCCACATCCAGAACAGGGCGCCGGGGCCGCCGGACGCGATGGCCGTGGCCACTCCCGCGATGTTGCCGGTCCCGACCGTCGCCGCCAGCGCGGTCATCAGGGCCTGAAAGTGCGAGATGTCCCCGGCCGCATCCGACTCGCGCCGCTTCACGAACGCGAGCCACATCGCGTGGCCCAGTCTTCGGAATTGCAGGAAACGGAGCCGAATCGTGAGGTACAGACCCGTGCCGACCAGGAACACGAGCATCGGCGGCCCCCACACCAACTTGGAGGTCTGCGCAAGAATCTCGGACATGGTGGTCAGGATCTCCGGTTGCCCTGGAGTCGGGCCGAAGGTAGCCTACACCACCGCGCCGTGCTACGGCGCTCTTTGACAACCGAGGGATTCGTGGCCTGGAGATTCACTCCCGTATTCGACGCCGCTCACCGCGCAGCGCTGGAGGG
>DATMAW010000237.1:0-4449 GCA_035559715.1 Gemmatimonadales bacterium | reverse complement strand
GCCGGCGCTCCTCGGCCTTGTCCGGCATAGCCGGGGCCGTGAAACTCCCTAGAAAGGAGGTGATCCAGCCGCAGCTTCCGCTACGGCTACCTTGTTCACGTAGCTCCACGTGTCGCCACGCGGCGCGGACTATATCTTCATCCTGGTCGCTCGAGCCCGAACCGGACCTCGAGCAGACTGCGCTTCCTCGGATGCCACGATCCAACGCGTGCTGCGAAGTCATGATGTGACTTCGCGGCGACGTAGAACCGCCACATGTTTGGATCCACGCTCGCGCTCGGGTTGTGTACCCGACCGCAGCTGAGACCGAGCCGCTCGATGGCGCTCCGCACTTCGACGAGGTCGCCTCGATTCTTCTGCACGAACTGCACATAGAACCGAGCCTCTTGAGACTGCGGGATGCCGCCCTCCGCGTCGAAGTAGCCACGCGCATACGTCGCGCGGGGCTCATCCGAGCTGAGGTCGAGCGTAGACGGAACGATGTCCCGTCCGGTCTCCAGGATCCAGAACTCCCGCTCGGCGCCTTCGCGATACGCCCACCAGCGACGGCCGAGCCGATCGAGAATCCACCCGATCACCTCGAGCCACGAGCGATCCTTCTGTCCGAAACGGATCGTCCCATGGCGTGCGCTGACGGTCGCATCACATGCGCGGCGCCTGCTAGGTACATCCGACAACCAGAAGCGCTGGTCGCCAGGAGCTCGGCGTGTAGTCTCTGAAGGGTCAGCAGCCGCGCCTGGTCAGGCGCAACCACGACTTCCCTGCTGATTGTCCGCACCCCCGCATTGTCACTGCCGATCCGGATAGATCGGCTAGTAGCGGGAGATACTCGGAGTTTCCAGCATACAGCCGAGTTATTCTCGCACCGTTACCGGTGCGGGTCGCAACTTGCTTACGACTTCACCCCAATCACAAGCCCCACCTTCGACGGCTGCCTCCCAGAGGGTTAGCTCACCGGCTTCGGGTGTTGCCTGCTTTCGTGGTGTGACGGGCGGTGTGTACAAGACCCGGGAACGTATTCACCGCGGCGTTGCTGATCCGCGATTACTAGCAACTCCACCTTCATGGAGGCGAGTTTCAGCCTCCAATCCGAACCGAGACGCACTTTTTGGGATTTGCTCCACCTCGCGGCATTGCGTCCCTCTGTATGCGCCAATGTAGCACGTGTGTAGCCCTGGACATAAGGGGCATGATGACTTGACGTCGTCCCCACCTTCCTCCGGTTTGTCACCGGCAGTATCCCATGAGTCCCCAACTTAATGCTGGCAACATAGGACAGGGGTTGCGCTCGTTGCGGGACTTAACCCAACATCTCACGACACGAGCTGACGACAGCCATGCACCACCTGTGATGGTGTCCCGAAGGAAAGGTGTGTTTCCACACCGGTCACCAACATGTCAAGCCCAGGTAAGGTTCTTCGCGTTGCGTCGAATTAAACCACATGCTCCGCTGCTTGTGCGGGTCCCCGTCAATTCCTTTGAGTTTTAGCCTTGCGGCCGTACTCCCCAGGCGGGGCACTTAATGCGTTAGCGTCGGCACGGGAGGAGTCGACACCTCCCACACCTAGTGCCCATCGTTTACGGCGTGGACTACCAGGGTATCTACAGTGCTGTTACTTTCCCGCGACCTAGCGCGGTACTGACCGGGTCCGCGACCCGGCGGGCCGATGTTTCCATGGACCTCTCGCCGTTACCGACGAGCTCGGACTATGTCATCACCCCGGCTAGCGGCCGGGGGCCAGCGTATAGTCTCTACGGGGTCCGCAACCGGCGCGGAATCAGCTTGTAGCTGAACTCCGGCAGGAGGTGCGGAGCCACGATCGCCCGCAACCGCTCAAGGCTGGCTGCGAATACGTAGATGATCGCGGCGCCACGGTTCTGCCGGAGGCCGACCCGAAGGTCGAACTCCACTCGCAGGGCCGTCGCTAGCCGGCGGACCTCGCTCCCCTCAAAGCTGTGTGTCTGGAACGTGACGCCGGCGTAGTCGGCGGCGCCGTCATCCATCAGCCACACGGCCAATGCGAGTGGATCGAGATCCCGAGCGATGTCGGCCGGGACGATCTTCCTGCGCCCTCGGTAGAAGCGGTCATGCCACTCCGAGAGCACGGGACTCGTCCTGGTCGCAAACTGGACGCACGGATAACGACGATCGCCGAGCTTCTGATCGAAGCGATGCGGCGCCGTCGTGATGAACTCCCTGAACGCCTGGTATTTCCGTTCAGCGAGAGCGGCATGTGCTGCCTTGTGCTTGACGTGCAGGCGATGGAACCGGCCGTGCTCGGCCAGACACCCGTCGCCCAGCAACGTCCCAGTCAGTATCGCTCGCTGTTCCTGCGAGAGAACTGTCGTCCGTTGCGGACTTCCCTCGGCGTTGTCCTCGTGCATCCTGGCCGACATCGCACCACACTAACTGTGGTTGTCGGACAGAACAGGTAGGAGATTCGCCGATATAGCTGGTTTAGACGCCGGCGTTACCGCCGGCGAGGACCAGATGCTTCCAATCCTGTTCGCTCCCCACGCTTTCGCGCCTCAGCGTCAGTACCGTCCCAGCGAGCTGCCTTCGCTATGGGTATTCCTCCTGATATCTGCGCATTCCACCGCTACACCAGGAATTCTACTCGCCTCTTCCGGACTCTAGCCCGGCAGTATCCATCGGCTTTCAAAGGTTGAGCCTTTGACTTTTACAACGGACTTACCGGGCCGCCTACGCGCGCTTTACGCCCAATGATTCCGGACAACGCTAGCCCCCTACGTATTACCGCGGCTGCTGGCACGTAGTTAGCCGGGGCTTCTTGTGGAGGTACCGTCAGTCCGAACAGCTATTCACTGCCGAACCTTCGTCCCTCCTGAAAGGGGTTTACAACCCGAAGGCCTTCTTCCCCCACGCGGCGTTGCTGCGTCACGCTTTCGCGCATTGCGCAAGATTCCCCACTGCTGCCTCCCGTAGGAGTCTGGGCCGTGTCTCAGTCCCAGTGTGGCTGATCGTCCTCTCAGACCAGCTACCCATCGCGGCCTTGGTGAGCCGTTACCTCACCAACTAGCTAATGGGCCGCGGGCCCCTCCCGAAGCGGAGGCCGAAGCTTCCTTTACGCGCCGGACTGATGTCCGGCGAGCACATCCGGTATTAGCCCGAGTTTCCTCGGGTTGTCCCGGTCATCGGGGCAGGTTACCCACGTGTTACTCACCCGTTCGCTGCTTTGCCCCAGGGCAAGCCCTGGTTCGTCGCTCAACTTGCATGTGTTAGGCACGCCGCCAGCGTTCGTCCTGAGCCAGGATCAAACTCTCCGTGAAAAACTCTGCATAAGCCGGCTCAACAACGCCGGGGCTCCGCTTCACCCTTTCGGGCTCCGCGTCGCAAGAGTCTTGACTGAGAGTCGTCATGCGTTTCGCGTCGCCTGATACACACTGGCGACACGCATGACGGGGTTCTGATTCAGTCTGCCGGGCGCTGAGATCAGCCGCCTCAACGACGGCTGGAATCGGCTTCGCCCTAACGGGCTCCGCCTCACAACGCCGGCAGGTCGAACCTGGACACGACGGGACTTGGGATCCCGTCGCGCGCTGCTCAGTTTTCAAACACCGCGTCCGCCGGGCGCGGAGGGACTCTCCCCACCGGGCGGGCCGCTTCAAGAGCGACCAACGAGTATAGCCAGCGCGAGGGGGCTCGTTCAAGCCCGGCCACGCACGGGACGCGGCAGTGTAGCGGGCCGCGTCAGCCACGCACGAACGCGCACAGCTCCGGCCTGCCGCCAGGCACCACCTCGAAGCCGGCGTCCCGTGCGGCGGCCGGCACGGGACCGGGGTCGCGCAGCCACGGACGCAACTCGATCACAACCGCATCCACGCGACCGAGCCAGCCCGTGTCCCCCGTGAACACCTCGACCTCGGTGCCCTCGATAACCACCTTGAGCACGTTCACCCGCTCCCCTTCGAGCCGATCGAGGATGCCGGCGACGCCCGCGACGCGGACAGGAACCCCCTCGTCCTCGCTCATCCGGTAGGCATGCGGCTCCCCGGAGCGCGACCGCGCCAGCTTCCCGGTGCCGTCCACGGGCCCGGCGGCAGCCTCCACGACCTCGGCGCTGAGCCCGTTGTCGGCGAGGTTGCGCTTCAGCAGCCGGGCGTTCTCGACGCGGAGGTACGGCTGCGAAGCCGCGTCACTCCGCGATCCGCACGAAGCGCCGCTTGCCGAGCTGCAGCACCCTGCCGCGCAGATCATCGCCGGGAACGTCCAGGACATCGCCTGCCACCACCTCGCCGTCGAGGCGCACTCCCCCCTGTCCCATGAGCCGCCGCGCCTCGCTGTTTGAGATGCCGAAGCTCGCCGCCAGGAGCGCCGGCAGGTGGACGGTTTCCCCGCCGTCCAGGCTGACCGTCGGCATGTCCTCGGGCGCCTCCCCGCGCCGGTGGATCGAGTCGAAACGTGCCTCCGCGGCGGCCGCGGCATCC
>DATMAW010000236.1:0-20355 GCA_035559715.1 Gemmatimonadales bacterium | reverse complement strand
CGCGCGGTCGCCGGCGAAATCGGCGGACGACACGAGACGCCCGTCCACCACGTTCACCAGCGAGAAGGCCGGCAGCGGCGTGCCGAGCGGCAACATCGTGGAAGGCACGGCAACCATCGAATCCTCCGAACGGTCGGGTCCAACTCCGGGTCGGAAAATAACGATCCGTCATGCGATGAGACGATGACGACTTCGGGCGCCACCAGCGCGACCTTGCACCATGGCCGCCCCGCCGTCTTGCCCGCTTCGCCGAGGGGAGTGAGTACCATGGTCAGCGCCGCGAGATCGTGACCGACTCACCGCGCTGGCGCGTGAGCGAGGATGCGCTCGAGGGAGTCAGTACCCCGTCAATGACCGCCGCCGACCCGCCTCCCTGCCTCCCTCGCCTGCCACAGGTGCCGCCGGTCGTGCGCCGCGTGCAGCGCGAACGCGGAGCCCGCTTTGTAACGCAACAACTTGAAGAACGGCGATTGCAGCTTCGCGCCGTTCAGGTCGAGGCCGCTCAGGCCATCCAGGATGCGCCCCAATTCCTGATGCAACGCAATGAAGTCGTTCATGACCTGCGTCCTGGACAGCCGGCTCGGCGGCACGAACGCCGCGCCGGTCTTGAAACGCCGTTTCGGCGGAGGCTCCATGCCGCGGATCAGCCAGCCCACGAGCCAGCCGTGGCGAGTGGGCGCGGAAGCCGGCGTCCCCCGCTGACGTATGGCCTCCGCGGCCCCCTTCAAGCCGGGCAGCATCTTCCGGGCGGTGATGTTGAGATGCTCGATGCACTGCGCAGGCGACCAGCTACCCGGAGCCGGTTGGCGGTTGAACGCGTCTTCGTCCAGCGACTCCGCGAGGGCCCTCGCGTCCGCCACGATCATGGCGAATTGTCGCTTGAGGTCCTCAACCTCCCCGGACATGCCCATGTGTTCCCTCGCAGAGACTGCCCGACATCGGTCAGGCGCTGGCCGATGTTGGACCGCCAGCGACGACGTGAACTCGACTTGCCATGAGGGGCGGACTATCTTGCGCAGCACGTTCTGCGCGCATGGACACCAACCCGCACGCCCGCCGTGTTTGAAAGTATCTTCGAGACCGTCAATGCGGGCTTTGCGCAGGCTCTGTACGAAGAATTTCTGAAGGATCCCGCCTCAGTGCCTGCGGAGTGGCGGGCGCTGTTCGAGAACGGACTGCAGGGCGCGCGGCCCGCGACAGCCGGATCGCAGGGGATGGCGGGCAGCGCGAGCAAGGGGGCGCCTGCTGCGTCCCCTGCCGCCACTGCGGCCCCGGCCGGCCTTGCCGCCCCCGGTTCCGCCGAGCCCATCACCGGCCCCGCCCTGCGGCTCCTCGAGAACATGCAGGCGTCGCTCACGGTCCCCACGGCGACCTCGTTTCGCGAGATCGACGTCACTCGTCTTGCCGAGGTCCGCGCCGCAGCGAACGAGCAACTCAAGACACGAAACATCAAGCTGTCGTTCACGCACGTGATTGCGTGGGCGATCGTGCGGGCCGTTCCAGAATTCCCCGCAATGGCTCGCGCGGTCGTGGAGGTGGAAGGCGCCCCGCACCGACTCGATCCGGGCGGCGTTCACCTCGGCCTCGCCGTGGACGTGCAGCGCAAGGATGGGAGTCGCGGCCTCCTCGTGCCCGTGATCAAGCACGCCGAGCGCATGACGTTCGCGCAGTTCCATGCGGAGTACGAGCGGCTCGTGGCGGGAGCGCGTGACGGCAAGCTCATGCCCGACGCCTATGTTGGCGGCACGATCACGCTGACGAACCCCGGCACGATCGGGACGGTGGCGTCGGTGCCGCGTCTCATGAAGGGGCAGGGATCCATCATCGCCACGGGCGCCATTCGTGAGCGGGATGGCGCTCGCGTCATGACCATCACCAGTACCTACGATCATCGCATCATCCAGGGCGCCGAGTCGGGGCTTTTCCTGCGGCTGGTGGATGAACTCCTACAAGGGGAGAAGGGGTTCTTCGAGGAGATCGCGGCGGCCCTGGGGCTGGCGCTCGCGACGACCGCGGCGGTGGGCGCGGCGGCCGGCCGCGCCGCAGTGCCCAAGCCCGAGACCCCTCCTGCCGCGGTTGCCGCAGGCGCCAGCGCGGCGCAGGCAGCGCGGCGTGAGGCAGTGGATCAGGAGTTCCTGCATTACATCGCCGCGGCCATGTCACTGGTGCGGGCGCACCGCACGCACGGCTACCTCTGCGCCCGGCTCGATCCCCTGGGCACACCGCCGGTGGGCGACCCGGCGGTGGACCCCGGACCGGCCGAGCTGACGCCGGACATCCTGGCGCGGATTCCCGCGCGTCTGTTGCGCGTCTACGTGCCGGGGGAGACGCTGGCCGACGCATTGCCGCGGCTGCGCGAGACGTATTGCGGCACGATCGCTTACGAGATCGAGCATATCGCGAGCCACGAACAGCGTGTCTGGTTGCGCCAGGTGATTGAATCGGGCCAGCACCGGACACCGCTCACCCCCGAGGAGCAGCGGCGGCTGCTCGAGCTGCTGACGAAGGTGGACGTACTCGAGCGGTTCCTGCACAAGGCCTATCTCGGTCACAAGCGGTTTGGGATCGAGGGTCTCGACATGCTGGTCCCGATGCTCCACTGGGCGTGCACGCTGGCCGCCGACCATGGAGCGAACGAAGTCGTGATCGGCATGGCGCACCGCGGGCGCCTGAACGTGCTGACCCACGTCCTGGGGCGCGCGTACGAGACGCTGCTCGCCGAGTTCGAGGGCGGTCGCGAGGTCGAAGAGACGCTGGCGCCCAGCGGCGGGACGGGAGACGTCAAGTACCACCATGGCGCCGAGGGTCGCCTGGTAACGGGAGCGGGAGGGGAGATCCGTGTCGTGCTGCAGGCGAATCCGAGCCATCTGGAGGCGGTCAATCCCGTGGTTGAAGGGCGCGCACGCGCGGGTCAGACACGACGGGACTTTCCCAAAGCGCATCACGATTCCGGGCTCGTGCTGCCCGTGCTGGTACACGGCGACGCGGCCTTCGCGGCGCAGGGCGTGGTGGCCGAGACGCTCAATCTGGCCCGCCTTGAAGGCTTCGGGACGGGTGGGACCCTCCACATCATCGCGAACAACCAGGTGGGATTCACCACGGACCCGAGAGACGCCCGCTCCACGGACTACGCCAGCGACCTCGCCAAGGGATTCGACGTCCCGATTGTCCACGTCAACGCCGACGATACCGAGGCGTGCATCGCGGCCGTGCGACTGGCCATGATGTACCGGCGGCGGTTCCACGGGGACTGCGTGATCGATCTCGTCGGGTATCGCCGGCATGGCCACAACGAAGGCGACGAGCCACGCTACACGCAGCCGCAGATGTATGAGCGAATCGACCGCCACCCGACCGCGCGGAAGATCTACGCGGATGCGCTCGTGGCGCAGGGACTGGTGCGGGCGGAGGAGGCCGAGCACCTGGAGCGCGACGCGTTCGATCGCCTCGTTGCCACGCAACGGAAGCTCCGCGCGGAACTCACGGCGGGCGGCGGCGAAGAGCCCGTGCGCATATCGGCCACATGGGTCCCGGCGGCCGAGCCCGAGACGTCCGTGCCGGAGTCGCTGCTCCGCGAACTGAACGACGCCCTCCTCCGCGTGCCAGACGGCTTTGCCGTCCATCCGAAGCTCGCCAAGCAGCTCGAGCGGCGACGTGACGCGCTCGTATCCGGAACGGGGATCGACTGGGGCCACGCGGAGGCCCTGGCCTTTGCGTCACTGCTCGCCGAAGGCGTTCCCATTCGACTCACAGGCCAGGACACCGAACGCGGCACGTTCAGCCAACGACACCTCGTGCTGCACGACATGGCGACGGGGCGACGCTACGCACCGAGCCAGCACTTGCCCCATGCCAGGGCGTCGTTCGAGCTGCATAACAGCCCGCTGTCCGAGTACGCCGTGCTTGGGTTCGAGTATGGCTACGCGGTGGCCGCACCCGAAGCACTCGTCCTGTGGGAAGCGCAATTCGGCGACTTCGCCAACGCAGCCGAGGTCATCATTGACCAGTTCATCATTGCCGGGCTGGCCAAGTGGGGACAGACGTCCCGCCTCACGCTGTTGCTACCGCACGGATATGAGGGACAGGGGCCGGAGCATTCGAGCGCGCGGCTGGAGCGTTATCTCGCCCTCGGTGCCGAGGGCAACATCCGCGTGGCCAATTGCTCCACGCCGGCCCAGTACTTCCATCTGCTGCGCCGTCAGGCCAAACACTCGGAGCTCCGGCCGCTCATCCTGATGACGCCCAAGAGCCTGTTGCGCCTTCCGCAAGCCACGTCGTCCGTCCCCGAGCTGTCGGTGGGACGATTCCATGCGGTGCTGGACGATCCAGGCGGGCCGGGGGATCGTGGCAGCGTGAGGCGGCTCGTGCTCTGCTCCGGCAAGGTGTTCTACGACGTGATGCTGGCCGAGCGTCGACGCGCAGCGTCGCACGTGGCGCTTGGCCGGATCGAGCTCCTGTATCCGTTTCCGGCGGTGGACGTTCGGGCGCTCATTGCCGCCTACCCGGCGCTGCGCGAGATCGTGTGGCTTCAGGAAGAGCCGTCCAACATGGGGGCGAGAAAGTGGGTGGTGCCTCAGCTCGAGACCCTCGCCCCCCCCAACGTCGCCGTGCGGTACGTGGCTCGTCCCGAGCGATCGAGTCCGGCCGAAGGCTATCCGGCCGCGCACCGCGCACAACAGGACCGTCTGATCGCGGACGTGCTCGCCTAGCGTGCCACTCGCACCGTTGCGCTACGCCGTTTTCGTGGCGTTCGTCGTATGCACGCTGATCGCCATCGCCGCGTGGGGGGTGCGCACCCGTCGTGTGGCCCCGTTCAGTAGCCTGGGTCGCACGGTGCGCCAGCTCACGGACCCCATCATCCGTCCCATCGAGCGGTGGATCGTGGGCCGGGGCGGGAACCCGCAGGCAGCGCCATGGTGGCTGGTCGGTTTCGCCGTGGTCGGCGGCATCCTCGTGATCAGCGTGACCGAGTGGATCGCATTCCAGGCCACACGCGTGGCCGCTGCCAGTCGTGGCGGACCCCGCGAGGTCGTGAAGCTGCTGGTGTACTACGCCGGCTGGCTCGTCATGGTGGCGATCCTCATTCGCGTCATCGGCTCATGGTTCGGCGCGTTTCGCTACAGCCGCTGGATGCGCCCGGTCTACGTGCTGACCGACTGGATCATCGAGCCGCTGCGGAGGATCGTCCCGCGGTTTGGAATGATCGACATCACCCCGATCGTGGCGTGGTTTCTGATTCAGATCGTGCTGGCGTGGCTCATGCGAGTCCTATGAAGAGGGCCGCGGCGATCCTCCTCGTGCACGTCCAGCCGAACGCTCGTCGGACGGAGGTGGTGGGGCGGCATGGTGACGCGCTGAAGGTTCGAATCGCGGCACCGCCGGTGGGAGGCGCGGCGAACGAGGAGTTGATCCGCCTGCTCGCCGATCGCCTCGGCCTCTCGCGCTCGGCGATCACCATCACAAGAGGCGCGGCGGGCCGAAGGAAGCGGGTCCTGGTCGCGGGACTGGATCGCGACCGCGCCATGGCGCGGCTCGAAGCGGTTTCGCGGTCAATGCCGCCGATCAGCCCTTCCCCTCTCTCTGGGAGCCGCGTAGATTAGAGCCACAATTGAAACCGTGGTGATTTGCGGCCTATTGCAGCCACGCTAAACAAGTCGCTAAAAAGCCCGGCCCCCGGCGCGTATTAGCGACCGGGGAGTTTTGTTTGATGCAACGAGCCGATCGCCTCGCTCTCCTGCGCGACGCCATTCGTCGCCGAATCCTCGTCCTCGACGGCGCCATGGGGACGATGATCCAGACGTACGGGCTCACGGAGGCCGACTTCCGCGGCGAGCGGTTTGCGCATCACCCAAGGCCCCTCGCGGGCGACGGGGACGTCCTGTCGCTGACCCGTCCGGACGTGATCAGCGCGATTCACCGGGCCTACCTCGAAGCCGGCGCGGACATTCTCGAGACCAACACGTTCACTGCCACGCGCATCTCCCAGGCGGACTACGGTCTGGAAGAGGCCGTGTACGACCTGAACCTGGCGTCGGCCAGACTGGCGCGGGCCGCGGCAGATGAATTCACCGCACGAACGCCCGAGAAACCCCGCTTCGTCGCCGGGATCCTGGGCCCCACGAATCGCACCGCATCCATCTCGCCGGACGTGAACGACCCCGGCGCCCGGAACACGACGTTCGACGAGCTCGCCGCGGCGTACCGTGAGCAAGTGGCCGGGCTGCTCGATGGCGACGTGGATCTGCTGATGGTCGAGACCGTGTTCGACACGCTGAACGCCAAGGCCGCCCTGTTCGCCATTCAGGACGTGCTGCGCGAGCGCGGGCTCAACCTGCCCCTCATGGTCTCGGGGACCATCACGGACGCCAGCGGCCGGACGCTCTCCGGGCAGACCGCCGAGGCGTTCTGGTACTCCGTCCGCCACGCGGGGCTGTTCAGCATCGGGCTGAACTGCGCCCTGGGCGCCAGGGATCTGCGGCCACATGTCGCCGAGTTGTCGCGCGCGGCAGACGTGTACGTGAGCTGCCACCCCAACGCCGGCTTGCCCAATGCGTTCGGGGGGTACGACGAGACGCCCGAGAAGATGGCGGAGACACTCGGCGAGTTCGCGCATTCGGGGCTCGTGAACATCGTGGGCGGCTGTTGTGGCACCACGCCGGCGCACATCCGGCGCATCGCGGATGCGGTCCGCGACTGCCGTCCGCGCGAGATCCCCGCCCTGCCGGTGTACACCCGCCTCGCAGGACTCGAACCGCTGGTCATTCGGCCCGAGACGCTGTTCGTGAATGTGGGCGAGCGCACCAACGTGACGGGATCCGCGCGCTTCGCCCGATTGATTCGTGAAGGCGCGTTCGAAGAGGCGCTGTCGGTCGCCCGCGATCAGGTGGAAAATGGGGCGCAGCTGCTGGACGTGAACATGGATGAGGGACTGCTGGATTCGGTTGCCGCCATGCGCACGTTCCTCAACCTCATCGCCTCCGAGCCGGACATCGCCCGCGTGCCGATCATGGTCGATTCGTCCAAGTGGGAGGTGATCGAGGCAGGCCTCAAGTGCGTCCAGGGCAAGGGGGTGGTGAACTCGATCAGCCTGAAAGACGGCGTGGACGCGTTCATCGAGCGCGCGCGACGGGTGCGGCAATACGGTGCGGCCGTCGTGGTGATGGCCTTCGATGAGCGCGGGCAGGCCGACACCGCCGAGCGGAAAGTGGAGATCCTCACGGAGGCCTACCGGATTCTCACCGAAGACGTGGGGTTCCCGCCGGAGGACATCATCCTCGACCCGAACATCTTTGCGGTCGCCACCGGGATCGAGGAGCACAACGAGTACGCCCGCGCGTTCCTGCAAGCGTGCCGCACGTTGAAGGAACGGCTACCTCACTGTCTGGTGAGCGGCGGGCTCTCCAACCTCTCGTTTGCCTTCCGGGGAAACAACGCCTTGCGGGAGGCCATGCACGCCGTGTTCCTCTATCACGCCATCCAGGCCGGGATGGACATGGGGATCGTGAACGCCGGCGCGCTGCCGGTCTATACCGACATCCCCGAAGACCTGCGGACGGCCATCGAAGACGTCCTGTTCAATCGCCGGCCGGACGCCACCGAGCGGCTTACCACGCTCGCGCGCAGCGTGCAGGGACAGGGCGACGGACCCCGTGGACCCGATCTCGCGTGGCGCTCGCTTCCGGTGGAGGAGCGGCTGGTGCACGCGCTTGTGGAAGGCGTCGCGGATTTCGTCGAGGCGGACACCGAGGAGGCGCGGACGCGGTTCGCCCATCCCATCGAAGTGATCGAAGGCCCGCTGATGCAGGGCATGAACGTTGTGGGAGACCTCTTCGGATCCGGAAAGATGTTCCTGCCGCAGGTGGTGAAGAGCGCACGGGTGATGAAGAAGGCGGTGGCCTATCTCGTGCCGTTCATCGAGCGCGAGAATGCGGCGGCCGGCGTGCGGCAGACAAAAGGACGGATCGTGATGGCGACCGTGAAGGGCGACGTGCACGACATCGGGAAGAACATCGTGGGCGTCGTGCTCCGATGCAACAACTACGACGTCATCGATTTGGGCGTCATGGTTCCGGCAGCGCAGATTCTCGCGACCGCCCGGCGCGAGCAGGCGGACGCCATCGGCCTGTCGGGGCTCATCACCCCGTCGCTTGACGAGATGGTGCACGTGGCGAAGGAAATGGAACGGGAACAGTTCGAGCTGCCGTTGCTGATCGGCGGGGCCACGACGTCCCGTATCCACACGG
This sequence comes from Gemmatimonadales bacterium, assembly GCA_035559715.1. Taxonomy (GTDB): domain Bacteria; phylum Gemmatimonadota; class Gemmatimonadetes; order Gemmatimonadales; family GWC2-71-9; genus JACQHC01. The sequence goes on along the minus strand of DATMAW010000236.1, from coordinate 12,112 downwards.
CGGTGAAGATCGCCCCGGCCTATCACGGCCCCGTGGTGCACGTGCTGGACGCCTCGCGTTCGGTGGGCGTGGTGAGCACCCTGCTGCATCCCGAACGCCGCCACGACTTCACGGCCGGTCTCAGGGCCGAGTACGAGCGTGTACGGCAGGAGCACCGCGACCGCGTGGCCGCGACGCGACTCCAGCCGCTCGCCGAGGCGCGGCGGCATCGCTTCACGCCGGACTGGGACCGACATCCCCCCGTCCCGCCGCGCCAGCCGGGGATCCACACGTTCGACGACTATCCGCTCGCCGAGCTCGTCAACTACATCGACTGGTCACCGTTCTTCAGGGCGTGGGAGCTGCACGGCACGTACCCGCGAATCCTGGACGACGAGAGGGTGGGCCGGCAGGCGCGCGTGCTGTTCGAGGATGGCCAGCGGATGCTCGACCGGATCATCCGCGAGCGGCGGTTTCACGCGCGCGCCGTGGTCGGGGTGTTCCCCGCGAACGCGGTCGAGGACGACATCGAGGTGTACGCCGACGGCGATCGGATTTCGCCGCGGGCCGTGCTGCGTCATCTGCGGCAACAGGCCGAGAAGCCGCCCGGGCGTCCAAATCTGTGCCTCGCGGATTTCATCGCACCACGCGACAGCGGACGACCGGACTGGATCGGCGCATTCGTGGTCACCGCGGGGCCCGGCGTCGTTGAATTCGCGGAGGAGCTGGAGCGCCAGCACGACGATTACGGAGCGATCCTCGTGAAGGCCCTGGGCGATCGCATCGCGGAGGCGTTCGCCGAACGGATGCACGAGCGCGTGCGGCGGGAGCTATGGGGTTACGCGGCGGACGAGTCGCTGACCAACGACGACCTGGTTCGCGAGAAATACGTCGGAATTCGTCCGGCGCCGGGCTATCCGGCCTGTCCCGACCACTCGGAGAAGCAGGTTCTCTTCAACCTGCTCGATGCCACGACACACACCGGCGTGCAGCTCACCGACAGCGGCGCCATGTGGCCGCCCTCGTCCGTGAGCGGCTGGTATTTCGCCCATCCCGAGTCGTTCTACTTCGGGGTCGGCAAGATCGATCGCGATCAGGTCATGGACTACGCGCGCCGCAAGGACATGACGGTGGCGGAGGCGGAACGGTGGTTGGCGCCGAACCTGGGATATGGACCAGACGATTGACCATGGCCGCGACACTCATGGATCTCATCTCCGACTCCCGCGTCCACGTGTTCGACGGCGCAATGGGCACGGTGCTGTACAGCAAGGGGGTGTTCGTCAACGTCTGCTATGACGAGCTCAACCTCCGGGAACCTCGGCTGGTGGAGAGCGTCCACGAAGCGTACGTCCGCGCCGGCGCGGAGATCATCGAAACCAACACGTTCGGCGCCAATCCGGTGAAGCTCGCGGCCTACGGGCTGTCGGAGAAGACCGGGGAGATCAACGAGGCCGCGGCCCGCCTGGCGCGACGCGCAGCCGGCGGCCGCGCGTGCGTGATCGGGGCCGTGGGCCCCCTCGGCATCCGCATCGAGCCCTTCGGCCCCACGAGCCGCGAGGAGGCGCGCGAGCACTTCGCGCGGCAGATTCGCGGGCTCGTGGCCGGCAACGTGGACGGCATCGTGCTCGAGACGTTCAGCGACGTGGACGAGATCGAGCAGGCACTCGCGGCGGCACGGACCGTGACCGACCTGCCGGTGATCGCCCAGATGACCGTGAGCGAAGATGGGAGCACCGCCTTCGGCACGGACGCCGAGACGGTCGCGCGCCGCTTGACGGCGGCCGGCGCCGAGGTCGTAGGACTCAATTGCTCCGTGGGCCCGGCCTTCATGCTGGACGCAATCGAGCGCATGGCCACGGCCACGGATCGGCCGCTCTCCGCGCAGCCCAACGCGGGGCTGCCGCGCGCGGTGGGGGATCGCCGGATCTACCTCTCGAGTCCCGAGTACATGGCATCGTACGCGCGACGCCTCATCAGCGCCGGCGTGCGATTCGTGGGCGGTTGCTGCGGGACCACGCCCGAACACGTGAAGCTGATCCGGGACGTGGTCAGCACGATGCAGCCGCGACGGACGAGCGTGACGGTGAGCGCACCGGTAACCGCGCCCTCCGGCGTGCAGCCCGTACCCCTCGCGGATCGGTCACGCCTCGGCGGCAAACTGGCGAAGGGGGCGTTCGTCACCACGGTGGAGCTGGCGCCGCCAAAAGGATGGAACATCGCCGCCTTCCTCGAGCAGGCCGAAGCGCTTCAGGCGGCGGGCGTGGACGCGGTCGCCGTACTGGACGGCCCTCGGGCCGTCACGCGCATGGGCGCCGTCCCGGCCGCCGCGCTGCTCCGCCAGCGGGCCGCCGTGGAGCCGATCGTCCACTATGCGTGTCGGGATCGGCACATGCTCTCCATGGTGAGCGATCTGCTCGGAGCCGCCGCATCCGGACTCCGCAATTTGCTGATCGTGACCGGTGATCCTCCGAGCGGGGAGCTGCCCGGCACCACGCCCGTCGCGGACATCGACAGCATCGGGCTCACGAACCTCGTGTACCGACTCAACCACGGGCTCGACCCCGGCGGAAACCCCATCGGAGACCCCACGCGATTCGTGATCGGCGTGGCGGTGAATCAGGCGGCCGACGACCTCGACAAAGAATTGTCGCGCTTCGCCTGGAAGGTAGATGCGGGCGCCGAGTTCGCCGTGACCCAACCGGTGTTCGACCCCGACGCGCTCGCGGCGTTCTTAGGCCGCTGCGAGTCGTTCCGCATTCCGTTCGTGGCCGGCATCTGGCCGCTGGTGTCCCTGCGCAACGCTGAATTTCTGGCGAACGAAGTTCCCGGGGTGCGCGTTCCCGAGGCCGTCATCACCCGAATGCGCAAAGCGGAGGAGCGTGGGTCGGAGACTGCCGAGGCCGAAGGAGTGGCGATTGCTCGAGAGATGGTGGCGGCCGTCCGCGGACTCGTCCGCGGCATCCAGGTCTCCGCCCCGCTCGGACGCGTGGATCTGGCACTTCGCGTTGTCGCGGCGGACTAGGTTGATAAGCCAAAGCCGGGCTCGGCTACGAGAGGGCGCTGAGCAGCGCCCGATAGCGTTCTTCGGGCTTGCGAAAACCGAGATTGCTGACGTACACGGCGTTGGCGCCCACGTCCCAGAGCGCCCGGATCGAACGGGCGCAGATGTCCTCCGGTGATAATCCCGCCGCGAACTCCCGCGTGATCTCCTCCGCCGGCACGGGAAAGAACGGCGCCAGCCGCGCCAGCGTATCGGGTCGCGCGCTCCGATAGAGGAAGACGCCGAACACGCCCGGATACGTCACCCCCCGGCGCCGTGCCTCGTCGAGAAACGCCTCCACCGCGCGGATGGAGTGGTGCGACACGACCTGCGTGAGAAAGAACTCGCCGGTGAACGTCTCGTTCAGCAGGAAGTCCACCTGCTGCTTCGGATCTCGGTGGGGGTTGGCCCAGCCACCCAGGGCGAGATTCGGTATGCGTTGCCGAATCGCCTGCCGGAGCATGTAGGCGTACGGGACGCACCGAGCAGGACCCACGCTCCGATCGCCGCCCAGCACCGTGAGCGCCTGAAACCCATGTGACGCGGCCCGCGCTGCGTAGGTCATGCAGTAATCGAGCGAGTGCTTGCAGGTGAGAAACGGCACCACGCGTTCGGCCGGCACATCGCCGGCCAGGTTGTTCACCAGGTGCTGGAGGTTCTCCTCCTCGGCGGCGCCGACCGCGTTGTCGGTGATGAAGATCACCGTATCGTGTCGCGCGAGACGGCGGACCCCGTGGTACATGTCGATCCAAGCGTCCATGGACTCGGTACGCGACAGGCCCGCCGGAGGAGGTCGAAGCTCGACAGTGACAAGCGGCCGCGCGTCACGCAGTCGCTCCAGTAGCTGGTTGGACCGGGCTCCATTTGACATGGTGGGACCGGGAAGCTACCAGAGGCGGGAGTCCGAATCCACGGGAGCCGCGCCGCGCCCAACGGTATCGCGCCCGGAACCCACAGGAGGCTGCTGCGGTATGATGTCCCGCATGTGTTCGGTTAAGTACCTGGGTTTGACCATGACGGCCTGGGTCGTGGCGTGCTCGCCCCTCGACGCACCGCCCGAGGAGTGGCCGGATCTTCCGCCGTCCGCCGGGCTGGTGGCCCACGCCGTGATCGAAGAGGTTCACACCGCCGGTTACAGCGGGATTCGCGAGCGCCAGAGGCGCGTGATCCGCACCAGCAGCGATTGGGAGGCGTTCTGGATCGCGTTCCACGGACCCGTGGAGCCCATGCCCACTCCCCCGGCCGTCAACTTTGCCGAGCGAATGGTGCTGGTGGCCGCGATGGGACAGCGCCCCACGGGAGGGTACGGCATCGAGATCGGAAGTGTGTACGCCGCCGACGGAAAGTTGTTGGCGCGAGTCGAGGAGCGATCTCCGGACAGCAACTGTGGGACGACCCAGGCCCTGACGGCCCCCGTCACGGCCGTCGTGATCCCACGTTCGTCGGCGACGGTCGAGTTCCAGGATCGCGCACTCACGGTGTCCTGCGGATGAGCGATCGCGCGGCGGCCGCCAGAGCACTCACGTTTGCTCGAGCGACGGAGCGGGACCTCGAGCCCGTGCTCGATTTGCTGCGGCGAAATCGGCTCCCCGAGGCCGGGGTCGCCGACCACATCGCATCGGCGCTGGTGGCAAAGGACGGGGATCGCGTGGTCGGGAGCGCGGCGCTCGAATTGTACGGTCCTTCCGCGCTCCTCCGGTCCGTCGCCGTGGACGAGCACCTTCGCGGGCGGGGCGTTGGTCAACGACTCACCCATGAGGCGCTCGAACTGGCCCGAGGCCACGGCGTGCGGGTAGTCTATCTGTTGACCGAGACAGCCGCGCCGTTCTTTGCGCGGCTGGGGTTCGCGGTAATCGAGCGCGACAGCGTTGACCCCGCCGTTCAGCAGTCCGTGGAGTTCCGGTCGGCGTGCCCCGCAAGCGCCACTTGCATGGCACTTCAGGTCTAACGAGTCCGCTCCGCCAACCTGCCGGGAATCGTATAACGCCTTACAAGGCAACACATTATCTTGCCGTGGCTGTGATTCGTCCGCTGGAGTCACGGCGCCCTGGCCCGGCATGGGCTTTGCCGCTCCTCGCACCGAAGGGGCACGCATCACCGAATGAAGGCGCGCGGCTACACCATCGTTGAACTGCTCGTCGTGATCGTCGTGTTCGGCGTGCTGCTGTCCATCGCGTACACGCGGCTCAGTCCGGCGCTCGACCACGCTCGGGTTCAGCGGGCAGCCACGGTGCTGGCCACGGATCTTCAGTATGCTCAGATGCTCGCGGTACGCCAACGGGAGCCGGTGGCACTGGTGATCAACGAGTCGCTGAAGGGATACGTGATCCGAGAACGGGACACCGCCACCGTTTACCGGCAGCGGTTCTTCGGAAGCGGCACGGAGTTTCTCCTGGACGAGTTCACGGCGACGTCGCCCTTCATCGAGATGTTTCCCAACGGTGTGGCGACGGCCACCACGACCTTCACGCTGGGGCTCCTGGGATACCGGCGGCAGGTGCGGGTCACCCGCGCCGGGCAGGTGCGCGTGATCCGTGTCCCGTGACAACGGAACGGCGGAAGCGGGCGTCACGCTCGTGGAAGTCCTCATCGCCCTCGGCATCCTGTCCGTCGTGCTGGTCGCCCTGGGTGGTCTCATGTTCCAGGTGAGTCTTCAAACGCGACGGTCCGCGGCCTTGTCGTATCGCAGCGCGGCGGCCCAGAAGGCCCAGGCCTACGTGGAAGGCTTGCCGTGGGACAGCCTGGGCGCGGCCGTGGGGTGTGTGACAGAGACAACCGGGCAGCTTACGTATTCCCGGTGTCTTACGGTGCAGACCGTCACCACCAAGCTCAAGCGGATCACCGTCGTGCTCACGTCCACCGGCAACCTCGTGGCGCCTCCGGAGACGTTGGTCGTGGATCGCGCCAAGCCCCAGCTGCCGTTGCCCATCCAGTGATCGGCCGCTCGCGAGGATTCACGCTCACGGAATTACTCGTGACAATGGTCGTGATGGCCATCCTGGGTTCGGCCCTGGCCAGGATTCTCATCAACAACTCCCGCTTCGTGAGCCGCCAGGACGCGATGTTGAGTGCGCGGGAATCAGCGCGCGCCGCCATGAACACGATGCTCGCCGAGCTGCGCGGCGTGTCCAACGGCGGGGTGATCGCCGTGGCGCGAGATAGCGTGCGCGTGCGGGTACCGGTGGCCTTCGGGGTGCTGTGCCGCACCGTCCCCCCCAACACGATTGCATCCTTGATGCCATATGACTCGGCCATGTATGCCGGAGCGGCACTCGAGGGTGTCGCATGGCTCGACGACCTGGGGAACTACAACTTCGTGACGGGCGTCATCTCGATCACGGGGTCCAGCTCGCAGACCACGTGCGATCAGGACAGCATCAAGGTCATCCCCGGTGGACAGCTGGTGGCGATCAGCCGACCGAACCTGGGGCAGCCGGGACGACTGTTCTATCTCTATCAAACGGTAACCTATCGCTTTGGCAACTCCGCAGACATGCCCGGCCGCCGCGCGCTGTGGCGCCGGGCCGGCAATGCCGCGGCAGAGGAAATCGTGGCGCCGTTCGATACGGCCGCGAGTTTTCGCTTCCTTCTGGGACCGCGTCTCACGCCGAGCAGCACGGTTCCCGCGGTGCTCGACTCGGTTCGCGGGCTCCAGATCAGACTGGTGGGCGCCAGCGACTACACGCCGCAGGGCGAATCGAGGTACCAGACGTTCGACATGACCACCCACGTCGCGTTCCTCAACCAACGATGACACTGCGCCGGGCTGCCAACGAACGCGGCGTGGCACTGCCGGTCACGATCTTCGTCGTGACCCTGCTCACGATCACGCTGGCCGCGTCGTTTGCGCGCATCGGCGCCGAACGCTCGATCGCCGTGGGCACCAGCGATGCCGTAAACGCCCTGCAAGTGGCGCAAAGCGGCTTGCAGCGGTACCTGGGGAGTCGCACCTCGCGGCCGCCCCACGGGGACTCGGTGCGCTACAACGTGACGGGCGGCTACGCCGACGTGCGCGCCTGGATCGTGCAGCGGCCGGCTGACACGACGGCGGACCAGATGTACGTGGTTCGCTCCACCGGGTACGCTATCGTCCCCACCGCCGGAGCCACGCCGCAGGGCGTGCGCACGGTCGCGCAATTCGGATACTGGCAGACCACCTCGGGTCGCCTGAGGCGCGTGGGTGCATTCACCGCCGCGAATGGCATCCGGGCCCTGAACCCGGGCGGCGGGGTCCGCATTCAGGGGGTAGATCAGTGCGCCGTTGACCCGAACATCCCTGGTGTCCGGGGGTCATCGGGATCCAGCTTGAACTTCGGCAGTTACTCCGGATCTCCGGGGGTCGTGGTGTCGGGATCGGGAGATCACGTGGCGGACACGACCGGGGTCAATTGGGCGGCAATGACAGGCGGTGGATTCGTCCCCGACTATAACGGCATGCAAACCGGGGTGTGGGATTGGGGCTCACACCTGGTGCGGGGGAACGCTACGCTGTCGAACGCGTGGGGTACCGGCATGCTCGTCGTAACCGGCGATCTCACGACCAGTGGCAGCTACGCATACTGGTACGGCGTGGTGCTGGTGGGTGGCCAGATCATCTTCAACTCCTCCCACACGCATTTCAACGGCATCGTCATGAGCGGCCTTGCCGAACAGCTGACGGGCACGCCGCCTCCGCGCGGTGATATCGGGGGCGTTGGCAGCCGGCAGTACCATATCGACTATTGGTCCTGCTACGTCCGCAACACATTGACTCGGATGACCGGATTTGTGCCTGTCCGCAACGCCTACGTGGACAACTGGGCGAGCTACTGACGCTGATTCTCACGTGACCGAAATCCCGCCACGCGCACTCACGAGCTTGTCCGACGACGAGCAGATGTTCCGCGACGCCGTGCGCGATTTCGCCGCTGCGGAAGTGGCGCCACGCGTGGGAGCGATGGAGCGAGCGGGCGCGTTCGACCGCGAACTGATTCCCAGGTTCGCCGAGCTGGGGTTGATGGGGATTGACGTGGACTCGGCGTACGGCGGCGCCGGCGGAACGTTCTTCATGACCGTGCTCGCGGTAGAGGAGCTGTCCGCCGTGGACGCGTCCACCGCGATCCTGGTGGACGTGCAGAATACGTTGGCCAATGCCCCGCTCTCCCTCTGGGGCAGTGAAGACCTGAAGCGCCGCTATCTCACACGCCTCGCCGCCGGCGTCGTGGGGGCCTACGCGCTGTCCGAACCCGGTTCGGGGTCGGACGCCTTCAGTCTCACGACGCGCGCGCAGCCCTCGGACGGGGCCTGGACGCTCACGGGCCGCAAGATGTGGATCACCAACGGGGCCGAAGCGGACATCTTCATCGTGTTTGCCACCGTGGACCCGGCCAAGGGATACAAGGGGATCACGGCGTTCGTCGTCGAGCGCGACTTCCCCGGCTTCAGTGTCGGCAAGAAAGAGGACAAGCTCGGCATCCGCGCTTCGAGCACCACGGAGCTGATTCTCGAGAACTGCCTCGTGCCCGCCGAGAACGTGTTGGGCGAAGTTGGGCAGGGCTACAAGGTGGCCATTGAGACGCTGAACGGGGGCCGCATCGGGATCGGAGCGCAGATGATCGGCGTGGCGCGAGGCGCCCTGGAGGCTGCGTTGAAATACGTGCGCGAGCGCCAGCAGTTCGGGAAACCGATTGCGGAGTTTCAGGCCGTGCAGTTCCAGCTCGCGCAGGCCGCCACGGACCTCGAAGCGGCGCGCCTCATGGTGTACAACGCGGCACGATTGCGCGACGCCGGCCAGCCCTACACGAAGGAAGCGGCCATGGCCAAGTTGTTCTCCTCCCAGGCCGCCGAACGCGTCACGAGTCTCTGCGTCGAGCTGTTCGGGGGGTACGGGTACACCAAGGAGTACCCCGTGGAAAAGTTCTATCGCGACGCGAAGATCGGGGCGATTTACGAGGGGACGAGCAACATGCAGCTGCAGACGATCGCGAAGCTGCTCCTCAAGGCCTGAGGCGCGGTCGCCCAATCCGCAACCAGATCAACACCACGCCGCATCGCGCGTCGCGCCCGGTGTATCGCGATGGGACGCTCGATGCGCCGCGATAGATCTCGATGCCTTCGATGTCTTCCGGGCGGAAGGAGTTGATGTCCACTTCTTCCGCCGCGGTGCCGTACCGCACACCGTCCACGAAATACTGCACGTGACAGACCGGCTTCCCCACCATGGACGGCTGGGACCGTCCCATGTCGATCCAGCACTGACGTCCGTACTTGCATTCGAGACGCACGCCGGGAATCTGATCGAACAGGTCACTCAGGAGCATCGGTTGCTCGCGTTCGATGTCCTCGCGGGTAATGAAATGACCATGGCCCTCGGACCTGCGGCGACTGAACTCGGCCATGGACGGATGGACATACGGGCCGGTGACAACCACTTCCTCCAGCGGGGTCGCAAGCGCCGTGAGCGAGAAGGTGATGTCTGCGGACTCGCCGGCGCCAAGCTCGAACGAGGCACGCACCGGCTGGAATCCGATCTGTCGCGCCTCGAGGGCAAACGCTCCGGCAGCCAGCCCGGAGAATTCGAACCGGCCGTCGCGGTTCGCCATGGTGCTGTCATTCGCCCCGACGATGACGATCAGAGCCCCGGCGATTGGCTGGCCGGTGAGATCATCTACCACCACGCCGGTGATGCGAACGGGACCCTGTTGCGCCCGGACGGCGCCCGCGGCCAGCGCCAATAGCGCGAGAGCCGGGAAGACCAAACGGACCCAGTGGCGATACGGCTTGATCACGGGCCGCCGTACCAGTGAAGGGATGCAACCAGAATACTACCCCCGGCCCGTGACTGGAGCCAGCGACGGTGGTTGGCGGCGCACCGCCCAATGGGTTACTTGTTCATTCCTATGAAAACGTACCTCCCTATGACAACCTACCTCGCCAAGCGAACGCTGCTCGCAGCGCTGCTCGTAGTGTCCACGCAGCCTGCCCGTGCGCAGCAGCCCCGAGACCGCATCGCCGCCGACCTTGCCTACCTCGCCGCGGATGCCCGTGAAGGGAGAGGCGTTGGAACCGCCGGCCTGGACTCGGCGGCTCGCTACATCGCGGCCGCGTTTGCGGCTGCCGGTCTCCGACCCGCGGGAACGGACGGGTTCTTCCAGCCATTCATGATCGACCCCAGTGCTCCGGCGGCGGCTCACGCCGGCGTCGGGGGCGCGGCCGTGAAGAACGTCGTGGCGATGCTCCCAGGACGCGGCGCACTGGCAGGCGAAGCGGTGGTGGTCGGCGCGCACTACGACCACCTTGGACGAGGCGGCTTCGGCAGCCTGGATCCGGACAGCACGGGTGTCGTCCACAACGGAGCGGACGACAACGCCTCCGGCACCGTGGCGTTGTTGGAGATCGCGCGGCACCTGCGCGGCCGGACGGCCCCGAACGCCCGGGCGCTGATCCTCATCGCGTTCACCGGTGAGGAGCTTGGCTTGCTCGGGTCGGACTACTACGTGAAGCATCCCGTAATGCCCATCCGGTCCACGTTCGCCATGATCAATCTGGACATGGTTGGGAGGCTGCGTGGTGATCGGGTGACGGTGTTTGGCACTGAAACGGCGCGCGAGTTTGCTTCGTTGATCGATTCGCTGCGGATCACCAGCGGCCTCAGCATTGCCGGCTCGGGTGACGGCTACGGTCGAAGCGATCAATCGTCGTTCTACGCCGCGGACATTCCCGTTCTGCACTTCTTCACCGGCACGCACGAGGATTACCATCGCACCACCGACGACGCGCCGAAGATCAACGTGGATGGCGTGGCGCGGATCGCCGTGCTCGCGGCGGATCTGGCCTGGGCGCTCGCCACCCGCGAGAGCCCGTTGTCGTTCGTTGATGCGGAGCCGCCACCACCGCCCGCTGCGGGCGGTGGTTATGGAGCATACCTCGGCACGATCCCCGACATGAGCGAATCGCCGGGCGGCGTTCGCCTTACGGGCGTGCGGGCGGGCAGTCCGGCCGAGGCTGCCGGAATCAAGGCTGGTGATGTCATTGTCCGCCTGGGTGATCACGAGGTGACGAATCTCTACCAGATGACGGACGCGCTCCGGGCGCACAAACCGGGAGACTCGGTCCTCGTGGTGGTGATTCGGGACGGGCAGCGCCTCGAGCTGCGAGCCACGCTGTCGCAGCGCGGTGGCTGATCCTTCAGTGGCCGGGTCCGTCCTCAAGCCGGAACCGATCGTCCGCGCGCTTCAGGGAGCGTTCGCCCGCGACGTGGGCCGACAGGAACTGCTCGCGCTCGCAGCGCGACGCATCCGGGCGGCGGGGCCGCCGTACACATCGGTGTACATGTACATGCTGCACGGACACGACCTGGTGCTCGAAGCGCATGACGGGCGGGACACGGAGCACCGGCGGATTCCCGTTGGCAAGGGACTCTGCGGCCAGGCAGTCGCGGAACGGCGCGACATCAACGCCCCGGACGTTCGCGCAGCGCCGGGCTACCTGGCGTGCAACCTCGAGACGAAATCGGAGCTGGTGGTGCTGATTCGGCGGGGTGAGGAGATCCTGGGTCAGATTGACGTCGACAGCGACGTGCCGGCCGGATTCTCGGCGGCGGACGAGGTGGCGGTTCGGGAAGTCGCGGATGCGCTGGCGAGTCTGCTGTGAGAAGATGGCAGCGGTCCTGAAGGAAGGTGACGAACCCGGAGGAGGGTGACGTTGCAATCAGGTCCAGGACCGTCACGCCCTCGGTCGGCCGATCCAGCGTCCCGCGCCACCTCCGAGCTCGTTCGGGTCAACGGCGTCTCCCTTTTCACGCGAGCCATCGGAGCCGGCCCTGACGTCGTCGTTCTGCACGGCGGTCCTGGGGCCCATCACGATTATCTCTTGCCGCAATACGATCTTCTCGCCCGCGGGCGCCGGCTGCGCTACTACGACCAGCGGGGCGGCGGACGCTCTCCGGTCGAACGAGAAGTGCCCGTCGGCTGGCGGGAGCACGTTGCGGATCTCCGCGGCCTCCTTGGGCACTGGAATCTCGAGCGGGCCACGCTGCTCGGTTACTCCTGGGGCGGGCTCCTCGCGCTCCTGTTCGCGGCGGAACATCCTGAGCGCGTGGAGCGGCTCGCG
>DATMAW010000235.1:0-4271 GCA_035559715.1 Gemmatimonadales bacterium | reverse complement strand
CCGCCTGCCGAGCCGCTGAGGCAAGTCCCGCAACGGAGGCGGCAGATTCCTGGGCGGTTCGTCGCTCGAAGGAGGCGGTGCACGAACTGGGGCACAGGTTCGGGCTGGTGCACTGCGCGGACCAGCGCTGCGTGATGCGCGCGTCGAGTGACGTGGAGGAGGTGGATCTCAAGAGCGCGGAATCTTGTGGCGCGTCCCGCGGTTGCTCCTCCTCGTGAGGTGTCTGGTGCGGTAGAAGCGGCCGCGCAGGGTGAAGTGTGCCCCCCGCTGTAGGCTGCGTTCGTGCCTCGCGACCCACTTCAGCCCGTCCCCCGTGCAAGACGGAGCCAACGTGCGCCTGCAGGGTCAAAACCTCCGGGTGAGCTCTACGATGAGCTGATGCAGCGGGACGGACGGGAAGAACGCTCCCGTATCGAGACGCGCTCTGGCCCAATCGCGGTAATGGTAAATCGCAGCGGCGCGGAACAATCCCGGTTCCCACGTTGCGCGCAGTTGCCCGCCCACCTCGTCGCTCCGATCCCACCGATTCTGCGTGAGGCGCCACACGGACACCTCCCCGCCGATGTGAAGCGCGGCGTTCGAGAGCCAGTCGAACACGACCGTGCCGGCGGCCAACTCTGTGCGGACGGTGTCGCTGGTGCCCAGGCTGTACCGCGCGCGCAGGCCCGTCGTGAGCCGCGGCAGTAGCCTTCCGGAGATGCTCGCGGCCGCCGCCGATGACCGAAGCTTGATTCGGCCATCGGCGTACTCGCGCCGCTCCCCGATGAATGTGCCGGTGAGACTGCGTTGCCGTACCGTTACCTGCGCGCCAGTCGCCGTTTGACCCTGGTATCGCACCCCTGCGAGCGGGCCCAGGGTGGCGCCGTCGGCCGGGTCACGGGCCCAGCGCCGGTGGTACAACCGGACGATGCGGACCTGGAGGTCAGCGGAGTGGCTCGTCCACAGCGCGGGTGCATCGCCCGAGACACGGCCCAGGTACCGGTAGTCCACGCTCACCACCGCACCGGCGGCAAGCCGCCCGCCCGGTAGAGCAACGATCTCCCAGAACCCGCCCGTCTCCACGAGGGCATAATCGAGCCCCGGACGGTATGCACCCTCCGGGCCCCGGACCACCACGCTTGCCGGGTCCACATGCGGGTTGGACAGCCGAGCCATGCCGGCCTGGTCGATCGCCTGCGTCTCCCCTACGACGACGATCCACCGATCCACGTCACTCCGTACGCGCAATCGCTCGTAGGCAACCTGGGACGCGAGCGTCAGGGAGGCGCCCAATGGCAGGCGCAGCGCGAGGGCCGCCTGTGGGCCGACGCGGAGGGTGTGCTGTTCCGCGCCCGCGGACGTCACGCGTGACCTGTTACCGCGCGCTCCAGCGGATAGCCATGATGCCGCCTGCCAGGTCAGGGCGCCTTCCAGCGCGCGGCGGCCCGTCGCCTGGCCTCCGACATCGCCCTGTCCCAGTCCGACGGACCAGTCTGACGAGACGGTTCGTGTGTGCTGCAGGTGGACGGTGGCGTACTCGTCCGTATTGCGCGTCGGCAGGACTTGCGTGCCGCGCTGCCCCTGCGCATTCAGCCGGAGCAGCAGACGGCTCCCTTTGCCCCACGTCTGTGTGTTTTCGATCGCGCCGATGTGGGTGATGAGCCGCTCGGGCGTCTCGCTCGTCCGTCGCTCCAGGCTGAGCAAAGTCTTGCTGCTCGCGCCGGACAGGCGAATCGTCTCCCACGTCGTGGCGGGCGCGGCGGTTGTGTCGGCCCATCGCTGACTCCACGACTCGCGGGTGTACGCCACCTGGAGCGGCATCCACACATTCGAATAATGCACGTCTGCCGAGAGGGAGGAATTCAGACCGAAGCGGTCAGATCCGTACACGCCAGAGGCATCGTCGTCGCGCGAGAGCCTGATGTATCGCGCCGCCGCCCACAGGGGCTTCCCCGCCAGCAGCACGGCCTGGGCGTCCGCGCCCAGCAACTTTGCGTTGAGCCCACCATCAGCGGTTCCATCTCCCAGCCGACTCTGCTCGAGTCCCGGTCGCAAGCCCAGCCCGAAGCGAAACAGATCGCGGTGAAGCACGGCACCCTGGATGCGGAGTTGCAGCCACTCCGCTGCGGTGAGCCGCCGCGCCCCGGATCCACTGGCCGCGGTACCTCGCACGCCGGTCTCACCGGCCGCCGGGGCCAGCTGCAGGACCTGGCCGTCTGCGGCGGTAGGAGCGGCGAGGACCGCGACCATGGCCACCAGCAGGCAACGGCTCACCATTCCGGTGGCTCAGCCCGCTGCGGCTCCGTGTGGCAGCGGGAGCAGTCCAAGAGCCCGAAGGCGCTCGCCCCGTCGTGGCAGGCGGCGCACGCACGGCCCCCCTCCATCGCCGCCATGGACAGGGTGTCGGCCCCCAGACGCATCTCGAACGGAGTGGGATGGCAGGCGGAGCAGCGGTAGCGAATGCGATGCGTCCAGTGCGGGAATCGGCTCCGGGGCAGGGTTTGGGCGGCAGCCTGCGCGTCGCCCGCGCGGGCGAGCACGAGGTCGGGGCCGAGCGTGGCGGAGACCGAATCCGTTGGGAGGCTGGCATGACAGCGACCGCACGCAGTGGACGGAAAGGCCACCGTGGTGTGGCACGTGGCGCACGAGCGAGTTTCCGGATGGCCCGTGGCGGACGTATCACGGCGCGATGGGGGACGGACGAGACGGGGATGACACGTCTCGCATGTGAGCAGCGGTGTGTGTCGTGAGTGACGGAACACGACGTCGAAGGACGGATCGGGGCCCGGGAGCAGCACGTCATAACTGAACGCCTCGAGGTACCGCCTCGTGGTGCCGGGCATGGCCGGACGCGGGGCGATCACGCCTCTCTCGAGGGCCGCGTCCCAGTCGATGGCTCCACTGGCATGCCTGGGCAGTAACGCGATGACGCTGTCGGGATCCCGCACGGTCTCGATGAGGGGCCGGGTGGTATCGTCCGCGGGAACGGCAACCGCAACCACCGGCCCTGCAGCGGTCGGCCCGCTGCCCCGCGGCGGGACGTCGAAAATCAGGGAGGCTGCCTTGCCACAGGCCGCTGTTCCCACCGCGAGCGCGACGGCAAAGAGCGCCCGGCGGCGCCAAAGCTCACTGCGGGCCCACTGAGGTAAGTCCACTATCGGGCCTCCGCCCGGGAAACGACCAGATGTCGCAACCGGAGGCTAAGGAGGCCTGGTCCGGCCATCGATGAACCATGGGTGAATGCCGCTTCAAGCGAAGTTGCGGAGGTCACATCGCGCGCGGTGCGGGTGCGACACATCGTTTCACGCGTTCCACAATGGTCCTTGTCATTCGTTCTTCACGGGCGTTTAAGGCGTGATGGCTAGAATCCACGCCGGGTTGCTCCGCAGGGCGCCTCCCAGTCCTGACCAGGTCTCTCTCTCAAAAACCGGAGGTGGGGGATGAACCAAGTTGGAAGGGTAGCTGGGGCGCTCGCCGGCCTGGCGCTGCTGGCTGCCCCGGCCCGTGCCCAGGGGCTGGTGGGGAGTACGCACGATTTCTACAGCGGCTCCAACACCAGCTACAACTTCATGAGCATGTCGTACCAGACCTGCTCGGCGTGCCACACGGCGCACAATGCCGTGGCGACCGACGCGCCATTGTGGAATCACACGGCGACCGTTGGTCCGTGGACGATGTATACCTCCACGGTGAGTGCAACGCTGGACAACGTGGTGGCGGGCACGCCACAGGGGGTCAGCAAGGCGTGCCTGGGGTGCCACGACGGAACGGTGGCGGTGAACTCCGTGCGGGGCCAGATCATCACGAACGCGAACGCCCCGGCCGCGTTTTTCATTGAGCCGGGCGCGGACGCGTACATCGGGACGGATCTCACGAACGATCACCCCGTGAGCGTCACGTACGACAACACCGTGGACAAGAAGCTGAACGATCCGACGACCGTGCGCACGGTGTTCCCGCTGTACGGCGCGTCGAAGAACCAGGTGGAGTGCGGCTCCTGCCACGACCCGCACACACCTACCGGGTCGGGGCTTTACCTGCGGAGCTACACCAGCACCGGCAAGCAGACGCGGTGCCTCGTGTGCCACAACAAGTGAGCGGACGTGATCCCACCTGAGGCCGGTCTTGCGGCCGATGTCCAGCTCTGACGAGATGCTCGTGAGATACTGGATGCGCGCCGTATCGGGCGGCGGCGGATACACCACCGGTCCGACCGTCTCCGCTCGCTGTCTGCCAGCACAGCTTGCCGTCAGCGTCGCCGCGGCGGCAACGAAGGCCGCGCGGTACGCCCG
>DATMAW010000234.1:0-34436 GCA_035559715.1 Gemmatimonadales bacterium | reverse complement strand
CAGCAGTTGGGAGATCCGAGCGTCACTCGGGCACGCCTATGCGCGCGCAGGCAGAATGGATGATGCGCGCCGCGTTCTCGCGGACTTGGAGCGGGACTCGCAAGGGCGATATGTGTCCTCGTATCTCATCGCCGAGGTCCTCGTCGGACTCGGAGAACATGATCGAGCGCTCCATTTTCTTGAACGAGCGTACGATGAGCGAGCCGGTTTCTTGATCTGGTTGCATCTATGGCCCCGCTTCGACAAGCTCCGAGGCGAGGCGCGCTTCGCCGAGCTCCTTCGGAAAATCGGCCTCCCGAAGGACGGGTCTTCAGCTCGTCCCGTGCCTCAGTGATGCACGGGGAGCCAGCTAACGTTGCATGAAACTGGCGGGCCATCCATCGTAGCGGCGCCTGCGGCGCCGCATCCTTTGTGTTCGCCCGCAGTTTATGCTTGGCGTTAGCCTTCGGAACAGGTGAGCAACGCGAGCGCGGACGAGGCTCATAGACGTCTGTGCCCCGGTTGATCCGAGGAGGAGTCAGCATGCGACGAGCGGTTCTGGCACGCGGGTTCTGCTTAGCGGCCCTACTTCCGGTCGCGTTCCTGTCCGCGTTGTCCGCGGCACAGCATGCTGTGAAGCGACCGCCGACGATTGTGTTCAGCCGGATCGGGCCTACACAGACAGGGCTCTTCATTTCCCACGCCGATGGCACGGGAGAGCGAGCTCTAATCCCATCGGGGGGTCTCGACTACAACCCTGTGTGGTCCCCCGACGGCCAATGGATCGTTTTTACCTCCGAGCGAAACGGGTCCGCGGACCTCTACCGCGTGCGATCTGACGGCACAGGTCTCGAGCGCCTGACGGACAGCCCGGCCTATGACGACCAGGCCGCGTTCGCGCCGGACGGCAATCAACTCGTGTTCGTCAGCACTCGCGACGCAGGCACGGCCGACCTGTGGATCCTCGACCTCCGAACGGGCGAGGTGCGACCGCTCACGTCGGGACCGGGCGGCGACTTCCGGCCATCGTGGTCCCCCGACGGGACGCAGATCGCTTTCTCGTCGGATCGCGGCAGCACGCTGCCGCGGGAGAGCGGGGGCCGCTGGTGGGTCCACCTCCAGCTCTCGGCCATCTATCTCATCCGCCCCGACGGGCCAGGACTTAGACGCCTGGCCCAGGATGCTGAATTCTGCGGCTCGCCCAAATGGACGCGCGACAGTCGGAGCCTCGTCGCGTACTGCATGTCCGGCGAAGAGACACACATGTACCGCGTGACCCCGGAGTTCATCCGGCAAATCCGCCCAAGCGACCCCATTGGCGGTAACACGCAGCTCGTCAGGATCGATCTGGACACCGGGAGCCGTACGCAGGTGGCCGTACCTCCGGGCATCAAGTTCTTCCCGAGTATTGTCCGCGGCAACGAGCTGGCCTACGTCCGCAAGGACCTCGGCGCGCCGGGCGTATGGTATGAGAACGGCACCCGGGGACCGAGCGGCAGCGTGCGTTCTCCTTCATGGTCGCCCGACGGCTTGCGCGTGGTTTACCACAAAGTCCTCTCGAGTGAGGCCCCCGATTGGCAGCGCACCTGGAGCCGGTCCACCGACTACGACTTGATCCTCACCCGCTGGCTGCCCGCCTTTGATCCCGCCGGCACGCGCCTCGCGGCCACGCTGGATTTCGACAACTCGAAGCTCGTGCTCTTCGAGCTGGGCGCAGACGCTTGGCGCGTGGTCTTCCAGCGGGACGGCAAACGGGTGTTCGCGCCGCAGTGGTCTCCGCGAGGAGATACCATCATATTCGGCGTCGGCTCGTACTTCAGGGAGCGCGACGGCGGCGCTCACGTAGCCCTCATCGGAGCCGACGGCTCCGGCTTCCGGCAGCTCACCGCAGGCGCCAACAACAACGGCTTCCCATCGTTTGCGCCAGACGGCCGGCGCGTCGTTTTCCGGACCTTCGGCCCTGAAGGTCAGGGGCTCCGCATCATGGATACAGGTAGCGGTCTCGTCACCCCACTTACCACGGGGTACGATAACTTCCCGCTGTGGTCCCCACGGGGGGATCAGATCATCTTCGTCCGCGAGGAGAAGGCCGACTTCGAGATCTTCTCCATCCGCCCGGACGGAAACCACCTTCGTCGCCTGACGCATTCCCCAGGAAACGACGCACATATGGCGTGGTCGCCTGATGGAGAATGGATCGTGTTCTCGAGTGCGCGGATGGGTTTCAAGGATGAAGCCCTGTACACCGACGCCCCGCAGCCCTACGGTGAGCTGTTCGTGATGCGTCACGACGGAACGCACGTCCATCAACTAACCGACAATCAGTGGGAAGACGGCGGGCCGGCATGGCAGCCGGCTCCGCGGTCGCCGTCGAGGCGCTAAGCAACATCCGCCGGCCGCGATCCATGAACGTCGATCGAAATGGCGCGGACGGTGTTGACCGGATGGAAGCTCCGGTTCGCCAGAGAGAGAGGACAGCATGAGCGTTCAACAACCTAGGTAACAGAATAGTACAGGGACGTTGGTAACATCTCAGGGGTAGTTAGGGTGAAAGGGAGGGTACCTCTTTCCCTCCCAGGGGTGCGATCGTTCGTCCTGGGGCATTTGTGAGCGTCATTGTTTGAGAGGTCGGCGGAGTTCGCGATCGTTTCGATCCACGATGCGGTTTCGAGGTTCAACGAACCAGCCGAGCCAGATGGGACCGAAATAGACGTTCCAGAGGGCGCCGTCAATCGCTTCCAGCCCCACGTGTTGTTCCATGAGCATGTGGCTGACGCAGACCCAGCGCTTGTTCCAGCGGATTCCGCCGTTGCGACTGACGTTGTAGTGACGGGCCAACGCCCGAAGTTTAGGCTCTAATGGCTGATCCGCCGCTGGACCGACGCCACGGGTGTCATCCCGGTGTCGCTGATCAGGTGGGAGCTGACCGGCCAGGATGACGAGATCAAGGCCCTGTTGGCGGCCCAAAGGTGACGCGCGCCGTGATGTGACCTCGGTCACACCCCGGCATTGCCGCGGGCCCATACTTATGATCTTCTCCTCTGCTGCCGCTTGCCTCCACAGGAGCTGATCTATGAAGACCCTCCGCCGTCGCAATGCCGCTCTCGCGGCGCTTGCTGTTGGCATCAGCCTCTGGTACGGCTGCTCCGACCGTCTCGCCGATCCCCTCACCGGGCCTTCACTGCAGCGATCGGGGGCCTTCACCCAGCAGGATGTGAGCGCGGCCATCGCGGCGCAGGAGCGCCACACCGCCGCGTTGCTTCGCATTCCCGGCGTCGTGGGTACTGCCGTTGGCCTCTTAGCCAGCGGCCGGCCCGCCGTCCGGATCCTCCTCGAGCGCGAGAACGTGAGTGGGCTCCCCGGCGTGCTCGACGGCATCCCGGTGTCGGCCGAAGTCACGGGCCGTTTCATGGCGCTGAGCGACCCGAGGACCCGGCAACGGCCGGCGCCGGTCGGCTTCTCCGTCGGTCATCCGGCAATCACGGCGGGAACGATCGGCGCCCGCGTGAGGAACGCGTCCGGCGCCGTGTTCGTGCTCAGCAACAATCACGTGCTCGCCAACCAGAATGACGCTGCACTGGGCGATCCGGCGCTCCAGCCGGGGCCCTACGACGGCGGCACACTGGCCGATCAAATCGGCGCGCTTGCCGCGTTCGAGCCGATTGACTTCTCGCTCAGCGGCCAGAACTACATGGACGCGGCCATTGCCGGGTCCACGACCGCGAACCTGGGCAACGCCACCCCCACCGACGACGGTTATGGCGCGCCGAACTCCACCATCTATGGCGACGCCAACAACGACGGCCTGTTCGACAACAAGTCCGCACTGCTGAATTTGCCCGTCCAAAAGTACGGCCGCACCACCAAGCTCACGAAAGGGCGGATTACCGGGATCAACGCGACCGTGGAGATTTGCTACGAGGTCTTGTTTGTCTTCTGCGTCAAGTCGGCCTACTTCTACGACCAGCTCATCATCGGGCAGTCCGGCTTCAGCGCCGGGGGCGATTCGGGATCGCTGATCGTGACGGACGACGCAAACAAGAACCCGGTGGCCCTCCTGTTCGCCGGAAGCAGCACCGAGACCATCGCCAACCGCATTGATCTGGTACTCAACCGGTTTGGGGTGACGGTGGACGGCGGTGACACTCCCCCGCCCCCGCCCCCGGATCCCGTCACGGACGTCGCCGTCATGAGCGTGAGCGCCCCGAGTTCCGTGACGCGGGGGGCGACCGTGGACGTGGTCGTGACAGTGAAGAACGTGGGAAACCAGAACGTCGCCGAGAGCTTCTCGGTAACCCTGGCGGACGCCACCGACGCCGTGACGATCGGAACGCAAACCGTGGCCGGACTGGCGGCCGGAGCGACCGCGACGCACACGTTCAGCTGGAACACGAGCGGCAGCTCGGTGGGGACCCACACGCTCACGGCCAGCCACGCGCTGGCGGACGACAACGCCGGGAACAATCAGGCATCCACGACCTCGACCGTCAACGCGCCGAGCGTGCACATGCACGGGGGGGATCTGGACGGCTGGAGCTCAAATGACGGTACCACCTGGTCCGCAACCGTGGAGATCACCGTGCACGACGCCAATCACGCTCCGCTCAACGGCGCCACGGTGGCGGGCAGCTGGAATCGAACAGGCCTGAGTTCGAACACGTGCACCACCGGCGAGTTGGGCGGCGCCGGCACGTGCATCGTGCTGTTCCCCGGCCTGAGGAAAAACGTCAAGTTCGTTTCGTTCAGCGTGACGAGCGTGACCCTGGCCGGGTACACGTACGTCGGCACGGCCAATCACGACCCCGACGGCAGCAGCAACGGGACGACGCAACGCGTGAATCGGCCGTAAACGCCGGGGCCGGGTAGTCGCCGCGAGACGGGCGGGCCAGCCCGCTCGCGGCCTACCCCGCTCCGCCAACGACGTCCCACCTGTCCCATCCCGCAACGCCTCCGCACCTCCCGAAACTTCCTCCCCGCCCTTTCCGTACAGCCAGCGAGACCCCCGGGCCCTCTTCCCGGAGCTTCGGAGTTCCCCAGGCCTCGAAGGAGTATCAATGCCACCGTCAAACGGCGCCCTTATTCACCTGGACGGCGTGAACAAAATCTTCTACACGGACGACGTTGAGACGCACGCCCTCTCGAATGTGAGCTTCACGATTCACGAGGGCGAGTACGTCGCGATCGCCGGGCCGTCGGGGTGCGGCAAGACCACCCTTCTCTCGATCCTCGGCCTGCTGGATTCTCCGTCGGCCGGCGCGTATCGACTGGCGGGTGAACCGGTCGAGTCCCTGAACGGCAGTCAGCGCGCCCGGCTCAGGAATCAGCAGATCGGCTTCATCTTCCAGGCGTTCAATCTGATCGGCGACCTCACGGTGCTCGAGAACGTGGAACTGCCGTTGCAGTATCGCGGGCTCCCCAGGGTCGAGCGACGGGCGCGGGCGGAGGCGGCGCTGCAACGGGTGGGCCTGGCGCACCGCATAAAGCACTACCCGTCGCAGCTGTCGGGCGGCCAGCAGCAGCGCGCCGCCGTGGCGCGCGCCATCGCGGGTCGGCCGGCGATTCTACTTGCCGACGAACCGACAGGGAATCTCGACTCGAAGAACGGCGCGGCGGTCATGCAACTGCTCCAGGAACTGCATGCCGAGGGTGCCACGATTTGCATGGTCACGCATGACCCGCGCTACGCGGAGGTGGCGCAGCGCACGCTGCATCTGTTCGACGGGCAGATCGCGGATGAGACCGGGAACGGGCACCGGCCGGTGGCGGCCGCCGCCGGAACGTGAGGGCCACCATGAGCACGCTCTTGCAGGATCTGCGCTTCGGCGCCCGGATGTTCGTGAAGAACCCCGCCGTCACCGCCATCGCAGTCGTAGCGCTGGGGCTCGGCATCGGTCTCACCACCACGATGTTCAGCATCGTGTACGGCGCCCTGTATCGGGGCCTGCCGTTCGAGCGCCCGCACGAGCTGGTCCACCTGGAACGCAACGATCCAAGTGGAGGCGGCCGGCCTATCGAAGTCCCGGTGCACGATTACCACGATTGGGTGGAGCAACAGCGTTCCTTCGTGGGCCTGATGGCCTTCTACAGCGGGACGATCAACGTCTCGGGCATCGAAGGCCGACCAGAGCGGTTCGACGGCGCGTTCGTCACGGCGAACGCGTTCGAGCTGCTGGGGCAACGCGCCATGTACGGGCGCGTCTTCGTGGAAGGCGAAGACCGGCCCGGGTCCCCCAACGTCGCCGTCCTGGGCTACGAGCCCTGGCGCAACCGGTTTAACAGCGATCCCGGCGTCGTCGGCACGACCGTACGCATGAATGGCCAGCCGACCACGATTGTCGGTGTCATGCCCAGGGGGTTCGCCTTCCCCATAAGCCAGGAACTCTGGATGCCGATGAAGCAGGATCCGGCGACCCTGAAGCGAGGGGACGGGCTCACGCTGGAGGTCGTGGGCCGCCTGCGGCCGGGGGTTTCAATTGACGAAGCCACGGCCGAGATGAACCTCATTGCCAAGCGGCTGGGCGATGAATACCCGGTGACGAACGCTGGGCTCGAAGTGGTGATCAAACCGTACACCGAGGAGTACATCGGGGAAGAGCCGATCGCGATGCTCTTCACCATGCTGGCCGCGGTATTCCTGGTGCTGCTCATTGCCTGCGGGAACGTGGCCAACCTGCTGCTCGCGAGAGCCACCGTCCGCAGCAAGGAGGTGGCCGTCCGCGCCGCGCTGGGCGCCACCCGCCTGCGGGTGATCACGCAGTTCCTGACGGAGACGTTCGTCATCGCAGCCGCAGGCGCCGCCCTGGGACTGGGGATCGCCTGGCTCGGGGTCAGACTCTTCAACCTCGTGATCGCGCCGACCGAGCCGCCGTTCTGGATCGACATACGGATTGACCCCCTCTCGGTGGGATTCGTGCTCTTACTCGCGCTGGCGTCTACCCTCCTCTCGGGCGTGTTTCCAGCCCTGCGAGCGTCCGGAGGCAACGTGCACGACACGCTCAAGGACGAAGCGCGCGGCTCATCGAGCTTGCGGCTGGGCCGGATGAGCCGCGGTCTGGTCGTCGCCGAGATCGCCCTATCGTGTGGCTTGCTGGTCGCGGCCGGGCTCACGATCAAGAGCGTGGTGCAGCTCCGGACGATCAACTTCGGCTTCCGCACCGACGTGCTCACGGCACGGGTGGGCCTGTTCGAAGGGGACTACCCCGATGCCGACCGCCGGCGGCAGTTCTTCGACGAGCTGGACCTGCGGCTCGCGGCGCTCCCCGGCGTCGAGGCCGTTGCTCTGGCGACGAGCCTGCCCGCGCTGGGGTCCGAAGGCACACGCTTTGCCGTGGAAGGCGTGGCGTACGCTCAAGAGCGGGACTATCCCCTGACCAGGCGCGTGGCCGCAACGCCTGGGTACTTCGCTACGTTTGGCGTGGGCATCCTGCAGGGTCGGGGCTTCACCCCGCAGGATCGCCCCGACGCGCTGCCGGTGGCTATCGTCAATCAGAGCTTCGCCGCCAAGTTCTTCCCCAACGAGAGCCCGCTCGGCCGGCGCATTCGTGAGGGAACCGGCGAATCCACCGAGCCGTGGCGCACCATCGTCGGCGTGGTGCCCGACATGTACCTCGACGGGATTCAGAACGAGCAACCGGCGGGCATCTACATCCCGCTGGCCCAGACGGATCGGCGCTTCATGAGCCTCATCCTGCGGACCACCGGGGAGCCCATGGCGACAGCGCCCGCGGTCCGAGACGCGGTGATCTCGGTGGACCCTGATCTGCCCATCTACTTCGTCCGCACGGTGGATCAGGCGATCCGCGAGAACACGTGGTTCTACCGTGTGTTCGGCGGGCTCTTCATGGTGTTCGGAGCCGCGGCCCTGTTCCTGGGCGGCGTGGGTCTCTACGGCGTGATGTCGTTCTCCGTCAGCCGCCGCACGCAAGAACTGGGCATCCGCATGGCGCTGGGCGCCGAAGCACGCGACGTGCTGCGGCTGATCCTGTCGCACGGAATGGGGCAGCTGGGACTCGGCCTCCTGATCGGCCTCGTGGTGGCAGGGTTGCTGTCACAAGGCCTCGAGCTCATCCTGTTCGACGTGCAGCCCCTCGACCCGATGATCTTCACGCTGGTGTCGAGCGCCCTGTTCTTGATCGGGGTTGCCGCGTGCTACGTCCCGGCACGGCGGGCGACACGGGTAGATCCGGTCCTGGCGCTGAGGTACGAGTAGGGAAGGCGCCTGCTAGCCGGTCGCGGCTCCGGTCACGGGGGGCCGGTCGAGCGTTTCGCGCACCTTGAACAGCAGCTCCTCCACGGTCCACGGCTTCTGGAGGAACGGCAGGGAGGGGTCCGGGGGCGCCTCGTCGAACTCGCGCATGGTATACCCGCTGGTGAGAACGATCGGTACGGTTGCCCCCTCCGCGCGCAACCGCGCCACCAGTTCGCGACCGCCCATGTTGGGCATCACGACGTCGGAAAGGATCAATCCCACCTCGGAGCGCTGAGTCCGGCACACCTCCAGCGCCTCCACGCCGTCGCACGCCACCAGAACGCGGTAGCCGTGGTGCTCGAGCACGCGTTGAGCCGCGCGACGGATTGACGCCTCGTCTTCGACCACCAGAATGGTCTCATGCCCCCTGCGAATCGGCGCGGCGGATCGCTCCGCGGCAGCGGGTTCCGCGTGCGGCGCCACGGCCAGCGGAAACAGCAGGCGAACCGTCGTGCCCTGCCCTTCCGCGCTGGTCACATGGACGAAGCCGTCATGCTGTTTGACGAGGCCGTACACCATCGCCATGCCGAGCCCCGTGCCCTTCCCCGGCTCCTTCGTGGTGAAGAACGGCTCGAACAAGCGTTGCAATGTGGCTTCGTTCATCCCCACGCCCGTGTCGCTCACGACGAGCGCGACGTACGAGGCCGGCGTCCCCCAGCCGTGCTCGGCGCGAAACCGCTCCGTCAGCTCGAAACGACACGTCTCGATGGTCAACTTGCCGCCCGCCGGCATGGCGTCGCGCGCGTTCGTGACGAGATTCAGAAGCATCTGTTGCACCGCGTTGGCATCGGCGCGCGCCAGGGGCAGTCCAGCCTCGGACCGCACCTCGATCGCGATGGACTCGGGAAGAACCCGGCGCAGGACATCGTGGGCCTCCGTGACGAATGCGGCGAGGTCCAGCGGGACCGGCGCAATCCGCTCCTTCCGGCTGAACGCCAACAACTTCCGCACCAGCGCGGAGCCCCGCTGCGCGGCCCGCCGAATCTCGGCGATATCGTCGCGCATCTCCTGCGCCGACGCGGGCACCCCGTCCAGCAACAGGTCCAGGTGCGTCAGCACCACCGTGAGCAGATTGTTGAAGTCGTGGGCGATGCCGCCGGTCAACTGCCCCAGCGCCTCCATCTTCTGCGCGTGCCGCAACTGCTCCTCGAGCGCCCGGCGCTCGGTGATGTCCTCACAGATCGTGACGATCCCAATCGGCTCGCCCTCGCGGTCCCGGATCACGTCGGACAGAAGTCGCACGGCAAAGGTCGTCCCGTCCCGGCGAACGTTGACGCTCTCCCGCACCCACCGGCCCAGATCCCGCAACTGCTCGCCCGACAGCCGGCTGCGGCGGACCACCGGCGCGAAGATATTCGCGCTCCGCCCGATCAACTCGGATACCGTGTACCCGTGCATCGCCGCGTCGGCGGGATTCACGTACACGATCTTTCCCTGGGTATCGGTGATGGTGACGCCGATCTGCATCGCCTCAACGGCTGCCTGCAGCCGGAGGAGCGCTTGACCGTCGTTGGGTCCCGTGGTGATGTCGGTCACGCGGTCGCCCAAAACCGCGGAGGGCTGGAAACGAGCGGTGCTCTGGTGCGTGGCACGGCGTAATATCCAGCCTTCACGGCGGCGCCGGAAGTGACGCAGGACACCCGTCAGGCTCGCAGCACGGCCATAACGCCCACCACGGCGATCACGACGCCGATCCCCACCTTCGCGGCCGCGGCGACGGCCCGTCCGAGTACGGCACCCTTGCCGGCGTTCAGAGCCGCCTGGGCCTGCCGAGAGCCGAGGAACTCAAACACCACGGCGCCCACAAAGGACCCCACGAACGCTCCAACCACACTGCCCAGCACCGGGAGCGGGACACCCATCACGGCGCCCACGAGCCCGCCGGCCAACGCGCCCCAGGCGGCTCGCCTCGAGCCCCCGTATCGTCGCGCGAACCTGAAACCGATCCACGCCTCGATGATCTCGCCCAGGAACGCGAGTCCCAACACGATCCCAATGGTCCACACGCCCACCGATTGGAAGGCGGTGAGCCATCCGTACGCCAGCACGCCGAGCACCATGATCCACAGGCCCGGCAGGCCCAGCGGCACCATGAGCAGCCCGGCGAGACCGCCGAGCACGAGCAGGACGATGCCGAGGAGTTCCGTCACGTTCCCGGCTCCATTGCCGCATAGACGAGCCTGAGGAAGGCGCTTCGCGTATCCTGACCGCGCGACTGCGTGAGGTAGATCAGTACCAAGTCGCGCGCGGGATCCGCCCATGCCAGGGTCCCGTCTGAGCCGCCGTGCTCGAACGTCCCGGCCGAGAACGGCGCAGCCACCGGACGGTACCGATCGCTGATCACCGACCAGTGCAGCCCGTAGAAACGGTCGCGGCGGGCGAGCGAGTCCGGGGAATAGACGTACGCCGAGTGCGGCTCCACGGCGAGCGCGACAGACTCCGGCTTGAGGAGGCGTCGCCCGTTGGACGTCCCCTTGCCGAGCCACATGCTCATGAACCGCGCATAGTCGAGCGAAGTGGACCACAGGCCGCCGGAGGCACGGAAGAATGGAACGATCAACGGCTGCGTGTTGTCCCAGTAGCGAACCCAGCCGCCGAGCTGCCGGCGATACGTGGACGCGAACCGCGGCCGCGCAGGATGGTCCGACGGCAGCAGGAAATACGAGTCGCGCATGCCCAGTGGATCGAGGATCCGGCGCTGCAGGAACTCCTCGGCCCGCATGCCGCTGACCTCGGCGATCAGCGCCCCCAGCGTGCTGGTTCCGGGATCGCTGTACGAGTAGCGGGTGCCTGGCGGGAACTCCGGCCCCTTTTCACCGACGGCATCCACGGCCTCCCGGAGGGATGCATAGGGAATCCTCGGCGGAGTGGTCTGATCGTTGTAGATCTCCCCGGTGATCCCAGAGGTGTGGGTCAGCAGCTGGAAGATCGTAATGTCCCTGGAGCGTTCGTTGTCGAACGACGGCAGGTAGCGGGACACGCGATCCTCGAGGCGGAGTTTGCCTTCCTCCACCAGCATGAGCACCGCCGTGCCAATCAGTGGTTTGGTCATCGAGCGCATGCTCACGATGTGATCCGTCCGCATCGGCTCCCGACGCTCGCGATCGCTCCATCCGGCGGCCTCGTGCCACACCAGCTTCCCGTGCCGGATGACGAGCACCACGGCGCCGACGATTCGCTCCCGTGCAACCCAGGCCCGGATGCTGTCCATGGTTTCGGTCAGCTTCGCCGCGGAGACGCCCACCTCCTCTGGCGCCGCCCGGGTGAAGGGCGACTCCACCGATTGGGCAGCGAGAGGCATCGCCGTCCCTACCAACGCTGAGAGTGCGCCGGCGACGTGGCGTAGTCGCACGGTCGCGGGATTCACCTGATCGGCTGCGTTCATGAGCGCAACGTCTTCACGAGCTGACGCCACCTGGCTTTCGACCCGGGGGGATCTTGGGCCAGTGCCAGCGTCGGCGCGCGGCCCCCGACGTCTTTCAGGACGCGATGGAGTCGCCCCGGGACGCTGGAGACGGAGGACATGATTGACATGATTCGGGCCTGACGGACGCCTCAACGTATCCACCGACGCGGGAGGGGACCAGGGGACCTCCCATTGAACTCCGGCGAATAGCGCTTACTGTTGCCGTCACTATGGCCCAATCCCCCTCATCGCCGTCCAGGTTCAAGATCGGGCTGGTCCAGATGAGCATGGTGGCCGACCCGGCGGCGAACCTCACCAAGGCGATGGCCGGGGTGAAGGACGCCGCCGCGCGCGGCGCGGCGATCGTCTGCCTGCCGGAGTTGTTCCGCACGCAGTACATCGGGCAACGCGAGGATCACCAGTTGTTCAATCTCGCCGAGCCCGTCCCGGGCCCCACCACGGAGGCCCTTGGCGCGGTCGCTCGCGACGCAGGCGTGGTGGTGATCGCACCGCTCTTCGAGCGGCGCGCGCCGGGCCTGTATCACAACACGGCCGCCATCATCGACGCCGACGGCACGGTGGCGGGGATTTATCGCAAGATGCACATCCCCGACGATCCGGCCTACTACGAAAAGTTTTACTTCGCGCCGGGCGACCTCGGTTTCCGCGCCTTCGATACCCGCGCGGGCCGGATCGGAACCCTCGTGTGCTGGGACCAGTGGTATCCCGAAGCGGCGCGCCTGACGGCGCTCCAGGGCGCCACCGTCATCTTCTACCCGACGGCGATCGGATGGCATCCAGCGGAGAAGGAGCCATTCGGCGCCCAACAACTGGACGCCTGGCGCACCATTCAGCGCTCCCACGCCATCGCCAACGGATGCTGGGTGGCGGCGGTGAATCGCGTGGGATTCGAACGACTCGACGGCCAGGGCGCGGGGATCGAGTTCTGGGGGCATTCCTTCGTGGCCGATCCGTTCGGCGTCGTTGCCGCCGAAGCCCCGGCCGACAAGGAGACCGTGCTCCTGGCGGACGTGGATCTCGCACGCGTGGAAGAGGTGCGGCGCAACTGGCCGTTCCTGCGCGACCGGCGCACCGACGCGTACGGCGGGATCGAGCAGCGCTTCCTCACGTAGACCCCACCATGCCCACGCCCGCCGCTCTCGGCTTCCGCATGCCGGCCGAGTGGGAGCCGCACGAGGCTACGTGGATCGGCTGGCCACACAACAAGAGCGATTGGCCCGGGAAGTTCGCTCCCATTCCCTGGGTTTACGGCGAGATCGTTCGGCACATCACGCCGGGTGAGATCGTTCGCATCCTCGTGAACTCGGCCCGGCACGAGGAGGCGGCGCGCCGCGTGCTGCGCAAGGTTGGGGCAGACCTGACCCGCGTCGAGTTCTTTCGGTTCCCCACCAATCGCGGCTGGACGCGCGACTTCGGACCGATCTTCGTTAGGCGGGACATGCCGAAGTCCGAGATCGCGATCGCCCGGTTTCGCTTCAACGCCTGGGCCAAGTACGACGACTGGCGCAAGGATGATCGCGTCGCCGATCGCGTGGCGCGGCGGTTTGGTCTGCGAACATTCACGCCCCGGGTGCGCGGGCGCGGCATCGTGCTCGAGGGGGGAAGCATTGACGTCAACGGATCGGGGTCGGTGCTCACCACGGAGGAGTGCCTGCTCGACCGGGAAACTCAGGTGCGCAACCCGGGGCTCTCCCGAGCCGAGCTGGAAGCGGTCCTCGCAGACTACCTGGACGCCGGGAACGTGCTCTGGCTGGGGAAGGGCATAGCCGGGGACGACACGCACGGGCACGTGGACGATCTGTGTCGCTTCGTGAACCGGCGCACCGTGGTACTGTGCCGGGAAGCGAACTCGGCGGACGCCAATTATCGGGCACTGGCGGAGAACCGCGAGCGGCTCTTGGGCCTGCGGCTCGAAGACGGCACCCGACCCGAAGTGGTGGACCTCCCCATGCCGGACCCGCTCTGCTTCAATCGCCAGCGGCTGCCGGCGAGCTACGCAAACTTTTACATCGCGAACGCCGCTGTGCTGGTCCCGACGTTCAACGATCCGAACGACCGCGCGGCACTGGGCATTCTCGCGGAACTGATCACCGACCGCCCGGTGATCGGGATCCACGCGGTGGACCTGGTGTGGGGCCTCGGGACGCTGCACTGCCTGACACAGCAACAGCCCGCAACGGGCGGGACGAGCGCCACGGCAAGGCGGCGGTGAAGGAGGGCGGAGGTTCTGAAGCGTCGTGACCCTCCAGAACCTCCATCGTCGTTCCTACGGCTTGCTCACGCCGAGACCCGTGACCGTCCCTTCCGTGTTGTGCGTGAAGCGAATTCCCCACATGCCGTCCGTGGACTTGAGTTTGCCCGGACCGACAACTTCCGACTTGGGGTAGCTCGCCACGACGGTGCCGTTGATGGCGCACTCCACGCGATCGCTCTTGACCGACACGGCGATCTCCTGTGTCACCGGCTGGCCCGGGCCCGCCGCCTTGTGCACGGCGTCGTGCGCCTGTGCACGCCGACCACCAAGCTGGAACGGCTCCGGACCGAACCCGCGCACGATGAACGTACCGTTGCCATACGCCGCGCAATACAGATAGCTCTGCGTGGGCGTGCCCAGATCATTCCCCGCGATCACGATGCCGTACGGATGCGGATGATTGTTCAGATTCATGTACTTGGGCTCGGTGAACGTCGCCTTCACTGTGTACTCCCCGGTCGCGACGTTCGCGGGATTCCAGTACGTCACGGCCGGGCCCGTCATCACGTGAATCGCGTCACCATCTTTGGCGAGCTTGGCATCGTTGACCGTCTGACCGGTGGCGGACGCGTCCACCACGCCCTTCCATCCCGGGATCATGATTCCGCCGCCCGCAACCGTGCGGATCGGATCTCCCTGGGCATAGCCGCCGCGCGGCGCGATCAACGCGGCGGCAAGCACGACAGCGAAGCGGGAGGTGTGATGCATGAGGGACCTCGCAATGAGAGGAAGTTTGGTACACAACGTTACCAGAGTTGGTTCCACCGCGCGACCTGCCGAGTTGGGGGGGCCGCACCTCAGGCTCGCCCGGGAGCTTCCAATTCGTCGCGAGAGAGGCGATATTTGGGTCGAGCGCAAACCAGTCACAAGCGGTCGAGGGACCTGGGAGAACGCCCAGGTCTTTTTGTTTGAGCCCTCGTCGCCACGCCAGGAGGGACGCCATGGCAACCAGCATCGAATACAACGGTTACGTGATCACGCCGACCCCACGCCGCCGCACTGAGCCACCGGGGTGGACTCTCGAAGTGCACCTCATCCCTGTCGGCCGTAAGCTGGGTCTGCGCCGGTGCCGCACCAGCAACATGTATGACAGCCAGGAAGAGGCCATTGCCGGCTGCCTCGAGCTTGGCCGCCGCATTGTGGATGGCCGTGCCAGACCGCGCCCCAAGGACAGCGACGCCGCGCACTAGCGCGCGAAGCCCGGGGGCAGGCGCCGCGCCCGCGTGCCCGCCCCCGGGGCTGTCATCGGGGATACAGAACGCCCCGCCGCACGAGATCGAAGTACCCTTCGTACCCCCCGGACCGTTGAGCCGCAACCAGATCAGAGAACCGCTGCAGCAACTGCACTGAGAGGTATCCGCTCACGGCCTGCGGGTGTGCTCGCCCGTAGGGGAAATAACTCCGGATGATCACGCTCCGCTCGCCGTACGGAAGCGAAGCCAGGTTCCGCGCAAACCGCTCGAATGTCCCGGCCTCGAACAGGTATTGCTCGACGTTCGAGGTGTAAAACGCGCTCACGCGCGCGCCTCGTGCCGACACGTACTCGCCGATCGCCGCCAGCGCCTTCGCCCCGGCGAAGTCCCCCACGACCGGCACGATCAGGTTGCGTTCGTGCAGGTCCTTCACAACGCGAAACGCGGTCTCCCGCGCCAGGAAGCTGGCAGGCCGGCCGTCGAGGTCTGTCTCGAGCAGCAGGCGCCGATAGTCGGGGTAGTCTCGCCGCGCGCGCCGTCCGAATGTCGTCAGGCGAAGCCCCAGTCCTTCGGTGATGAACGTGTCATGGAATCTCGCGATGGTGCGCAGATCCTCAGCCGACAGCGCAACGCCCGAGGTCAGTAAACGAGCGCGCAACACCCGCCGCGCCGCGGCTGCGACGCCTGAATCCGGCGGGGCGCGCGCGACGTAGTCCAGGACGGCCTCAAGCTCCCGCGCTCCCCACCCGGCCGTGTCCGCCGGCGCGCGCCGACCCAGCAAGAGACACACGTACTCCATGCGAGTCCTCGCCTCGGCGAAGATCGCCTTGAACAACAGGTGCTCGAGCAGGTTGTCGCGCCGGATGTCCACGATGAACGCCATGGCGGGCCGAATCGCGGCGATGTAGGAGAAGTTCTGGTCCGGCCCAACTCCGATGTACACCCCGCCGCTCACACCGTGGCGTCTGAGCCCGGTGATGGCATGGAGGTACGAATCCTCGTTGGAGACGAGATTGTCCGTGTCGAAGTAGCCACCCGGCTCGGATAGCCGCTCGATCAGCGCGGCGAACTCCGGCAGCGACAAACGCGGGGGCAGTTGAGCACGCAGCGCCGTGGCGCTGAGTCCCACGGCCAGGAGACAGGCGAGGCGCTTCATCTGGACAGGGCCTTCCGCAAGGAGCACACTTGGATCAACGAACCTACGAACCAACGTCGCCCACGGCCATGACGTCGCCGCTAGCACGTGTCCCGATCCTTGCTGTCGCTGCCCTCGCGGCCGCCTGGCCTGGATCCCGCGGAGCGCCGCGTCAGGAAGAGGCTCGGTGTCGGGCGGCCCGGCAGTTCCTGGCCGAGATGGTGGGGATGACGGCCGTGGTCGAACCGGACACCGTGAATGATTGGCGAACGCGGAAGCGCGTGCCGGGCTGCCGAGTCACCGCCGCCGGGCTCACATCCCGCCCACTGGCGGACGAGGCCGTCCTGTTCTACGAGCGTCTGCGCACGGCCGGATGGAGCAGAACGCCGGACCCGCGGGATGCTCCCGGCGAAGCCTCGCTGAGGTTTCGATCCGGGGGAAGCGACTGCCTGTTCAACATCTACGCGGGCACCACGGTGGGAACGCGGGCGGAAATCGAGGTGAACAACGCGCTCGCGCCACGCTCGGGCTATCAGCGGTACAACGTCCTGGTGCTGTGCGTTCGAGCGATGGAGTGACCGGGCCGGCCGTGATTCGCGAGCCAGTCCGATCCCTGGAACCCCGGGTGAGCTCCGGACGTTGAGGGGAACGTGGGCGAGAGTGGCCGGCCGGTTGCCAAGGGACTTAAGTTGCTGCTCGCGTGCGTGCTGTGCGTTGCTCTCATCGCGGGCGCGGTGGTGCTGGTCCGGCGCATACTGTAAACGACGAGGGCACATCGTCAGCAGGGGGGCGTTATGGTGAAGAACATGGGTGTCGCGGATCGTACTATTCGAACGCTGATCGCGCTGGTGGTGGGCTGGTTGTACTTCAGCGGGAGGATTGGCGGGACGGTGGGCGTCGTCCTGCTCGTGGTCGCGGTGGTGATGCTGGCCACGAGCGCGGCCGGTTCTTGCCCTGCCTACCTGCCGTTCAAGCTGTCCACCCGCAGGGCGGCGCCGGGGCAAGGCGGACCAGGGCCAGCGGCCTGAGCGCGCGGCGCATTCAGACGAGCAAGCAGGACGCCCCGCGAGGCAGCCTGACCGCCACGCGGGGCGCGCACAACACCCTGAAGCAGAGAAGCCCGCCCATCACTCTGATGGCAGGCTAGCCCCAACCCCTGACCCCTGACACCTGACCCCCGACACCCGATCCCTGACCCCTGCCGTTCATGGGCCTGAGTGGAGTTGAACCACTGACCTCACGCTTATCAGGCGTGCGCTCTAACCACCTGAGCTACAGGCCCTCACTACCGTCAATCCGGGTGCCGACCGCGGCCGAGCCAACGCGCCCGCGCCGCGGTCCACCCACCTAACCGCTCACTCCCAGTCCCGCCGCCGCCGTGTCCGCGGCTCGTCGTCCTCGTCCTCGTATTCGTCTTCGAGCTCGTCGTAGTCCTCGTACTCGTCCTCGTCGAACTCGTCTTCTTCGTCAAACTCCTCTTCGTCGAGGTCCTCTTCCAGCTCCTCGTCCTCGTCGAATTCCTGGAAATCCTCGAACTCCTCTTCCTCGTCGTCATCTTGGCGTCGCCGGGCGCCGACCGTCCGAAGCGACGTCTCCCAGGGCAACATGGCTCCTCCCAAAACGCCTGTTAGAGGTTGGGACCTACCTCGAACCCCCACTACTCCATCGCGGCACGGGCCTGCCGTGCCGCCTTGCGCCGCTCGGTCTGTGCCAGCGCGCGCTTCCTGAGCCGGATCGCAGCCGGCGTGACCTCAATCAACTCGTCTTCCTCGATGTACTCCAGCGCCAACTCCAGCGTGATCTGCCGCGGCGGCTCCAGGCGAATCATCTCGTCCGAGGCGGTGGTCCGGATGTTGGACGCCTTCTTCTCCTTAGATACGTTGACGTCCAGATCGCCGCTGCGAACGTGCTCGCCCACAATCATCCCTTCATACACGGGGTCGCCCGGCGCCACGAACATAGTCGCCCGTTCCTGGAGATTGAACAGGGCGTACCCCACCGCCACCCCCTCGCGGTCCGCCACCAGCACGCCGCGCTTCCGCCCGGGGATCGGTCCGGCCCACCGGCTGTACTCCATGAACCGATGATGCAGCACGCCTTCCCCGCGAGTCTCCGTCAAGAAGTCCGAACGGTAGCCGAATAACCCCCGCGCCGGTATCCGGAAGCGCATTCGCACGCGCCCCTGCCCCGGATTCCTCATGTCCAGCAACTCGCCCCGCCGGGGCCCGAGCGTCTCCATCACCACGCCAAGCATGCCTTCGGGCACGTCCACCAGCAACTCCTCGTACGGCTCCAGCCGCTCGCCATTGGGGCCTTCACGCGTGATCACGCGCGGGCGGCTCACCTGGAACTCGTAGCCCTCGCGCCGCATCGTCTCCATCAGGATCGAGAGGTGCAGCTCCCCGCGCCCGGATACGCACAGCGTGTCCGGCTGATCGGTCTCCTGCACCCTGAGCGCGACGTTGCGCTCGACCTCGCGGAACAGGCGCTCCCGCACCTGACGCGTGGTCACGTACTTGCCCGATCGCCCCGCGAACGGCGAGTCGTTGACCATGAAGTCCACCGAGATCGTGGGTTCCTCCACGGCGATGCCTTCGAGCCGATCCGGATGCTGGACGTCGGTCAACGTCTGCCCGATCTCAATACCTTCGAGCCCCGCGAGCGCCACGATGTCGCCCGCCGTCGCCGTCTCCAGCTCCACGCGCTCGAGCCCCTCGAAACCGAACAGCTTGGCGACCGTGCCCGCGCGCACTCCGCCATCCGTCACGGGTCCCGCCGCGCCCAGTGGAAGCACGGCCACCGACGCTCCCACCTCGAGCCGCCCCCGCTCGATACGCCCAATGGCGATCCGCCCGAGATAGGGGGAATGGTCGATCGTGGATACGAGCATCTGGAACGGCCCCTCGGGATCGGCGAGCGGCTCCGGGATGCGCGACAGGATCGCTTCGAACAGCGGCGTGAGATCGGCCGGACGGCGGACCGACTGGTCGGCGGGCGGGCTGGCCTGCGAGTCAACGACTCGCCCACCCACCGCCCCGCCGGACATCCGTCCGCCCGCGACGTCTGACAGGTCCCGTACGGCATACCCGTCCCGCGCCGAGGCATACAGGAACGGCGCATCCAGCTGCGCGTTGGTCGCCTCCAGATCCACGAACAGCTCCAAGACCTCATCGTGCACTTCCGCCGGGCGGGCGTCGTGGCGATCCACCTTGTTGATCACCACGATCGGCTGAAGACCCAGCGCCAGCGCCTTGCGCGTGACGAAGCGCGTCTGCGGCATGGGGCCTTCCACGGCGTCCACCAGCAACAACACGCCGTCCACCATGCGCAGAATCCGCTCCACCTCGCCACCGAAATCGGCGTGGCCCGGCGTATCTACGATATTGATCTTGGTCCCGCGCCACCGTACCGAAGCATTCTTGGATAGGATCGTAATTCCGCGTTCCCGCTCCAGCGGGTTGGAATCGAGCACCCGTTCAACCACCTGCTGGTTGGCGCGGAACACCCCGGCCTGGCGCAGCATCTTGTCGACCAGCGTGGTCTTCCCGTGGTCGACGTGCGCGATGATGGCAATGTTGCGGATTGACAAGCTGTAAGACCTTACGTTACAACAACTTAGTTAACTTCGCCCGGCCCATGTCGGGCCAACTTACCCGGGTGGCTGGGAAAAAACAAGCGGCAGGCTACAGGGGAGCGGCAGACTAGCGGGATAGTGGGTCATTGTGACGCGCCACCGGCGAGCCCGGCCCGCACGTATCGTCTCGCTCCAGCTGCATCGTCACGTGCTTGATTCCAAGGCCGGCCATCCGCTCCTGCACCGTCTCGAGCACGCGCTGATTCACCAGGGGATCCTGCACGACGGCGTGTCCGCTCATCGCCACCACACCGCTGGTGAGCGTCCACACGTGGAGATCGTGCACACTCGTCACCCCGGGAACGGTGGCGATCTGTCGCTCGACGTCGCCCAGTGAGATATGCGCCGGCGTGGCTTCGAGCAGCACTTCCGTGCTGTCGCGCACCAGGCGGACCCCGCTCCACACGATCAGGATGGCAATGGCCATGGAAATCACCGGATCGGCGAGCGTCCACCCGGTTGCGAGGATGATCGCGCCGGCGGCCATCGCGCCCACCGAGCCGAGCAAGTCCCCTGCCACGTGGAGATACGCGCCTCGCACGTTAAGCGAGTGCTTGTGCCCGGCGTGGAGCATGCGCAGCGCGGCGACGTTCGCGAGCAATCCCACAACGCCCACGCCGAAGAGGATGCGCGGCTCGACGTCCGGGGGCGCTCCCAGGCGGCGCCCGGCCTCCCACACGATCCCGCCGGCCAGCACGAACAACGCGGCCCCGTTCACGAGGGCTGCGAGAATCTCCAGCCGCAGATACCCGTAGGTGCGCTCCGGCGTCGCCGGTCTGGTGGCCATCCAGGCCACGAACAGCGCGAGGCCGATGGCGGCGGCGTCGCCCAGCATGTGGGCGGCGTCGGCCAGCAGGGCGAGGGAATTGGCGAGCCATCCGGCCACGACCTCGACCACCATGAACGCGGCCGTCAACACGAGGACGCGCCGCAGGGTGCCGGCGTGCGCCTTGAGCAGCGGCGCGCGGTGCGCGCAGGCGAGCGAGCGTTCCGAGACGGGGGCACTCACTGTCTGGCTTCCCCCCCCTCCGGCACGGGGTGTAGCTTAGGCCGTTCCCACATGGAAGAACACCTTTCCACCGGCTCGCTGGTGCTGCGCGGCGTCGCCGTCGTGCTGCTCATCGCCGCCAACGCCTTCTTCGTCGCTGCCGAGTTCGCCCTGGTCTCGTCTCGCCGCACGCGCATCGAGGCGATGGTGCGTCGTGGTGATCGGAAGGCTAAGACCGTCCAAATCGCGCTGCAAGATCTCTACCGACAACTGTCGGCGGTACAGCTGGGCATCACGCTGGCCTCCATTCTCCTGGGATACGTGGCCGAGGAAACGGCGGCCGTGCTGTTCCGCCAATGGTTCGAAGGCCTCCCCGCCCCGTTGAACGTCCTGAGTCGCGCCGCCGTGGCGTCGGTGGTGGCCGTCTCCGTGATCTCGTTCTTGCACGTGGTGGTGGGAGAAGTGGCCCCGAAGAACCTGGCGATCACCTATCCGGAGGTAACGAGCCGCTGGGTGGCCGGGCCGCTGCTGGTGTTCACGTGGGTCACGAAGCCGGCCACGAACGTGCTCAACTGGAGCGCTAACGCGCTGGTGCGGATGCTGGGAATCAAGAGCGCCTCGGGAGAACTGGATCGCATCCACTCGCCTGAGGAGATCATGATGCTCCTCAAGCAGAGCCAGAAATCGGGAGGCATCGCGCGCGAGAACGTGCGGATGATCGAGGGGGTGTTCGAGTTCACCGAGAAGACGGCGCGCGACGTCATGACGCCCCGCACCTCCGTTGCCGCGCTCAAAGAGGACCTCCCCGTCCGCGAGGCCGCGGCGCGCGTGGCCGAGGCGGGGCGGTCCCGCTACCCGGTGTATCGCGGGTCGCTGGACGACATCGTGGGCATCGTCCACGCCAAGCAGATCCTGGCCGCCCTGCGCGAGCGGCCGGACGCGCCCGTCTCCTCCGTCATGCGCGAGCCGCTGTTCGTGCCCGGGAGCCGCGAGGTGGAAGACGTGCTGGCCGACATGAAGCGGCTGAAGACGCACATGGCGGTGGTGCTCGATGAGTTCGGCGGCACGGCGGGCGTGGTCACCATGGAGGATCTGCTCGAGGAGATCGTGGGGCAGATCTACGACGAGTACGACCGAACCACCGAACCGTCGCCGGTGGCGAGCGGCGACGCTGTGATGCTGCCCGGCGCCATGGAGATCGCTCAGGCCAACGAGCGATTCAAGCTCGGGCTCTCCACCGAGGACTACCAGACGCTCGGCGGCTACGTATTCGGTGCGCTGGGCCGGCTCCCCTCGCCCGGTGACCGCGTCCCGCTCAACGGCGGGGCGCTCGAGGTGGTGGAGATGGATGGACGGCGGGTGGGAAAGATTCGGTTGGTAAGGACGGAGGGGCGAGGGGAGACGAAGAGGGGCGAGGAGGAACGAAGAGCGTGAGCCGTCGCTGACCCTCCTCGTCGCCCTCGTCCGTTCTCGTCTCCCCTCGCCCCGTTTAAGCCACCGCGCACCGATTCGCCCCCGCCTCCAGCGTGGCCGGGTCGAACGGCGGGAACTCACCGCGCTCGTTGAACTGCACGATATACAGATGATTGGGGGGCGTTGCCGGGATCCGCCCCAGGATCGCCGTGACAAACTTCTCCTCCCCATCGCCCAGCGCCCGGGCGGCTTTCAGCGCCTCTCCGAGCGGCACCGCCACCGCGCGGCGATCAAACGGAATGGGCTCGCTCGTGTGACCCGGGAGCACGAGAGTCCCGGCCGGCAGCGCCGCGATCTTCTGAAGCGATGCCCACAACGCGTGCGCGCGCTTCCTGGCTTCCTCTCGATCACCGGCCTTGAGGTCCGGCCGACCCACGGCATTCACGAACAACGTGTCGCCCGTGAACAAGGCGACATCATCCAGCAGGTAACACGCGCTCTCGAACGTGTGGCCCGGGGTGGCGACGACGCGGAGCCGCGCCCCGCCCACCATCAGTTCCGCGCCGTCGCGCAGCGGCTGAAACGGGAAGCTCGCCCGCTGCTGGTCGGGGAGGTGGTAGCTCGCTCCGGTGAGGTTCGCGAGCACGCGACTCCGGGACAAGTGATCCGCGTGGATGTGCGTATCGAGCACCATCGTGACGCGCCATCCGCGTTCCTGCGCGATGGAGGTGTACACCTCGGGGTCCACGGAGGGATCGATCACCGCCGCCTCGCCGCTCGAGCCGATCACGTACGACAGGCACCCCTTCCCCGTACGCCGCACCTGAAGCACCGTGGCCTTGCTCCCGGCCACGGCGACCGGCGCCACGTTCCAGGCGAGGCTCCAGCCCTGCATCCCGCCCTCCAGCGAGCGCGCGTCCAGCCCGCGCCGCCGCAGCCGGTCCACCGCGAGCAGGCTGGTGCGACCCACGTTGCACACGGCCACGATGGGGCGGTCAGACGGAAGGTCAATCGTGTCGATGGCACGCGTGTCGCCCATCTGCAGCGCTTCGTACACATTCACGTTCCGGCTGCCCGGGACCGTCCACTCCGCGTGCTGCTCGGGATACCGAATGTCGATTACGGTGACCGGATCGCCGCGGTCCAGCATGTCGCGGAGGTCTGAAACGGAGATCGTCAGGTTGCTCATGTGAACTGCTCCCTTCGGCTGCTGATGGCTCACCGCTGCTTTGCCAGCGTCTCCGGCATCCAGGTCGCTACCCAGAGCCCCGACAATACGGTCACCGCGCCCGTAACCCAGACCGCGGTCTCGAGGGAGAACATGTCCGCCGCCGCACCGCCCGCCAACGCCCCCACTGCGTATCCGCTGTCACGCCAGAGACGATACACGCCAACCGCAGATCCGCGCCACGATGGATGCGCCACGTCTCCGACGGCGGCGAGCAACGTGGGATACACCATGGCCGTGCCCACCCCCAGGGCCAGGAGCGCGACGCCCCACTGGTACAGCCCGGCCGTGGTGACGACCGCCACCAGCGCGGCTCCCTGAAGCAGCATCCCGCCGGCGATCAGCCACTTGCGCCCCAGATGATCGCTGAGCGCGCCGGTCCACGGCTGACATACGCCCCAGGCCGCGGGGTACAGCGCCGCCAGCAGCCCGATGGACTTCACCGACAACCCCTGTCCGGCGAAGAGCAGCGGAAACAATCCCCAGGCGACCCCGTCGTTCAGGTTGTTGACCAGACCCGCCTGGCTGCAACTCGAGAGCGCGCGGTCCCGGTACGAGGTGCGGCGAAACACCTCCACGAAACTCGGCGCTGCCACCGGAGGGACAGGCAGCCGCAACCCGGCGGCCTCCATGGCCACGTGGGCGCCGGTGTCCCGGACGATCAGCGACGAGAGGCCCAGCCCCGCGGCAACAAACGCGACGCCCAGGTAAAACGGCTCCGGCCGCAGACCGTACTGTTCCGCCACCACCCCCGATGCGAAGGCCGCGAGCGCCACCGCGAGATAGCCCGCGAACTCGTTGAGCCCGGTCGCGAGCCCCCGGCGGGCGGGCCCCGCGAGATCGATCTTCATGATCACCGTGGTGGACCAGCACAGGCCCTGGTTCACGCCGAGCAAGACGTTGGCCACCACGATCCAGGACCACGCCGGCGCCCACATCACGAGAAACGGCACCGGGAGACCCACGAGCCAGCCCGCCACCAGCACTCGTTTGCGGCCCCACACGTCACCGATGCGGCCCGCCGCGAGATTGCTGAGGGCCTTGGCCACACCGAAGCTCGCAATGAACGAGAGGATGGCCGTGCGTGATGCGATCCCGAACTCGACTTCGGCCAGAAGCGGAAGCACGTGACGCTCCAGGCCTACCATGGCACCCACGAACGCGTTGACCAGCACCAGCAGCCAGAACTGGCGCCAATTGGCCGCGAGGCCGAGCCGCACCGTCCGGGTCACTGCGTGGCCGGTCGCTCCGCGGTAAACAATACGGCCTTCACGCCGTACGCTTCGGCGGCGTCACGCGTGGATTCCTTGCGGAACGCGAAGCCGGGAACGACGGTCGAGCGCACGCGCTTGAATCCGGCGTCCTCGAGCAGCGCGAACATCTCTCCCTCCGGGAGAGCACCGCCGATTCAGCTGGCCCAGAGCTTGGGATCGTTGACGATGCTCTGGGACAGTTGCCGGGCGCTCACGACGTCCGTGAACGACACGCGCCCCTTGGGTTTGAGCACTCGGAACAGTTCGCGAATCACGCGCCGCTTGCGGAACGACAGGTTGATGACACCGTTGGAGATGAGCGCGTCTGCCGTGCCGTCCTCGACCGGCAGCTCTTCCATGCGGCCCTGACGGAACTCCACGTTCGAGAGACCGGCCCGGGCCGCGTGCTCGCGGGCGCGCTCGAGCATTTCGGGGTTGAGGTCCACGCCGATCACGCGCCCCGTGGGCCCCACCATCCAGGCGGCGATGATGCTGTCCAGCCCGGCGCCGCTGCCGACGTCCACCACGATCTGACCCGGCGAGAGGCGGCTCCGGGCATGCGGGTTCCCCACCCCGGCGAACGAGTTCACCGCCCCGGCCGGTGCCCGATCCAGCCACGCGCGCTCGTACCCCAACATCTCGGCCGCCTGCCGCCCGTGATAGAAGTGGAATTCGGCTTCCGGATGGCGAGCGACCTCGTCATACATCCGCAGCACTTCGCCCTTGATCAGAGATTCCAGCGACTCCTGCTGGTCCGCGGCGAGCAGAGTGGCATCGGCCATGATCGTACTCACGGTTGGAGGGTTGTAGCGGGGCGGCGCCGGCACGTCGAGGGAGCGGCTCGCCCAGATAGCACTCTAGGACGACGACCTCACATTGGTCAATTAGATTATTCCAATGTCATCAATAGAATCTACTTATGCTTAAGCCCGCCTTGACCCTCCACCGACTCGAGCTGTTCCTGGCCGTGCTGGACACGGGCGGAGTCGCCCGGGCCGCCCGCACGCGACACATCAGCCAACCCGCGGTGACCGAGCATCTTCGCGGCCTCGAGGCCTTCCTCGAACTCACGTTGTTCGAACGCGCGGGGCGCGGCGTGCGGCCAACGGCCGCCGCGCGCGCGCTCGAGCCGCTGGCCCGGCAGGCCGTCCAGGCTGCGCGGCTGGTCGAGCGCGCAGCGCGAGAGCTGCGCGAGGTGCGGTCCGGGTCGCTGGTGCTCGGGGCCAGCTCCACTCCGGGCACCTACGTGCTGCCCGCGCTGGTGGGGCAGTTCCGAGCCAGGCACGCCGGCGTGACCGTGACGCTCCGCATCGAAAACTCGCATACCGTCGAGCGATGGGTATTGGATGGCTCCGTGGATCTCGGTGTGATCGGGGAGTTCCCGCTGCTCGACGGACTCACGGCGACGCCGTGGATCGAGGACCGGCTGGTGCTCATCGTGCCGCGCAGGCACCGGCTCGCCGCTCGCCGCCGCGTGAGTCCGGCGCAGCTCGCCGGGGAAACCCTCATCGTGCGAGAAGAAGGCTCCAGCACGCAGCGCGTGGCCGATCGCTATCTGGCCGGGCGGGGCGGACCGCCGTCGCCCGCCATGGCGCTGGGCAGCACGGAAGCGATTCGCGAAGCGGTCGCGGGAGGCCTGGGCGTGGCCATCGTGTCGGAACTCGCCGTGCCAAAGAGCGACCGGCGAATCCGGACCGTGCGGCTCGCGGGAGGGCCCTGGCGACGACACCTGTTGATCATCGAACGCCGCGGCGTCGGCATGAGCCCGGCGGCTGGCCGGTTTCGGGAGTTCCTGTTGCACAGCTGATCGGCGCGGGGGCGCTACTTGCTCGCCGCCAGCTTCACCGCCAGAGCCACCGCCGCCCGCATGGACCCCGGGTCCGCGATCCCCTTGCCCGCGATGTCGAACGCCGTGCCGTGATCCGGCGCCGTCCGCACGAACGGCAGGCCGAGCGTGACGTTCACGCCCTGTCCGAACGACGCCACTTTGATGGCCGTCATGCCGACGTCATGATACGGGGCGAGCACCGCGTCGAATTCACCGCGCACGGCCCGTACGAACACGGTATCGGCCGGGAGGGGACCGGCGGCGCCAAGCGCGCGAGCGGCGGGCGCGAGGACGGCCTGGTCCTCGTCCCCGAACAAGCCGCCTTCGCCCGCGTGCGGGTTCACGGCACACACGGCGAGCCGCGGCTCGGCAATGCCCCACCACGAGCGCAGTGCGTTCCGGGTAATCCGCCCCGCCGTTATCACGCGCTCCTCGGTGAGCGCGCGCGGAACGTCCTTGAGCGGGATGTGCGTGGTGACCAGGACCACCCGCAACCGGTCCGAGGCGAGCATCATGGCGACGTCCACGCCACCGGCGAGCGCCGCGAGCCACTCCGTATGCCCGGGGTAGGTGTAGCCGGCCAGATGCAGCGCGCGTTTCTCGGCCGGCCCGGTGACGATGGCCGACACCTCTCCCGCCAGCGCGAGCGCGGCCGCCTTTTCGATCGCGAGCCCGGTGAGGCGACCCGCGCGCGCCGCGTCCAGGCGCAGCCGTTCAAGTCCGGAGAGCCCGGAGGCCGGCCCGGTGTCGTCCGCCGGGACCCTGACTGCCGCCGGGAGGTCGCGTATCAGCCCGCTGGGGCCGACCAGGACGTACTCGGCGCCCGCCGGCGGATCCGCGAGGACCGCAGCGACGATTTCCGGTCCGATGCCGCGCGGATCGCCGAGCGTGATGGCGACGCGGGGCGCCACGGCTCAGAGCCGAATTTCCACGTACGTTCGCCGACGTAATTCGCGCAGATAGCGCCGGAGCGCGTTGTCCTGGGCGAGGTTGGCGCGGATCCGATCCCGCACTTCTTCCAGCGTGAGGGGTCCGGCCGCCCGCTCCGACTCGAACAACACGACGGCGTAGCGCGAGCCTCCTTCGGATCGTTCGAGCTCGATGGGACCAACA
This sequence comes from Gemmatimonadales bacterium, assembly GCA_035559715.1. Taxonomy (GTDB): domain Bacteria; phylum Gemmatimonadota; class Gemmatimonadetes; order Gemmatimonadales; family GWC2-71-9; genus JACQHC01. The sequence continues at coordinate 6,743 of DATMAW010000234.1, read as the reverse complement.
ATGTCTCCGGGCATCCGCCCCTCGAGCGCCGTTCGATACTCCGGCGGCAGGCTGTCACGCGGCACGTCCTGCGCGAACGCTTCCTCGGTGGGATCGTGCAGCAAGCGATGCAGGGAATCGAATGGAGCGCCCCGCGTGAGAGCCGCCACCACGCTGTCCGCGCGGGCGCGCGCCTCGGCGACATTCGCATCCGTGATCTCGGGCGTGATCAGGATGTGCCGGGCCTGTACTTCCGCCGGCTCTGCCCGCTGTACCTGAATCAGGTGAAAGCCGTAAGGGGTGCGAACGGGATTCGAGACGTACCCCGGCCGCAGGGCGAAGGCCACGTCTTCGAATTCACGCACCATGCGCCCGCGGCGGAACCAGCCCAGCTCACCGCCCTGATCGCGGGAGCCGGGGTCCTGCGAGAAACGGCGCGCGAGCACCGCGAAATCCGCCCCGCCCCGAATCTCCCGCGCCAACGAATCGGCTAGCCGGAACGCAGCCACCAGGGCGGCGCTGTCCGGCAGCGGGCGAATCACGATCTGCCGGAATGAAACGCTGGCCGGACGTTCCCCCGGCTGCTCCGTAATGACACGCTGGTAGTACTCGTTGATCTCCTGCTGCGTCGGCTGGATGGGCTTCAGCGCGTCCATCTCGCGCAGCCGCCGCATCAGCGCTTCCTGCAACATCTCCCGGCGGCGCTGATCGGTGATCCAGCGCCGGTACTCCTCCACCGAGCCGAAGCCCGACGCGCGCAGCTGGCGCTCGTATTCCAGCTCGGAGCGGAACTGCTGGCGCACCTGACGCACCGTCTGGTCCACGGCTTCCTGGAGCTGGGCATCGTCGATGACGATGGCGGTGTCGCGCTGCGCCTCCTGCACCACCAACTCTTCATCCACGATGCTCTCGACGATCTCACGCCAGAGCGCGCGCAACTGCCCCGAATCGGACGGGACGGGCTGACCCCGGGCGCGGCGCATGTTGACCTGCTCCTGCACCCGCGAAAACGGGATCGCGACATCGCCAACAATTGCGACGATCCTGTCCACCTCCACGAACCCCGAGTCCGCCACCAGGGCCGTGTCTTGTGCGCGGAGCCCACGGCCGCCGACCCCGCCCATCCACAGGACCAGGCTCAGCTCCAGAAGCCGGCGCAGGCGCCGCCTCACGGCCTCACTCCGCCAGGCGCCCGCCCGGCGGCGGAATCCTGGGACGCGCGCAGAGCGCTGGCCAACAGATACGCGCGAGCCACGCCGGCGGCGTACACGCGAGGCTCCCGTTCCTTCCAGAGCTGATCGGCGAGAAACCGGGGCGTCGGCACCAAGCGCTGCAGGTCCTTCACGATCACGGCGAAGTAGGCGTCCACGCGCGCCGTCACGGCGTCGCGTCCGGCGTCGGCCGCGGCGGCGTCGAGCGACAGCGCCGTGCGGACGGACGATACTTCCCGCGCGTGTGTCGCGCGCAATCGGTCGTACTCCTCGTTACTGAGCCGCACGCCCGCCGCCTGCGCCTCCGTCACGAGCATCGCTTCGCGCGCAATCGTCCTCACGAATCCTCGCAGGCCATCATCGGTGGCCTGCGGGATCTCCCGTTGAACGTCGGGCGGAAGGACCTCCAGCCACTGCACCACGTCCCCCGCGCTCACGCGTCCGCCGCGGAAGCGCGCGATCGGCTCACCCGAAAGCCGGTACAGCAGCGGGTCCGCGGTCGCGCGCCGTACCAGGGCGGGCGCCGTCCGCAGCACGCGCAGTCCCCGGCGCTGCTCGGCCTCTCGTACGAACGTGGAGTCCACGCGCGCCACGAGTCGCTGGCGCACACCGGCGTCGAACGCCTGGCGCACGTCACTCAAGGGCGGGCGCTGGAGCACGTGGAAGCCGAACGGGGTCTCGGTGACCGCCGACAATTGCCCGGGCGCCAGGCCATACGCCGCGTCTTCGAAGGCGCGAACCGTCTCCCCGCGCCCCAGCACGCCGAGGTCTCCGCCGCGCGCGCGCGCAAGCGTGTCGTCGCTCACGGCGTTCGCGCCGCTCCAGGGTGCACCGGCCGCCAGTCGCGCGCGCGTGGCCTCCGCCTGGCGGCGTTTGCCCGCGACCTGTTCCGACGTCATCTCCGGCGTCACCCGGAACAGGACGTGGCGCACGTACCGCAAATCGCCCGCCGCGAACACGCTGTCGAGCTGCGCCGAATCGAGCCGCACCCGCTCGCCGATGATCTGCTCGTGGAACCGCGCTACGACGGCCTGCCGCGCGTCGGGCCAGCGGGCCGCCAGCACACGCGCCGAATCCGTCAGCGAGTCGCCCGACAACACACGGTCGGCGAACAGCACGTAGTCCACCCACAGATGGGCGACACGTTCGGCAACGACCGGTTGAAGCGGCAACGACCGACCGGCGACCATCCACTCGGCGAGTTGCTCCACCGAGAGCTCGCGTCCCGCCGCGCGCGCCGCCACATCCACGTGCGCCGTGGCCGCGTCCCGCAGCGCGCCGCAGCCGCCGAGCGGCAGCGCCAGCGCCCAGGCGATGGCTCCAACGCGGCCCCGTCTCGAACAACAGGTCAATGGCTCTCCCGCGATCTTGTGGCTCCTGCGACGCGTCGGGGCTCCCCTCGTTCCAGCGGCGTCTCACGCGCCGGCGCGCCCGCGCTCGGACTCCCATCCCCGGCCGCCGCCGCGAGGGCACGCACCAGCGCCGGCCCCGTCGCAAGACCTCCCACCCGCGTGAGATGCAGGACAAGCGGACGGACGCGCCGGATGTCGGCGGCGAACTGAACCTCGTCGAGCGCCGCCGTGAGCCCGGCGAGCCGCGGCGCGGCCTCCTCACGGAAGGACAATCGCGCCTCATCGCCTCGGATGACGACGGTTTGCACGCCCAGTCGGGACCCGAGGACACGCAGGTCCGAGACGACGAGCAGTCCCTCCGCCTCGGGCGGCAGTGGACCAAACCGATCACGCAGCTCCGCCCGGATGGCCGCAATCTCGTCATGCCGCCCGGCGCGCGCCAGCCGGCGGTACAGGTCCAGCTTCGCGTCCTCGTCCGGCACGAACCCGTCGGGCAGGTGTGCCGGCCCGTCATACAGCACCTCGGGCGGAGGCAGACCTTGCCCCGCGGCCTCGCCGCGCGCCGCGCGCACGGCGTCGTTCAGCCACCGCATGTACACGTCGAAACCCACGGCGTGCGCGTAGCCGGACTGCTCCGCCCCCAGCAGGTTTCCCGCGCCGCGCAGTTCGAGGTCCCGCAGCGCAATCCGATACCCCGACCCGAGATCCGTATGCTGCTCCAGCACCTTCAGGCGATACTCGGCCTGCGGATCCACCGTTTCGGGAACGAGCAGATAGCAAAACGCCCGCCGGTGACCGCGGCCAACGCGCCCCCGCAGCTGATAGAGCTGCGCCAGGCCGAATTGATGCGCCTGATGCACCACCATCGTGTTGGCATTCGGCACGTCCAGGCCGGACTCGACGATCATCGTGGACACCAGGACGTCCACGTCGCCGGCCACGAATCGTCGCATCACGTCGTCCAGTTCCGACTCGCGCATCTGCCCGTGCGCCACAGCCACGCGCGCCCGCGGAGCGAGGCGCCGCACACGCCCGGCCACCGGCTCGATCGTCTCGATCCGATTGTGCACGAAGAACGCCTGCCCCCCCCGATCCAATTCCCGCGCCAGCACCTCGGCCAGCAGCTCGTCGTCCCACGGCTCCACGTAGGTCAGCACGGGGGAACGGTCGCGCGGCGGGGTTTCGATGAGCGACAGGTCCCGCAGGCCCGACAGCGCCTGATGCAGCGTCCGTGGAATTGGCGTGGCCGTGAGCGTGAGCACGTGCACCTCCAGTCGCAACGCCTTCAGCCGCTCCTTGTGCCGCACGCCAAACCGATGCTCCTCGTCCACGATCAGGAGCCCCAGATCCTTGAACGCCACGTCACGCGAGAGCAGCCGGTGCGTCCCGACCACCAGGTCCACCTTGCCCTCGCGCAGGTCCGCCAGCACGGCCCGCACCTCCGCCGGCGCCCGAAACCGCGAGAGCACTTCCACTCGGATCGGGAATTGCGCCAGGCGCTCCCGGCACGTGCGGCCGTGCTGCTCGGCGAGAACGGTGGTGGGAACGAGGATCGCCGCCTGCCGGCCCCCCTGTATCGCCTTGAACGCCGCGCGGAGCGCCACCTCGGTCTTGCCGTATCCCACGTCGCCGACCAGCAGACGGTCCATCGGCCGCGGCTGCTCCAGGTCCCGCTTCACCTCCTCCGACGCGCGGCGTTGATCGGGCGTGTCCTCGTACAGGAACGATGATTCCAGCTCCTTTTGCCAGCGCGTGTCCGGCGGACACGGCACCGCCGCCGCGAGCGCGCGGCGGGCGTAGAGATCGAGCAGCTCGGCGGCCAGTTGCCGCACCGCTCGCTCGGTCCTCTCGCGCTGGCGGGCCCAGCGCGTGCCGCCCAGCCGGTCGAGCCGCGGCGGCGGGCGATCCACGTCGTCCGACACCGAGCGATATGGCTCGATCTGATCAATCCGGTACAGCGGAACGTTGAGGCGGTCACCGCCCTCGTACTCGAGCACGGCGACTTCGAGCGTGGCGCCGCCGAGCTGGATCGTTTCCATCCCGCGATACACGCCGATGCCGTGATCCAGGTGGACGACGTAATCGCCCGGCGTGAGCGCGCGCGCCGCGGGCGAGACGACGGCCGTACGGTAGCGCCGCTCACGCCGCAGGCGTCGCGTTCGGCGAAAGATCTCGTGGTCGGTGAGCACGGTGAGTCCGGGCAGCCGGAAGCCGCCCTGGAGCGCGCCGATCGCGAGCGTGATCGCCGGCGGCAGTCCGCCACCCGCCGGTTCGGCGAGCAGGTCCTCCAGCCGTTCGAGCTGCCCCTCGTTGTCGCACAACACGAGGAGCGGCGCGTGCGCGGCCAGCCGCACGAGTTCGCCGATGTCCCGCTCGATCGCCGGCGCGGGCGAAAACGGAAATCGGTGCACGGCCGGCTCGCGATCGAGTTCCAGTCTGGCAAACGCCAGGAACGAGCGCTCCCAGTCGTCGGGCGACACCAGGATCGCGTCGCGTCCGGGCACGCTCTCCCCCCGACGCCGCGCGACCTCCAAATGGTGCTCCGCCTCCTGCCACAGCCGCTCCACTTCCGACCGGCCGACCCCGGGCGCGCAGACCACGAGCCCGTCGCTCGGCAGGAGATCGAGCAGCGTCTGCCGCCCGTCGGCGATCGAGCCCACGGCCCGCGCCGCAGCCCGCTCGTCGCCCCCGACGCCATCGGACGCCGATGCGTCATGTCGCCCCCCCACGGCCGAGGATGAAACCGGCAGGACCGTGACCTCATCCACTTCCGCTTCCGACCGCTGGGTGTCGAGGTCGAAGCGGCGAATGGAGATCAGCTCGTCGCCCCACCACTCCAGCCGGATGGGACTCGCCATCCCGAAGCCGTACGCGTCCACGATGCCGCCGCGCACGGCGAACTGCGCCACATCCACCACGCTCGGGCGCCGCTCGTAGCCCATCCCCTCCAGCCGCGCGATCACCTCCGCCGGCCGCACGTCCACCCCGCGCCGCAGCGCGAAGCGAGTCGCCAGCACCGCCTCCGGCATCCGCGTGCGTTCCGCCGTGGCCCGAGTGGTGGTGACGACGATCCGCACGCGCCCGCTCAGCACGGCGGCGATCGTCTCCGTCTGTTCGCCCGCGATCTCGAGATGCGGCTCCTCCTCGCCCAGAGCCTCTCGCTGGGGATAGAGGCGCGCCGCTCCCGGCGCCAGCACCTCGAAGTCGGCGAGCCAGCGTTCCGCCACCGCCGGCGTTGGCGCCACCACGAGGATCACGCGTTGGGGCAGGTCTTCCAGCAGGGCGGCGGTGAGCACCGCACCGCTGGAGCCCGGCAGGCCCGCCAGCGTGCGGACGGCGCCCCGCGGCGGCAGATCGGCCAGCAATCCGCGGTACGTCGAGTCGGCGCGAACGGCGCTGATCAGTCGGGGGAGCATCAGTCGGACACCGGCAGGGCGCGTTGGGCGCCGGCGCTCGCCACGAGGAACTCGCTGGCCGCCACGACCAGAGCGAGGAGGAGCAGCGCGCCCGACAGGTCCGCGCGACCCGCACCGCCGAACACCTCGCGCTCCAGCGCCCGCGGACGGAGGAGGCGGGCTTCTGTCCCCAGCGCCGCGCGCAGTGCCCGGAGGTCCGCGCGAGCGAGCCGCGACTCCCGCGGGTCGTGATTCACTTCCAGCGCGCCCATCGTGTCACCGGCGGCCGATCGCAGGAAATAGACGCCGGGCTCGAGCGGCGCCGTCACGCGCCGGTCGCCTGCGATCGGCACGGCGCCTGACGGCGTGAGCAGCTCACGCGGTCCCGGCGGGATCTCGACCACGTCTCCCGGAGCCGCGCGCGCGACCGGCGTCTCACCCGCGGCAATCCGGTTGACGAGGAGATCGAGAAACGGGAGGAACGCCGCGCTCACCGGCAGCGCGGTCCACTCGGGCTCGAGACGGCTTGCGACGACGACGATGGCGCCCGAGCGCACGAGCCAGGGATCCGCGCCCGCGCGGGCGAGCACGGTGTCGGCACCGTGTATCACGTACCGTTGCAACACGCGCGCGCCATCGGCCGGCCCGACATCGCCTCGCAGGACCCACTCACCCACGCGCCGATCGCCCAACCGCGCGCCGACGCCGCGCGCCTCGAGCGCGCGGTTCACGGCACCCACGGCCGCAGGGTCGGCGGGCGGGAACACGATGGTCCGCCCGGGCGCGGGGCGGTCCGCCAGCACGAT
>DATMAW010000233.1:0-4242 GCA_035559715.1 Gemmatimonadales bacterium | reverse complement strand
TGGAAGATCTGGTGCGCATTCAATACCGCCGCAATGACGTGATCCTGGAGCGCGGCACGTTCCGCGTGCGGGGCGATACCGTGGAAGTCTTTCCGGCATACGAAGAGCAAGCGGTGCGCATCGAATTGTGGGGCGATCGGGTGGAGCGGGTGACGAAGATCGATCCCGTGACGGGACGCGCCATCGCGGAGCTCGAGCGCTGCGCCGTCTACCCGGCCAGTCACTACGTCGTGAGACGCCCGGCGCTCGAATCCGCCGTGCGGGCGATTCGCGCGGAGCTGGCCGCGCGGCTGGCCGAGCTGCGGCAGCAGGGGAGGCTGCTGGAGGCGCAGCGCCTGGAGACACGCACCAACTTCGACGTGGACATGCTGCTGGAGATCGGCACGTGCGCCGGGATCGAGAACTACAGCCGCCACCTCAGCGGGCGGCGTGCAGGCGAGCGGCCTGCGTGCTTGCTCGATTACTTCCCGGCGGAGTTTCTCACGATCGTGGACGAGTCACACGTCACGTTACCGCAGGTCGGCGGCATGTACGAGGGCGACCGGTCTCGCAAGCAGACGCTGGTGGAGTACGGCTTCCGGCTGCCGTCGGCACTCGATAACCGCCCCCTCAATTTCCGCGAGTTCATGGATGTCGTTCCGATGATGCTGTTCGTGTCGGCCACGCCGGGAGATCTCGAGCTTGAGCTGTCCGGTGGCGAGGTGGTAGAGCAGATCATCCGGCCCACCGGGCTCGTGGACCCGGTGGTGGACGTTCGTCCCGTTGCCGGTCAGGTGGACGACCTCTTGTCCGAGATCCGCCGGTGCGCGGCGGCCGGGGATCGCGTGCTGGTCACCACGCTCACCAAGCGAATGGCCGAAGACTTGACGGACTACCTGCGGCAGGCCGGCGTGCGCGTGCGGTACATGCACTCCGAGATCGACGCGATCGAGCGGATGGAGATCATTCGCGGTCTCCGGTTGGGGGATTTCGATGTCCTGGTGGGAATCAACCTGTTGCGAGAGGGGCTCGACCTGCCGGAAGTCGCGTTCGTGGCGGTGCTCGACGCGGACCAGGAAGGCTTCTTGCGCTCGGATCGCTCGCTGATTCAGACGGTGGGACGGGCGGCGCGCAACGTGCGAGGCCGGGCCGTCCTGTACGCGGATCGCATGACGGGCTCCATGCAGCGCGCCTTGGCGGAAATGGAACGCCGCCGCAAGATCCAGGAAGCCCACAATGCGGCCCACGGGATCAAGCCCGTGTCCATTCGGAAGTCCGTGGAGCAGGTCCGCCTTGTGACCCGAGTGGCGGACGCACGCACCGAGCCGGGCGAGCGCCCGCCGCCGCTGCTCCCCGCAGCGCTGAGTCACGAGGAGCTGATCGCGGCGCTCGAGCAACAGATGCGAGAGGCGGCCGCTGAGCTCGATTTCGAGCTGGCCGCCGAGCTGCGGGATCAGATCTTCGAGCTCAAGGCGGCCCACGCCACCGGCGCGGCAGTACCGGCGGGTTCCCCTCTCGGCACGAAGCGCACGCGCCCAGCCCTGCGCACGCGGCGCCGTGCGTGAGCTGACGCTCGAGGAACTCGAGCTGGAGGCCCGGGAGTGGCTGCACAGGATTGGGCACGGTGGCATCCTGTGGTTGAGCGGCGAACTCGGCAGCGGGAAGACGACGTTTGTGCAGGCCGTGGCGCGCGCCGCATCCGCCGCCCATGCGCGAAGCCCGACGTTTGCCCTGGTGCATGAGTATCCCACGCCGGACGGGCCGCTGATCCACGTGGACTGCTATCGACTGAAACGCCCCGAGGAAGCGCTCGACCTCGACTTCCCGGACCTTGCCGCCCGGGCGCGGCTCCTCGCGATCGAATGGCCGGAGCGCGCCGGGCCCTACGCGCCGGCGGCCGACGTACACCTCCGCTTTGCGCACGTACGTGACCCGGCTCGCCGCGGCGTCGAGCGCGTGCAATGACGCTTTGGCTCGCCCTGGACACGGCCACCGCCGTGGGCAGCGTCGCCCTCGGTCCTCCCGGCGAGGTGATCGTGGAGACCACGATTGTCGGGCGGCGCCAGGCTGCCGGGCTCTTGCCCTCCATTGATCACCTGCTGAAGCAGATGGGTCGGGGCTACGGTGACGTTGCAGGGATTGTCGTCGCGGACGGGCCGGGGAGCTTCACCGGACTCCGCGTCGGCTTCGCCACGGCGCAGGGGCTGCTTCGACAACTGGAGGACCGTTCGTTCGGTCGAGCGCCTGCATTGATGAGCGCGGCGTGGGTTGGCTCGCGCTTCTGTGACGGTCCCGTGGCCGCCGTGTTCGATGCGTTGCGCGGGGAGGTATTCGCTGCCGTGTACGGTTTCGGACCAGACGGCGTCGAGGTCCTGCTCCGGCCGACGCTCACAACTCCTGCGGCACTCGTCGAACGAGCCGTTCCGGCGGCCCTGGCCGTTGGCGATGGCGCCGTGCGGTATGGCGATGCGATGGCGGCGTGGACCGGGCGTTCGCCCGTGGGGCCGCCTTGGGGGGGGCAGCGGGCCGGAGCACTGATCGAGCTGCTCAGGGTGCCCGGAGCGGTGGAGTCGCTGGAGCGCCCGTTCGAGGTCGAGCCCACCTATGGGCGCGCTGCGGCAGCACAGTCGCGTTGGGAGGAGCGTCATGGGCGCCCACTTCCAGATACGCCCGGCAACGCCCGCTGACTTGCCGCACGTTGCGGCCATCGAGCAGGCCGTCTTCAGTGACCCGTGGCCTCTTGACGCCTTTCTCCCGCTGCTTTCCGAGAACGCCCTGGTTCTGGAGGGCCACGAAGGGGTACGGGGCTACCTGTTCGCCCGCGTCATGGGCCCGGAGGCCGAGATCCTCAATCTGGCCATCCTGCCCGAACGGCAGGGTCGGGGCTGGGGTCGTCGGCTGCTTCAGGCCTCCCTTGACCGCCTGTCTCAGCAGGGTGTCTCGGATGTCTTTCTGGAGGTTCGTCGGTCTAACGCAAAGGCCAGGGCCTTCTATGCTCGAATGGGGTTTGAGGAGGCAGGACTGAGGCGCGCGTACTACACCCGGCCGGTAGAGGACGCCGTCGTCCTACGGTTGAAGCTGGTGGCGGAGGGTCGGAAATAATTCGGTACGAATCGCGTATCTTTGGTTGACAAAAGGACTTAAAGCCCCTATAGTTTGCGGCGTCCGGCTCCCCACCCCTTGCAGTTGGAGGTCATTTTGGCACGCAGTCTCAACAAGGTGATGCTGATCGGGAACTTGGGGGCGGATCCCGAGGTGCGCAGCACGCCAAACGGGGGGCGGGTGGCGACCATTTCCATCGCTACCAGCCGGCAGTGGAACAACCAGGCCGGGGAGCGGCAGGAGAAGACGGAGTGGCACCGGGTGGTCCTGTGGAACACCAAGGGTGGGCAGCTGGCGGATATCGCTGAGAGGTACCTGAAGAAGGGGGACCGGGTCTACGTCGAGGGGCGGATCGAGTATCGGACCTGGGAGGACCGCGACGGCAACACGCGGTACACGACGGAGATCAATGCGAGGGAGATGATCATGCTCTCGCCCCGTCAGGGTGGTGGGGATGTCGAGGTGACTGCGGCAGCGGCCAGGAGCGCGCGGCCGGCGGCGGAGGCCAAATCGGAGTCCTATGAGGATTTCCCGGAGGCGCTCAATGAGGAGGATGACGATCTCCCGTTCTAGCGCGACACGGCTGTTGTGGTTCGCGTTGGTAACGTCCGCGGGTTCGTTGGCGGCCCAGGACACCACGCAGGTGCCGGCGCCGGAACCGCAACAACCGCAGGGCCGGGTTCACGTGGTACAGCAGGGCGAGACCCTTTGGGGCCTCGCCCAGTTGTATCTCGGCGATCCGCTGCTGTGGCCGGAGATCTACCGGCTGAACACGAACGTGGTCGAAGACCCCCACTGGATCTTCCCGGGAGAGGAGTTGGTGCTGGCCGAAGGGATGATGCCGGTGGCAGAGGCGGAGCCGGCTGAGCAGCCGCCGGGTGTGCTGCCGGACACAACCGCGGAGGTGCCGATTCCGGCGGCCCAGCCGGCGGCGCAGCCGCAGGCTGTCCCCGGCCTGCCCGCTGCGGCGCCGGACACGACGCAAGCGCCCCCGGTGGAGGCCCCCGCGGTTGAGGCCGCGGCCCCTCCCCCCCCGCCGCCGCCGGCGGAATCGGGAGCGCCAACGATTTTCTCGCGCACGAGACAGGCAAGGGCACCCGAGGTCGTGGGCTCCAGCCTGGAGCGGCGGGGCGTGCGTCGCGGAGAGTTTTATTCTGCGGG
>DATMAW010000232.1:0-29795 GCA_035559715.1 Gemmatimonadales bacterium | reverse complement strand
CGAGCTGGGTTCTCGTACAACGAACTTGTCGTTGGGGGAACGGCCCGTATGCGGCTTCGTGATGGCGTTGAACGCGCCGCCCGCCACGATCTGCCCTTCGCGGCGCGCAACGGCCAGTTCGTATAGCGCAACGGGCCCGAGGTTCCTGAGGGTGGCCCGGCTCGGGGCGAGCCCGGGAACGAGGTCGCTTTGGGCTTCAACGAGTCCGGATCTATCGGCTCTGGTCTTGGTCGTCATGTGTGAAAGCCTGGCGCCCCGGCGTGAAAATCTTTGGGCTTAAGTGAAGCAATGAAAGGGAGTTACGGTAGCGCGTCCTCCGGCGGTTTGTCAAGGCAACCGTGGCCTCGCTGGCTAGGCCACGCCCCGAGCCGTCAGGGACCAACGCACCGCTCCAGCCAGGAGAAGGACCACGCCGAACATGCAGACGATGAGCGGCCCCGTGGGGAGGTCGTAGCGGAACGACAACCCCAGGCCGACGGCTGAGGCCACGGCCGAGGAGGTCCAGGACAGCGCGATGAGCAACGCCGTGCGGCGCGTGAACAGGAAGGCGACGACCGCCGGGACCACGAGGAAGGTGAAGACGAGCAGCACGCCGGCGATGGGAACCGCCAGGGTGATGGCGATCCCGAACAACAGATAGAACACGAAGTCCCACCATCGCACGTTCCATCCCCTGCGTTCGGCGTCTGCTTCGGCCAGCGAAATCGTGAGGAAGCGTTCCCGCAGCAGCCAGTGCAGGACGGCCAGGGCGGCGTACACGGTCGTGAGTTTGCCGATGGCAGGCCACGTGACCCACAGGATGCTCCCGACCAGCACCTCTTTGATGGTTTCCGCGCCTGCGGGCGCCTGGTCGGCGACGAGGATGGATGCCGCCGTGGCGATGACGTACACGATGCCAATGATGGCTTCGTGCGGGACTCGACGCCGCTCGCGGCGCGTGCGGGTCGCCGCGAAGATGAACGCGCCCAGCGTGGCGAACCCGAGGGCGAACGCGTAGCCCGTGAGCGAGTCGGGGGCGATGCTGAACAGCGACGCGCTGGTAGCGCCAAGCGCGGCCATCTGCGCCAGCGCGAGGTCCACGAAGATTACCTCGCGCGCGATCACGTGCACGCCGAGGTAGGCGAGCATCGCAACCAGCACCATGCTCGCGGCAAACGGGGCCGCCATGACCTGGATCAGGTCCGACATCGCGATGCGCTCCGGCTAGTGGTGGGGCATGACCCCGGTAAAGGCCTGGCCGAGTTCGCGGACCCACAGCGCGACGAGGTCAATGTACGTGTCGGTTCCCGGTGCTCCACCGACGTTCGAAGGCACGATGACGGCCTTCGCTCCGGTGCGCTGCGCAACGGATTGTACTTGTCCGCGATCGTAATAGTTCGTGGAGAACAACACGGGAATGGAATCGCGCCGCATGAGATCAATGACCTCCGCCACGTGTCTGGGAGCGGGGGGAATCCCCGGTTTTGGCTCAATGTACTCCACGCAGGGGATATCGAACGCCCGGCTGAAGTAGTCCCACTCCTTGTGGTAGCAGACCATCTTGCGACCGCGGAACACCTCGGACGCCTTGATCCAGCCGCCTGCACGATCGAGCAGGGGGCGTCCCTGGTATTGTTGGGATCGCAGGAAGGACAGCAACGTTCCCTGCACCCCGAGATCAACCAGGGTTTCCGCGCCCAGCAGCGTCACCAGTTCGTCGCCGACGTGGGCTCTGAGCACGCGATCCCGCCAGGCCTCGTAGCGCGAGCGGTAGAACTCGGCGTTGCCGGGGGCGATTCGCGCGAGGCCGGTCAGAATATTCTTCCCGATGACCACGGCGTTCATGGGATCCGTCCAGATGTGTGGATTGCCGTAGACGTGAATGTCGCCCTGGGCGCGACTGGTGGTGTGGGGGACGTCCAGCAGCGTCAGTCCCGGGTAGGCCGTGACGAACCCGGGCGCGCCGGAGGCGATCTTGGGATTGTTCGCCTTGTCCAGCAGGGCGGGGACCCAGAGTTCCAGATCCAGTCCCGTCGTGATGAAGAGGTCGGCGCGCCGGAGCATCAGCACGAAGCTGGGCCGGGGCTGCACGAAGTGGGGGTTCTCATCGCCCTCGGCGATCGCGCTCACCTCTCCTCGGTCGCCCACGATCTCGCGGGCGATCGCGGCATACGTGGTGAGGGAGGCGACGACGTTCACGCCGTTGTCGGGACGCGACTGGAGGGCGGACAGCAACGCGATGATCGGGAGCATGGTCAGTAGATCTCGTGTTTGTGTGGACCGATGGCCCACACGGCTTGAATGACGAAGCGATCGGAGTGATCCACCAGCCCAGGCAATACCGGGACCGCCTGTCGCTGCCACTCGGCGCGCAGGTACACCCACTCGCTTTGCCACCACGTCAGGTGCGGGGTCACGATCCACTGGCGCGTGTCCGGGGTGAGCTCGACGTAGTCGTACCGGGCGCCTGCGTACCAGCGACGGCCGAGTTGGTATTGGGCGCTGGCATAGGCGCCATAGCGCGTCTGGACCGCGCCCGCGGCGTCGCGCCGCAGCTGGTATCCCTCGCCGCGCAGCGTGAATGAGCGGTACAGCGCCCGGGCCGGCGGGCGCCACGTGAATCGCACGTCCAGGCCCAGCAACCGTGTCTTGAGGTCCGCGTCGGGATTCTCCCCGTACATCGCGGTGCCGCCCACCTGCACGAACGCCGACGGCCCGAGCTGCCAGTAATTGTTCAGGTGCCCCAGCAGCGCCGGGCGGTTGCCGGCGTCGAACAGCGGCTCGTTGTCGGCCAGCGTCACCTGCGCCCACAGCTCGTGCGTGCCGTGCGCGCCGCCTCCGGCCGGCACGATCCAGTACAGCCCCAACCCGTTGCCGATGAGCCCCTCCTCGCCGCCGAACTCCCGCAGGACGAGCGGGTACTCGCTTTCCGGCAGCGCGTGCGAATGCCAGCGGTTCAGCTCACCCATCTGCTGCCGGAACCGCCCGAGGTCCAGTCGCAGGCGCCCGGGCAGGGCCGTCCAGTAGGCGTACGCCTCCTCGATTTCAATGTCACCTTCCTCGAAGGACGCGAAGATCTTCGTGCTGGAGAACGGATCGAGCGCGGACTGGAAGGAAAACTCGAATTCGCGGAGCTCGACGTTGTCCTGCAGGGGTTGCTCTCGCGTGGCGTGAAACCGGATGTCGCTGGCGACGCTGATTTCGGGGTTGAGCTGGTTGAGGTTGCGCCCCCGGTCCACGAACGCCGGCGCCTGTCCGGCCGGGGCGCGCGCGGTATCGGATCGCTGCGCCGCGGCCCTGGCGGCCGCGCGCAACGCGGCGAGCTCGTCAGCCGGTGCAGCGGTGTCCCGCCCCTGGCGAGCCAGCCGTTGGACCAGCACTTCGAGTGAATCAATCCGGGCTCGCAGCGAGCGCACCTCTCGCTCCAGAGAGTCCGCTCGTTGAGCGCTCACCTGCGCTGGTGCGACGCCCGGCCACACCAGGGCGAGTACCAGAGGAATGACACAAACCGTTTTCATACGCCAAGACCTCGCCGCCAGAGAGACAACGCCGTGAGGGGTCCACCCGGGACGGTGGCGCCTCACGCCGTTGAACTTCGATCTCTACCGCGACGGGGGAGCGCGGACGGGATGGCTACGGGACCGCTCGTCCCGTGGAAGAAGAACGGGAACGACCGCAAGCGCAAATCGGTGAGCCGGCCAAGGCACGACGCCCGATGCGGCGTCAGGGGGCGCGAGTTGGAACGACGGCCATATCACACACGTCCGCTCAGCGTGCAGTCGCGGGCATTGCGCCGAGTGCGATGTCTCTACCTCCGGCCGGGACTGCAGCACTTCAACCTTGGCGTGAAGTACCGGCACGACGACAGCCGCCGACACGTGCAGGCTTGCCGCGAGCAGCACCAGCGTGGTGAAGCCGGCTGATCGGAAGGTCGCGCGACGACGCATCGGCTACATTATACCCCGCGAATCTGCCGCCCGCTCGCTGGTCGTCCCGTTGCGCGCCCCGCGCATTACGGATTCCGCCGTACCGCCGCGTGCAGCAGTTCGCCCACGCGGGCGTTCGTAATGATGCCGGCAAAGCGCTCGGCGCGAGGGCCGCGGGCGAATACCGGGATCAGTTCGGCGGTGTGACCGGTGGTGGTGTACGCGGTCACCACGTTGCCCAGGCTGTCCGGTTGCAGGGCGAGGCCGCCCGTCTCGTGGTCCCCCAAGACCACCAGCAGCGTCTCAGGGTGTCGTTCCTGGTATTCCAGCCCCACGCGCACAGCCTCGTCGAACGTGATCATCTCCGCCGCGATCACGTCGTACGGCTGGTTTTGATGGGCCTGGGTGTCGGTTTCCTCGTTTTCCACGAGGAGGAAGAACCCTCGCTGGTTCTGCTCCAATACCTGGAGCGCTGCTTGCGTCATGTCGGCGAGACTGGGCGAGCGCGCAAAGCCCAGGTCCATGTTCTGGTCCGCGAACAGTCCCAACAGGCGGCGCACGCGGGTCAGGGGGAGCGCCTTGAGGCTGTCCGCGGTTGTGACGTACGTGTAGTTCGGCAGCATCGTGTCGAGCAGCGGGGTACCATCCTCCGAGGTGCCCGCCTCAAACACGTAGCGGCCGCCGCCCAGGAGGACATCCACGCCGGCCCGCGCCATCTGGCGGCCGATTTGCAGCGGGATGCGATTTCTCACGTGGGTGGCGAAGGCCGCGGGTGTGGCGTCGGTGAGCAGCGTGGTGGTGACGAGGCCCGTGGAGAGGCCGCGCTCCTTGGCCGCCTCGAGCACGGTTTGGCGCGGCTGCGAATCCGGCCCCATGCCGACTGCTCGCGGGAACGTGCGGAGGCCGGTGGCGTACGCCGTGGCCGCGGCGGCGCTCTCCGTGACGATGTGATGATCGCCCCGGGTGTCCACCAGCCCAACGACGGGGAACTCCTGCACGGCCATGTTGCCGATGCTATGAAGCCCGATGGTCCAGTGTCCCGCACCGGCGCCGTCCGCGACGAACAGGATGACGCGCGTCTGACCGTGCAGAGGAGCGATCCACCCGACGGCGAGACTCAGGGTTGCAAGCCACGTGACGATGTGTCTCGGTGCCACCAGACTGTTGCCTCTCGGAGCCATTGTGCTTTCCTTTGATAGCCGTCCCAGCATTCCCAGGTTCCACCTCTCACATGTTACGTTGGAGTGACACATGGCGCGCGGGTTTCTGGCAGCCTTTTGGTTACTGGTGTGTGCAGCGTTTGTCCAGCCTGCCGCCGGGCAGGCGCAGCAGCGCCCGCTGCGCATCCTGATCTCCAATGACGACGGCTTCGACGCGCCGGGGCTCCAGGCGCTGGCGGACTCGCTTGGGCCCCTGGGGCGGGTGTTCGTCGCGGCGCCGCGCGAGCAGCAAAGCGGCATGGGTCACAGCATCACGTTCCGAGATCCCATCTTCGTGCGCCGGGTGCTCAACGACGACAGCATTCCATGGTTTGCAGTGTCCGCGCGGCCGGCCACGGTGGTGCGGCTCGCGATCGAGCAGCTGATGGACTCCCTGCCGGACCTGGTGGTCTCCGGCATCAACGCGGGCGAGAACATCGGGCTCTCGGTGTGGCTGTCCGGCACGGTGGGGGCGGCGCGCGAAGCGGCGTTTCTGGGCATTCCCGCCATCGCGGTCTCGCTTGGTGGAAACGAGTGGCAAGACTACCACGCGACTGCGGGGTTCGCGCGGCACTTGATCGAACGGCTCGCCCGCGAGGGGCGCCTGCGGCCCCCCTTGTTACTCAATATCAACGTGCCCGCCGGAGTGGCGAACGTGCTCCCGGCCGTGCGGGTCACGCGCCAGAGCGTGAAGACGTCGTCGCAGCGGTACGAGCGCCGCACCAATCCGTCGGGCCAGCTGTATTTCTGGGACAACTGGGACCCACCGGCCGACGACGCCGAGGGAACGGACCTGAACGCGTTCAATCGCGGGTTCATCACCGTGACGCCGCTCAGGGTCGATCAGACGGCTGAGGATCAGCTGGGCTCGTTCAAGAACCTCGAGCGACGCGTGGATTCTACTCGGGGTCGGTAAACGCGGCGGGGGAGACGAGCGGGACGAACCGACAGGGCCCGGCATTCCGCTCGCGGAAGCCCGTTGGCGTGCGCTCGTACACCAGCAGGTCTTGCAGCGCCCGGTCGCCAATCGGAATAACCAGCCGTCCGCCAAGATCAAGCTGGTTCAGCAAGCGGGGGGGCGGCGCGGGCGCCGCCGCGGCCACGACGATGGCGCCATACGGAGCCTGCTCCGGATAACCCGCCGCCCCGTCGCCAATCAGCAGGGTCGCGTTCCGCACGCCGAGCTGCTCGAGGCGTGCCTGGGCGGCGCGGGAGAGTTCCGGTAGTCGCTCCAGGGACCATACGTGGGCGGCGATCTTCGCCAGCACGGCGGTGTGGTAGCCCGTTCCCGTTCCCACTTCCAGGACACGGGTCCGCCTGGTGAGGCAGGCCTCCTGCGTCATCAGCGCCACCATGAACGGCTGCGAGATGGTCTGGCCGGAACCGGCCGGGAGGGGTTGGTCTTCGTACGCGCGGTTTTGGAGGTGGGGCGCGACGAACAGCTCACGTGGGACGGCTGCCATCGCGGCCAGGACGCGGATGTCGGTGATCCCGCGAGCGGCCAACTGCTCCCGCACCATGCGTCGTCGCTCGCGGTGGCTCGCCGAGGTCCGGCCCCAACGGCTGGATGTCATGAGCGACGCCACGCTTGTACGATAACCGGGGTTTCTCGCTCGCGCTCAGCGCCGGTTGCGCAGCCAGTTCAGCGGGTCGAGGGTGATGCCGCTCTCGCCACGGATCTGGAATTCGATGTGCGGGCCTTCGCTCGTGGCGGCCCCGCCGGAATGTCCCACGATTTCCCCCGCCTGCACCCGCTGTCCCTTCGTGACGCTGATCCGCGATAGGTACAGGTACAGCGTGGAGAAGCTCCCGCCGTGGTTGAGGATGACGGTGAGCCCGTAGGTCCCCAGAGGACCGGCGAACTCCACCGCGCCACCCGCCACCGCCCGCACGGGCGTTCCGACGGGCAGTTTGATCCCCACGCCCTGATAGCGCACCGTGGTGCGATTGGGCAGCTGGTGGGGGCCGAAGCGATAGAGAATCTCACCGTCCGCCGGCCAGGGCAGCTTGCCCAGGTCGTCCGGCGTGATGCTGGCCGGTCCCGCGGCCGCCGTGGCTGAACGGCGCGCACGCTCGAGTGAGGCGATGAGATCGTTCAGGCGTTGTTCGTCCCGCGTGAGGGAGTCGAGTCGCGCCGCGGTGTTCCGCTCCGATCCCCGTGTTTGCGCCAGGGAGCGCTGCCGCTGCCGTTCCAGTTGGGCGTACCGCTCGAGTTCCCTCGCGCGGTCCTCCCGCCGGTTGCCCAGTTCGGCGCGAAGCGCAAGCAGCTGGCGGCGCTGATCGGCCACGCGATCGCGCAAGTGCTCGACGGAGCGCGCGAGCGCCTGATCCTGCTGAGACACGAGGTACAGGTATTTGTAGCGGCTCACCAGCTGTCCGAAGCTCTCGGCCGCGAGGAGCGCCTGGAACGGCCAGAGGGGCCCCCGCTTGTAGATGTCCACGAGCCGGCGCTCCAGCACCGCCAGCTTTTCGGCGTGGGCGTCCTGCGACAGGGCGAGGTCCAGGCTTACCGTGTCCAGGGCGGCGCCGAGCGAGCCGATTTGCCGATCGATCTCGTTGATGAGGCGGTGGGTGGCTCCGCGCTGGCGCTCGATGTTGGCCAGTTCCGCCGCCAGGGTCCGGGCGCGGCCGCGCAGGCGACCCAGTTCGGCCTCCAGCTGATCGCGCTCTCGGCGGATCTCCTCCAGGCGTTGGGTGTTGGTCCGGATCTGTCGCTCGATATCCTGCGCGGCCGCCCGGGTTGCGGTTCCCAGGGCGGCGCATGCCGCCACGGCCACCACCGCGCCGCGCGGCCTCACGGCGACGGCCCCCGGAGGTGGCGGCGCACGCTCAGCGCGCTCGCGAGCAGGCCAAGCGTAGTGCCGAACAGCACCACCGATCCCACCATGACCGGCTCGAAGAACACGGCGTCGAACAGGAGCCGGTCCACGGTGATGAAGGCCGCGTGACTGAGTGCCACGGCGGCGATCCCCCCGAGCGCGCCCTTGAGGGCGCCTTCCAGCAGGAACGGCCGGCGGATGAAACCGTCCGTGGCACCCACCAGCCGCATGATCGCGATCTCCCGGCTGCGATGCAGCACGCCCATCCGGATCGTGGTGCCGATGATGATCACCGACGCCACGGCGAAGGCGGCGCCCACCGCCAACCCCACGAGCGCGGCGATGTCTCGCAGCCGATCGAGCTTCTCGATCCACTCCCGTCCGTAGCGGATGTCTTCGGCGAACCGGAATCCGCGCAGCCGGTCGGCGACGGCGTTGACGTGCTCGCTGCTGCGGAACCCCGGTTTCAATCGGACCTCGATGGAGGCCGGCAGCGGGTTGGATCGCAGCTCGGAGAAGACGCCCTGGAACTCGGGCAGCTCCCGGCGCGCCCGCGCGAGCGCCTCTTCGTCGCTCACGTACGTTGCCGATGCGACCTCGGGAAAGGTCTCGATGTCGGCGATGGCGAGCGTGGCGGCCTCGATCGGCGTCCCGCGCCGCAGGTAGACCACGATCTCCACGCGCTCTTCGACCGCAGCGAGGGCGTCGCGCAGGTTGAGCGCCACGAGCCCGAACAGGCCGACCACGAACAGCGCGAACGCGATCGTCGTGACGGACAGCACGGAGAGCAGGGGTGCGCGGCGAAAACCAAGCAGCGCCTCCCGCAGCGCGAGATTCACGGGCCACCACCCGCTTCTGCGTCACCGGGAGCCGTGCCGTCGGCGCCGGAGTCGTACACGAGGGCGCCCTGCTGCAGTTCGATGACTCGGTAGGGCACCTGCCGCACGAGGTCCAGATCGTGCGTGGCCATGAGGACCGCCGTTCCCGCGGCGTTGATGTCTCGCAGCAGCTGAAACACGCCCCGCGTGGCACGCTCGTCGAGGTTCCCGGTCGGTTCATCGGCGAGCAGCACGAGCGGATCGTTCACCAGCGCGCGGGCAATGGCGACGCGCTGCTGCTCTCCTCCCGAAAGCTCCCGGGGGTAGGCCGAGGCCTTCGCCGCGAGCCCCACCTGGGCCAGCACCCGCATCACCCTGGGGGCGATCGTGGCGCGACGCGCCCCCGTGACTTCGAGCGCGAAGGCGACGTTTTCCTCCGCCGTGCGATCTTCCAGCAGCCGGAAGTCCTGGAAGACGATGCCGAGCCGGCGGCGCAACCTGGGAATGTCCCGCGCCGACAGGGCGGACGTGAGGAAGCCCGACACACGCACCTCGCCGGACGTCGGGAACTCCTCGGCGTAGATCAGACGGAGCACAGTGGATTTTCCCGCGCCGGAATGCCCCGTGAAAAACGCGAATTCACCTTTGGCGATGTGAAACGACACGTCTTTGAGCGCGAGCGACCCGCGGGGGTACGCCTTGAACACGCTGGCGAACCGAATCACGGGGAACTACAGGGCGTTGAGGGCGTGCTCGAAATCCGCGATGACGTCCGACACGTCTTCGATCCCGAGGCTAACGCGAATGAATCCGTCCGGAATGCCCTGCGCCTCTCGTTGCTGGGGGGACAGTCCGGCGTGGGACGTGAGCCTCGGTTCCGACACGAGTGTCTCGACGCCGCCGAGACTGGGCGCGTGCTGGGCGATGCGGAGCCGCTTGAGCACTTTCTCGGCGCCTCGCGCCCCGCCTCGCACCTGGATGCCCACCATCCCGCCGAACCCGGCGAGCAAGCGCTTGGCCAGCCGGTGATCCGGATGATCCTCGAGCCCGGGGTAGTGCACCGCCACGATCTTGGGGTGCTCCGCCGCCCATGCGGCGAACGCGAGTCCGTTGGCGTTGTGTCGCTCCATCCGCACCGCGAGCGTCTTCAAGCCGCGGTCAATCAGCCAGGCGGCGAACGGATCGAGCGCCTGGCCCCACACCTTCATGAGGCTCCGCACTTCCTCGACCACGGCCTCGGAGCCCGCCACGGCGCCGGCGATGACGTCCGAGTGGCCGTTGAGGTATTTCGTGGCGCTGTGGATGACGACGTCGGCGCCATGATCGAGTGGGCGGAAGTTGATCGGCGAGGCGAACGTGGAATCCACGATCAAGGCCACGCCTTCGGCGCGGCACGTCTTGGCGAGCGGCTCGATGTCGAGCACGCGCATCGTTGGATTTGTAGGCGTCTCGAGGAAGACGGCGCGTGTATTGGGCCGCATGTGCCGCTTCCAGCTGCGCGCCGTGGCGGGGTCGGCGAACGTCACATCGATACCGATCCGGCCGAACTCCTGGGTGAACAGCTTGTACGTGCCGCCGTAGATCCACGCGCTCGACACCAGATGGTCGCCGGGCCTGAGCACGGCCAGGTGGGCGAGCGCGGTCGCGCCCATCCCGCTGGACACGAAGATGGCCTGGTCCGCGCCCTCCAGTTGAGCCAGGCGTCGGGCGATGTCCACCTGATTCGGGTTGTTGCCGTAGCGTGAATACAGCACCTCATCGGACGACCCGACGGGATTGACGAACGTCGAACTCTGGTAGATGGGATTGGCGACAGGATCCCGATCGGCCTTGTGGCGCGTGCCGCCGTGGACGGCGATGGTGGACTGCCCGAGGGCTCGGCGCTTCACGCGGCGGTGGTGGCGGCGGCGCGTGCGGCCCGCACCAGCCGGCGCCGGTGTAGCTCATCGAGCGCGGCCTGCGCCGCTTCCGGCGCGAGCTGGAGGCCGGCGGCGATGTCCGCGGTGCTGGAGGCTCCTCCGGCGGCCAGGAATTGGAACACCCGGCGCGCCGGCTCGGAGACCGAGCCCACGACGTCCGTCGTGCCTTCGGCGTCACGCATGGCGACGGCCAGTTGGTGGCGCTCGAGCACGAACTCGATGGACTCGCGATGCGAGGGACTCACATTGAGCAGGACGAAATCCCGAGCGGTTCCATGATCGCGCAGGAGCCGGCCCACGATTTCGTCGGCGCACGACAGGTCGAGGCAGCCGACGGTACCGAAGTCAATGGCTGCCGGCTGTTCCCGGGAGAGATTGGCGAGCGTGTGTTCAATCACCTCGCGCACCGCCTGTCCCGTACGCCGCGTGACGAGATCGCCGTACCCGTCCGCCACGGCCTCGCGCAGGGCCTCCCGGAGACTGATTCGCGGCATGGCCCTCATGGTTGTTGAGACGGAATGATCATGAGCACCTGGCTTCCAGGAAAGTCCGGCAGACCCTCTGCCAACGGTACATCGTCGTCCCAGGACGGCACGATCGCGATGCGGGCCGTGCCGCTTCGCACCGACAGCTTCCCCGACCAGCGGGCGAGGTAGCGCCGGATGCCCGCCAGCCCTTGGCCGCGTCCGGGGTCCCGGAAGCGGGAGACGCCCTGAATGAGTGCGGCCTCGAGGGCGCTCGCATCGCTCCAGCGGTCGCCGAACCGCTTGGCCTGGGTGGGCTCGAGTGACCGGCGGAACCCCACACCGGCGTCGGCGACGGCGATCACCACGACCCGTCGTTTCAGCGTCCGGCGCCAGTTGTAGGTTTGCACGGCGACCCAACCGCCGGTGCCGGCGTGCTCCACAATATTCTGACACGCTTCCGAAAGCGCCATAGCGAATCCCATGGTCGCCTGCGCTTCGAGGCCGAGTTCACGCGACAGTATCGCCGCCGCCCGTTCCTGGATCCGCTCCACGACGCCGTGCACGTCGTCCGCGCCGCGCACCGGTGTGACTTCGAGCAGCACGTCGGACTCGCTGGCGGCGGCCACGCGCGGGGCTTTGCCGTGCAGCTCGAAGTATTCTGGCGCGTAGCGCAGGAACCCCGCCCGCGCCCAGTAGTGCGCCACATCGCGATCGGTCGGCAGCGCGAGCAGGGCGCGTTCGCCCCGCGTTTCGGTATGCGCTTGCCCGGCGGCCAGGAGGCCGACCAGGCCGTAGGGCGACGCCCACTGCGTCGCATGGGCGTCGAACAGGAGGCGATCGCTGTCGGAGGCGGCGTATTCACGGGCGAACTGGTCGAAGCTGCGATCGTCGAAATGCGCGGGGACCTCCACCACGCGCGTCATCGGGGTACCAACTCCCCGCGCAGGTGGTACTGGAGGTCGGTGGCACCGTACGTGGTGACGTTACGCGCGGCCAGGCGGTTGGCTTCGGCGATCGCCGGTTCCGGCGGGAGGCCGTCGAGCAGGCGCGAGAACAGCGTGGCCCCGAAGACGTCGCCGCAGCCGGTGGGATCCCCGGGCGGCACCGCTGGCGCCGGCATGCGGGCGGTCTGGACCGGCCCGTGGCCGGCCCCCGGAGCTCCGCGGAGCACGAAGGGACCTGACGTGAAGTAGATCGCCCCCCGCGGACCGAGCGTGACGACCAGGAGGCGCACGCCCGCCGCCAGGGCGCGGGCGGCGATCTCCATCGGTTCGCCGTCGAGCCGGCTCATCTCGTCCTCGTTGAGTTGCACGACGTCGAAGCATTCGAACCACGAGCCGATGTCGGGGACGCCGCGCGGGTGGAGCGTGCCGTCGGGTGCCTGGTGCAGGAACAGCGAGTGCAGGTCGGCATAGATCGGCCCGTCGAACCCGCGGCGCAGGGCGGCGGCTGTCGGCAAGGCGATCTCGTGGCCGGAGATGAAATTGATGTACAAGGCATCGAGATCCCGGACCATGGGCCCCAGTTCATCCCAGGTCCAGCTGGGCACGCTGCCCGTGCGGGACTCCGAGCGCCGGCCCTCGCTCACGTAGCGCAGGGTGACGCGCAGATTGGGCTCGGGCACTTCGATGAGTCGAGCGGCGCCGGCGCGATGGGTGAGCCGCTGGAAAAACAGGTTGGCCCGATCACTGAGATCCCGTCCCACCTTGATGAGCGGGACGATGACCCAGTCGGGCGCGAGCGCCGCCTCGAAGGCCGCGAGGGCGTAGGACACGCCGCCCCACTCCTCCACCGGCACGCCGCCGCCCCACCGGTAAATGGTGTCCCACACCATCGTTCCCATCACGCCCAGGCGCTTCAGACGCTGCCCCACTGCTGCACTTTGAACGTCGCGGCGGCGCCGTACACACCGGCGGTTCCCGGCAGGGCGCCCGGAACGATGCGGCAGGCCGCCGCGGCGGGCTTGAAGGCGCGGCGCCGGACTTCTTCGCGGAGCGGCGCGAACAGCTGATCACCGGCGAGCGTCACGCCGCCGCAGATCACCACCACCTCCGGATTGAGCATGTTCACGACGTTCGCCACCGTCGCGCCGAGGAAGCGGGCGGTGTCGCGCACCACCTCGCGGGCGAACTCGTCGCCGTCATTGGCGGCCTGATACACCACCTGCGCATCAATCTGGGCGAGATTGCCGTCCACGTACGAGGGAAGCGTGGACGACGCGCCGGCCTCCACGCCCTCGATGGCTCGGGCGGCGATTGCCGGCCCCGAGGCGTAGGCCTCGATGCAGCCGTAGTTGCCGCATTTGCAGCGCCGGCCGTTGAGGTCCACGGTGGTGTGGCCGAGTTCGCCGGCGATGTCGGAGGCGCCGTGGAACAGCTTGCCGTCGATCACGATGCCGCCGCCCACGCCCGTCCCGATGGTGAGCCCAGCCACCACGCCGGCGCCGCGCGCCGCCCCTCGCCACCACTCGCCGAACACCGCGCAGTTGGCGTCGTTGTCCAGCGTGGCGGGGAGCCCCACGGCCTCGGCGATGCGATCGCGCAACGGCATGTCGCGCCAGCCCAGGTTGGGGGCGAAGAAGACAATTCCGCGCTTGGTGTCGAGCGGGCCTGGGGCCCCGACGCCGACACCGGCGACCTCCACGCCGTTGCCGCAGGCCGCCCGCACGTCGGCGATGCAGGCGGTGATCATTGACGTCATGAGGTGCGCCACGGCATCGGGCCCTTGCGCCACGGGCGTGCGGCGCTGCGCCAGGCCGTAGAGCGCCGTTCCATCTTCCGCGACCCCGCCCACCACGATGTTCGTGCCGCCGAGGTCCACGCCCACGATCACGCGCGCACGCCCGCGATCGCCTTTCGGGCCGGTGG
The DNA here is from genome assembly GCA_035559715.1 of Gemmatimonadales bacterium. Lineage (GTDB taxonomy): Bacteria > Gemmatimonadota > Gemmatimonadetes > Gemmatimonadales > GWC2-71-9 > JACQHC01. Next base: position 15,801 of record DATMAW010000232.1, on the reverse strand, counting down.
CCGTTCGGGCCGCCCGCTTCCTGGGTCGCATCACTCGACCTGCAAGACTGCGAGGAACGCTTCCTGGGGGATCTCCACCACGCCCACCTGCTTCATCCGCCGCTTTCCTTCCTTCTGTTTCTCCAGGAGTTTGCGCTTCCGAGTCACGTCACCGCCATAGCACTTAGCCGTCACGTTCTTGCGCAGCGGACGAACGGACTCCCGGGCAATCACCTTGCTCCCGATCGCCGCCTGAATGACAACCTCGAACAGCTGGCGGGGGATCAATTCGCGCAGTTTGCCCGCGAGCTTCTTGCCCCACTCGTAGGCTTTGTCGCGGTGGATGATGACGCTGAAGGCGTCCACCGCGTCGCCGTTGATCAGCATGTCGAGGCGCACGACGTCTCCCGGCCGGTACCCCAGGAACTCGTAATCGAGGCTGGCGTAGCCGCGGCTGATGGTCTTCAGCCGGTCGTAGAAGTCGAGGATGATCTCGGCCAGCGGGAACTCCCAGGTGAACTGCACGCGGGCGGGCGCCACGTACTCCATGCCCACGTATACGCCACGGCGTTCCTGCCCCAACTGCATGATGGGACCGATGTAGTCGGACGGCGTGGTGATGTGCGCCTTGACGTACGGCTCTTCGATTCGGTCCACCGTCGAGCCGTGCGGCATCGCCGTGGGGTTTTCCACCACCTGCATCGTGCCGTCGGTGAGGTACACGTGGTACTCCACGTTCGGCACGGTGGTGATCAGATCGAGATCGAACTCGCGCTCGAGACGCTCGCGCACGATCTCCATGTGCAACAGGCCGAGGAATCCGCAGCGGAATCCGAATCCGAGCGCCACCGACGTCTCCGGCTCGTAACGCAAGGCGCCGTCGTTCAGCTGAAGCTTGGCGAGCGCGTCGCGCAGCTCCTCGTATTGATTGGGCTCGGTGGGGTAGAGCCCCGCGAAGACCATGGAGTGGACTTCGCGATAGCCGGGGAGCATGGTCGTGGCCGGGTGGGCGGCATCCAGCACCGTGTCTCCGACTCGGGTCTCCGAGACGCCCCGGATGTTCGCCACGACGTAGCCCACTTCGCCGGCTTCGAGCACGTCGGTGGGCTGGTGGGACAGGCGCAGGTAGCCGACCTCCGCCACTTGGTAGCGATCGGCGGGATGCGAGCCGAAGGCGATCTCCATGCCGGGCCGAATGGCGCCGTCCACCACGCGAATGCTGGGAATCGCGCCGCGATAGCGATCGTAGTACGAGTCGAAGATCAACGCGCGCAGCGGGCCGCCGGGATCGCCGCGCGGGGCGGGCACGCGCCGCACCACGGCTTCGAGCAGCGCGTCGATCCCGATCCCTTCTTTGGCCGATACGCGCAGGATGTCGTCGGGATCGGCGCCGACGAGATCGTGCAGCTCGCCGGCACGGCGGTCCGGCTCGGCGGCTGGGAGATCGATCTTGTTGAGCACCGGAATGATCTCGAGCCCGGCCTCGAGCGCCAGGTACAGGTTGCTGATCGTCTGCGCCTCGATCCCCTGGCTCGCGTCCACGACGAGAATGGCGCCCTCGCAAGCGGCGAGCGACCGCGAGACCTCGTAGGTGAAGTCCACATGGCCCGGCGTGTCGATCAGGTTCAGCTCGTAGGTCGAACCGTCCCGCGCGTGGTATAGCATCCGCACGGCATTGAGCTTGATGGTGATGCCGCGCTCGCGTTCGAGATCGAGAGTGTCGAGCACCTGCTCCCGCATCTGGCGCTTCTCGAGCGTGCCCGTGGCTTCGATGAGGCGATCGGCCAGGGTGGACTTGCCGTGGTCAATGTGGGCCACGATGCAGAAGTTGCGGATCTTGTCCTGGCGCATGGAGGGAGAATATAGCGGGGCGCTGGCCGCCCACCGGACCGCCGGGTATTGTTCCAGCTTTCGCGCCGCTCCGGAGTGCGCATGATCTCCCGCCGTGAGTTCCTCCAGCGCTCGACGCTGGGGTCCGCCGCCATTATCGCACCGCCCGCCCTCGATCCGCTGGCATCAGACCAGCAGGGCGAGCCGCTCCCGCCCTCCATCGCCGCGCTGCAGTCAGTGCGCAGCCGCGCCCGGCCCATCACGGTGGAGGAGCGGCGCGACCGGGTTGAGAAGGCGCGCCGCCTGATGTCACAACATTCCCTCGACGCGCTCATGCTCACGGGCGGTACGTCGCTCAACTACTTCACGGGCATTCGCTGGGGGCTGTCGGAGCGACTGCTCGCGCTCGTGATTCCGCAGAGCGGGCGCGCGTTCCTCGTGTGTCCCGCGTTCGAGGAAGAGCGCGCGCAGGAGCAGGTGGCCGCCGGGCCGCTCGCGGGCGACGTGGATGTCATGACGTGGCAGGAGGACGAGAGCCCCTATCGGCTCGTGGCCGACGGGATGCGGGCTCGGGGCTTCGCCACCGGACGACTCGGCATGGAAGAGACCGTCCGCTTCGTGTTCAGCGACGGCGTGCGGCAGGCAGCCCAAAGCCTCACGATCACGAGCGGCACACCGGTGACCGCCGGCTGCCGCATGGTGAAGGACGCGCACGAGCTGGAGTTGATGCGCCTCGCGTCCGAGGTCACGCTCAAGGCCTACGAGGCCGCCTACAAGGCGCTGACGGACGGGATGACGCAGGATCGCTTTGCCGAGCTAGTCTCACTCGCCCATCGCCGGCTCGGGTTTCAGGGTGGCGCCGGCGTCCAGGTCGGCGAGTACTCGGCGCTCCCCCATGGCTCCGCGACACCGCAGGTGGTCCGGGAGGGAACGATCCTTCTGATCGACGGCGGTTGCTCCGTGGAAGGCTACCAATCCGACATCAGCCGCACGTTCGTGCTGGGCAAGCCCACGGACAAGATGAAGCGCGTTTTCGACATCGAACTCCGTGCCCAGTCCGCGGCACTCGCCGCCGCACGGCCGGGCGTGGAGTGCCAGGCCGTGGACGCCGCCGCACGCAAGGTCATCACGGACGCGGGCTACGGACCGGACTACACGTATTTCACCCATCGCGTGGGACACGGGCTCGGCATGGACGGGCACGAGTGGCCGTATCTGGTGCGCGGCAACACCCTGAAGCTCGAGCCCGGCATGACGTTCTCCGACGAGCCCGGCATCTACATCCGCGGCGAGTTCGGCGTGCGGCTGGAGGATGACATGGTGATCACGGAGACGGGCGCGGAGCTGCTCACGCCGCAGAGTCCGTCGCTGGAAGACCCGTTCGGGACGATGACTGGAACGAAATAGTGCGGAAGGACAAAGGCGTGAGGGGGTAAGGAGTGGGGGTGAGGCGGCACACATTCTCGGGGAATGGAGGGACTGCAATGATCTCGCGGCCGTTAAGCGCTTTCGGGTTGCTCGCATTCATCGCATGCCAGCCTCAGACGACGGGCTCGATGGCCCTGTCCGAAGCCGACATGGCGGCAATTCGCGCCGTGCACGACCAGCTGATCGAGCACGAGCGAGCGGGGAACTGGGACGCCGTGTTGGCCCTGTTCACGCCTGACGTCGTGCTGCTGCACGCCAACACGCCAGCCTGGAAGGGCACCGCCGCAGTCAAGGCCGCACTGGACTCCATGCAGATCAAGATTGCTCAGCTGCATGCCACGCCGGCCGTGATCGAAGGGCGGGGAGATCTCGCGTACGTGCGGGGGTCGTATCAGGAAGTCTTCACCCTGGGCGGCTCGTCCACGCAAATCGAGGACTCGGGAAACTACCTCTGGGTTCTCCGGAAGCAGGCGGACGGACGGTGGTTGATTGCGGAGGGCGCGGGGGTGTCCGACCGGTCGCTCCCGGCGGCGGGCGGCAGATGAGCGCGCGTACGGTGTTCGCATGGACGGCAGCGGCGCGGGCTGCGGTGATTACCGCGGTCGCTTTCCTCGCGCGGCCAGGGATGATCTGGGGACAGGCGGAAGACCCCCGCCAACCCAACTGGGCGAAGTACCACGCCACGGCCGACGCACACGCGCTCTTGCGTGGCTGGGCGAGCGCGTTCCCCAACCTCACCGAGCTGTACTCCATTGGCCGGACGCTGAAGGGCACCGAGCTGATGGTGCTCGAGATCACCAACGAGCAAACCGGGGCCGCCGCCACGAAACCGGCCTACTACTACGACGGCAACATCCACGCGGGCGAGCTGACGGGCGGGGAAGTGGCGCTCCACTTCGCGTGGTACGTCCTCACGAACTACGGCCGCGACCCGCGTGTCACGCGCTTGCTCGACACACGCGCGCTGTACGTGCGTCCCAAGTTCAACCCGGACGGCGCGGACATCACGCTCACGTCGCCGCATGGCCTGCGCAGCACCCCGCGGCCCTACGACGAAGACTTCGACGGACTGCTGGACGAAGACCCCGGCAACGACCTGAACGGCGACGGCGTGCTCACCGAGATGCGCGTTGCGAATCCGGCCGGTCTGTGGAAGGTGAGCGCGGACGATCCCCGCCTCATGGTCCGCCGCACCGAGGCGGACATCAGCGGGACGTTCTACGACATGATCTCCGAAGGCGTGGACGACGACGGGGACGGCCGGTTCAACGAGGACGGGATCGGCGGGATCGACATGAACCGCAACTTCCCGCGCGAGTGGGGCCTCGAGTTCGAGCAGGACGGCGCGGGGCCGTTCCCGCTGTCCGAGCCTGAGACTCGCGCCACCATCGAGTTCCTCGATTCCCATCGGAACGTCACGGGGATCTTCCACGGGCACACGTCCGGAGGCTTTCTGTACCGCCTGCCGTCCACCGGGCCGTGGGACGCGTTCAACCTGTTCGACCAGAATCTAATCCTCGAGCTGGCGGCGAAGTACAACCAGACGACAAAGCAACCCGTCATTCCGAGCTACGACAATCCGCGCGTGCATCGCCACGGCACGCTGATCAGCTGGGGCTACTGGGACTTCGGCGTGATTGGGTTCGTGCCGGAGTTCTGGGGCGGGTTCGGGCGGGACTATGACGGCAACGGCTCGGTGAGCCAGTTAGAGCGGCTCCGCTGGAACGACGAAGAGTTGCGCGGCGCCGGGTTCGTCGCCTGGACGCCGTTCGATCACCCGCAGCTCGGCCGCGTGGAGATCGGCGGCTGGAAGACCCGGTTCACGGGCCAGAACCCGCCCCCGCACCTGCTCAAAGGCGAGATCGAGAAGTACGTCCCGTGGATGCTGTGGCTCGCGGAGGTGAGCCCGCGCGTCGTGATTCGAGACGCGAGCGCAACGCCAGCCGGTGCCGCGGGCGTCTTTAAGATCGCAGTTACCGTGGAGAACGAAGGGTATCTCGCGACCAACATCACGCAGCGAGCGCTGGATGCACGGCTGGCTCCGCCTGTGCGCGCCCTGATCGAGCTGCGCGACGCCGAGCTGGTGAGCGGCGCGAAACGCACCGAGATCGGCCACCTGAAGGGATCACGAGACACACAGGGCGACATGCGGCGCGCCGAGTCGCGACGCACCGTGGAATACGTGGCGCGCGTCACGGGCGCGCGGCCCCTCGCCACAATCACGGTCGTGTCGGAGAAAGGTGGGACTACAAAGCGGGAGGTGGTGCTCGGCGGCCGGTAGCAGGGGAAACAAATCGGGGCCGGAAGCCTTTCGTTTTCCGGCCCCCCTCGGCCCGGTACCCTCCCGGTTGGAACGCCCGGGCTGGCACGAGGCCCGGGGCGGTCGGCTCCTCCCCGGTCCGAGCTTGGCGGTGGCGGCTTGAGCATGCGGCGCCGAAGCAGCGCGAGCCGCACCGAAATCCCGCGGCACTGCGCGACGAGCTAGCGCGGCAACGCCACGGGCGCCGTGGCGGTTGGTCCACCCGCGAAGAACGCCGCGAGCAACAGTCGCCCGGCCAACAGCGAGTCCCGCTCCACGCCGGTGAGGGGAATCGTCCCCGACCCGGCTGTCATGCTTGGTCCGGCCAGCCTGTGCACGATCGGGCCGGGCTGATCCGCGTTCCCGCTCCGAAGCACGACGGCCAGAACCTGCTCCGCCGGCGCACCACTCACCCGCACGTCATAGCTCAACTCGCTGCGCAAGGCGTTGTACGTGAACCGCGCACGCGCTGCCAGCGGCGGCGTACCCGCACTGACCTCGAATGCGACCGGCGCCGGGGCTCGCCCGTTCACCAGCGGTGGCGTCGTGGCTGGAGCGCGGCGGCGCGGTCCCGTCTGCTCGAACTCATAGGCCAGCGCCACGAGCCGCGCGTCCGCGAACGCTCGCCCCAGAAACTCGATTCCCACGGGAAGTCCGTCGCGCGTGTACCCGGCCGGGACCGTGAGCGCGGGCAACCCGGTCTGTGCCGAGAGCTGACACGTGTTGCCGCCTTGCGGCTCGCCGATCAGCGTGGGCTTCTGCCGCATCGTGGGATAGACCAGCGCGTCGAGGCGCATCGTCTCGAGCACGCTCTCCACGACCTGCCGTACCAGCGCCTGGCGGGCTAATGCGGCGCGATGCCCTTCGCTGCCGTTCGCCCCGGCGGAGTCAATCAGCCGCAGGCGATTCAGCAGCGTGGCGTGGTGCAGGCCGCTCGCCATGATGTCCGCCGCTGATCGGATCTTCCCACTCGGCGTGGCAGCGAAGTACGCCAACAGGTCGGACTTGGTCTCGAAGTCCACGGCGCGCGTTCCCTGAATCAGACTGTCGAACCCCGGGATCGCGACTTCCACTACCTCGGCGCCGTGCGCCTTCATGGAATCGAGCGCCGCCCGCATCACGCGCGCCACGTCGTTGTCGGTGTCGCGAAAATAGGCCGTGAGCACGCCGAGGCGGGCGCCGCGCAGCGCGCCGGCCCGCAGCGAATCGGTGAACCTGGGTAATGGGCGTCCCTCGAGCACGCGCGTCATCGGGTCGGCGGGATCAGGGCCGATGGTGGCGTCGAGCGCGATCGCGAGGTCGGTCACCGTGCGCGCCATCGGGCCGCCGATGTCCTGCGTGTGAGACAGCGGCACGATCCCGTCGCGACTCACCAGGCCCTGGGTGGGCCGGAGCCCCACGAGGCTTCCGAACGCTGCGGGAATGCGAATGGAGCCGCAGGTGTCGGTACCCCAGCCCACGGCGGCGAAGCTTGCCGCGATCGCGGCGCCTGTACCGCCGCTCGAGCCACCGGGACAGCGGCGCGGATCGTACGGATTGCGCGTTTGCCCTCCGAGTGAGCTCACCGTGGTGATCCCCGCCGCAAGCTCGTGCATGTTCGCTTTGGCCAGGATGATCGCGCCGGCCTCGCGCAGCCGTTTCACCACGTAGGCATCGTCGGCTGGCACGGCGTCGGCCAGCGCGAGCGACGCCGCCGTCGTCGGCATGTCGTGTGTGTCGAAGTTGTCCTTGAGGATGATGGGGATGCCGTGCAGCGGCCCGCGCGATCCTCGTTGGGCTCGCTCCGCGTCCAGCGCCGCCGCCTCGGCCCGCGCCCGCGGGTTCAATCGGATGATCGAATTGAGGGCAGGACCCTGCTGGTCGTATGCCGCGATGCGCGCGAGATAGGCGTCCACCAGCTGGACGGACGTGACGCGCCGCGCCTCCAGCGCCGTACGCAGATCGGTGATCGTCGCTTCATGCACTTCGAACGGCGTCGCGCGCGCCTGCTGAGCGCGTGCGGGCGCGGAGACCAGCGATGCGACGTGAACCATGACAACGGTGGCCAGCAACTGGCCGGAATGCCGGATGAGCACGCTTGTCACCTGGGGCTCCGGGCTGACGTTGGGCGATAAGTTGCACGGTGCGAACGGAGAGCAGAAGCGGAGCGGTGGCGCGTCAAGTGGAAACAGCGTAACCCGTTGTCAGCCTGGACCGTGGCCCGCGTGGGCCGCCTCGCGGACCGCCTTATCGAAGCTTCGAACGATCCCTCCGAAACCGGGGGAAGCCCTCCCTTGGATTGGCTTCCCCCCCGCTACCACGGTCAATTCGAAGATTCGGATTTGCCGTCCCGACGCATCGTAAAGGCTTGTCGACCGTCGGTCAGGGAGTCCGACGCGCCTCCAGATGACGATAGCTCTATCAGAGAAGTGAGGAGCGCTGTCGTATGCGTCCACGGACTGGCAACAAAAGGACGCTGCGCCGAAGAACGATAGGGATCCGCAACCGTGCCCCTGTTGGACCCGCCGAGGCTTCTACGCCCCTCGCGCCGATGACGGAGGCAGGCACCACCGCGCTCGCAAGTTCTATGCCTTCTGGCAGACCGTGGAGGCACCTTACGAGAGCATTAGATACGAGCGTGAAGCCGCCGGCGCCGCTTTTTCATAAGGGAATCGTATGTCGTTGACGTAGAGAGATCACGGCAGCAGCTTACGCGCGGTCCGTGGGGCTAGGAGCCTGTCGAGCCTTTTCAGACACGCCCTCCAGATGCGGAGTCTGACATGCCCTTACTTCTGGAACGAACTGGAGACTGAGGCCGGGAGCAGCCCCTGAACGACTCGCGGTGGTTCGCCGAGGCCGTACTCGCCACCCTGCGCGAGCCGCTCCTCGTCCTCGACGCCACGTTGCGCGTTGTGATGTGCAACCAGGCGTTCTATCGAAAGTTCGGTGGCACCCCAAAAGAGACCCTCGGCCAGCCCTTGTATCAACTGCGCGGCCGGCTATTTGACTCCCCCGGCCTGCGCACGCTGCTGGAGGCGGTCCTCCCGAAAAACACGGCCTTCGACGACTTTGCGCACTCGGTCGAGCTGCCCGCGCTCGGACACCGGGTCCTGCTGCTGAACGCTCGCCGCTTGTATCGAGAGGAACACAAGACGGACATGATCCTCCTGTGCATGGAGGACGTCACCGAGAAGCACGCCGCCGCCGAGGTGAGGGCAACGCTGGCTGCCATTGTGGAGAACTCAGACGACGCCATCATCAGCAAAGGTCTCGACGGCACCATTCGCACCTGGAACGCCGCGGCCGAGCGGCTCTACGGTTATACCGCGGCCCAGGCCGTGGGGCAGCACATTGGGTTGATTGTTCCTCCCGAGCGCCGGGCGGAGGCCGCGACCATCCTCGAGCGGATCTCGCGAGGGGAACGGGTGAAGTCGCTGGACACGGAGCGTATTCGGAAAGACGGCTCGCGCGTGGGGGTGTCGGTGTCCGTTTCGCCCATCCACGACGCAATCGGGCGCGTCGTCGGCGCCTCGGCCATCGATCGCGACATTACCGAGCGGAAGGCCATGGAGCACGCCCTGCGTGAGACGGCGCAGCTCCTGGAAGACATCTCCTCCACGAGCCCGGCGGTGTTGTATGCGATGACCGTTCGGGACGACGATACCCTGGTCCCCAGGTGGGTGTCCCGCAACATCACGACCACGTTCGGATTCAGTGTCGGCGAAGCGCTCAGCCCCGACTGGTGGAATGGCCACCTCCATCCGGACGACCGGGCGGAGTGCCTCGCTCGTATGGAGCAGCTGCTGGCGCGCGGCTCGCTGGCGCACGAGTATCGCTTCCTTCGCAAGGACGGCACCGTGGTGTGGATCCGGGACGATCGGCGGGTCGTGCGTGACCCTGCCGGCCGCCCGCGCCAGGTAATGGGCGCCTGGCTGGACATCACTGAACAACGCCGCCTGGAGGAGCAGTTCCTTCAGGCCCAGAAGATGGAAAGTGTCGGCCGACTCGCGGGCGGCGTGGCGCACGATTTCAACAATCTGCTGACCGTCATCACCGGGACGGTGGACCTCGCGCTGCCGGGCCTCCAGGAAGGAGATCCGCTGACTGCGGACCTGAAAGAAATCCAGCAAGCGGCGAGGCGCGCGGCGGCACTTACCCAGCGCCTGCTCGCCTTCAGCCGCCGCCAGGTCTTCCAGCCCAGGGTCGTGAATCTCAACGATACGTTGGCGGAGCTGGAGCCCATGGTGCGCCGCTTGATGGGGGAGGACATCAAGCTCGTGACTGCCCTGGGTGCGGCGGGCAACGTACGCGTGGACCCCAGTCAGCTGACCCAGGTGGTGATGAACCTGGTCGTCAACAGCCGCGACGCGATGCCAAGCGGCGGGACGCTCACGCTGGAGACGGCCGACGTGGATCTGGACGAGGCCTACGCGGGGCGGCATATGGGAGTGAGTCCCGGGCCATACGTCATGCTCGCTGTCACAGACACCGGGATCGGGATGGACGAAGCCACCAGTCGCCAGGTTTTTGAGCCGTTCTTCACCACCAAGGGCGTGGGCCGAGGGACCGGCCTCGGCCTCTCGACGGTGTACGGGATCGTCAAGCAGAGCGGCGGCAACATCTGGGTATATAGCGAGCCCGGCGTGGGGACCACGTTCAAGATCTACTTGCCTCGTGTGGCCGCGCCGGTCACGGCCATCGAACCCGCTGTCCCCGCCAGCTCCGCCCGCGGGACCGAGACGGTGATGCTGGTTGAGGACGAGGCCGGTCTCCGCGAGGTGGCCCGGCGCATCCTCGAAGGGGCGGGCTACGCGGTGCTGACCGCCGCTACGCCTGGTGAGGCGCTGCTCAGCGCCGAGCGCTTCCACGGGCCGATTCATTTGCTGCTCACGGACGTGGTAATGCCCACGATGCGTGGACCGGAGTTGGCAGAGCGCGTCATCCGCCTGCATCCCGAAACCAAGGTCCTGTACGTGTCGGGCTATGCCGAGAACGCGATCGTGCATGCCGGTGAACTCAAGGAGGGCACCCATTTTCTCAGCAAGCCGTTCGATGCAGTGACCCTTGCCCGAAAAGTGCGCCAAGTCTTGGATTCCCCTTCGGCCTAAAACGTCCTGCATCCCCAGGTGCCGCGCCTTCGCGGCTGAAACGCTAGGCGAGCCAAAACCGAACGACGTCGCCTACCGCCGCGCCCCCGGCTCCACGATCTGCCGGTAGCTCTCCGGCTTCCATTTCGGCCGGTCGGCCGCGTTCGCGATCTCGAGCCCGAGGTAGAACAGAAGCTTCGCGATCCGCGACTCCTTCTCCGCGTCGATCTTGTCCGCGTGATCGCCCGGCCGGTGATAGTCCGCGTGCACGCCGTTGAAGAAGAACAAGACCGGCACGCCGTTGCGCGCGAAGTTGTAATGATCGGACCGGAAGTAGAACCGCTCTTCAGGCCAGATGTCGTCAATCGCCGTCATGGTGAGCTCGGGATGCGCGGCGTTGACTCGCTCCAGGGTGGCGCCGAGGTCTGAGTGCTCCTTGCCGATCGCCACGATCGTGTCCCGCCAGTTCCGGCCCACCATGTCCACGTTGAGGTTGGCGACGATCTGCCCGAGGGGAACCGGCGGCTCCCTGGCGAAGTACTCGCTGCCCCACAAACCGCGCTCCTCGCCGCTGACCCCGAGGAAGATGATCGAGCGCCTGGGAGCCGGCCGGAGCGTGGCGAACGCTTCGGCCAGTTCCACGACGGCGATGGTGCCCGACGCATCGTCGTCCGCCCCGTTACAGATGGAATCCGCGCCCTGCGCCCGGCATCCGAGGCCGCTGGAGGGCACGCCCACGTGATCCATGTGCGCCGAATAGACCAGGTACTCGCGCCGCAGCGCGGGATCGCTGCCATCGAGCAGCCCCACCACGTTGGGCCCGCTCGCGCGCGACACGGCCGCCTGCGTCACGGTGACGGTGAGGCGGAGATCGGCGATCTCGGTGATCTTGAGCGCGGCGTCGCGGCGCGCGTCTGCCAGGGACAGGCCACGCTGGGCCAGGAGCGGCGCGATGGTGCGGTCGCGAACGATTACCAGGGGCTTCCCCGTGGTGCGCTCCCACTCGGGGCGCAGCGTGGTGCGACTGAGCACGGGCCGATACGACGCCCAGACCGAATCGGACACCGGCGCCACGGCGATGACCGCCGCGGCTTCGCTTCGAATCAGCGCGCCGATCAGCATGCTCCCGGCGCCGCTCACGCCGCCGCCCGGCGCCGCAGGCACGACGGCCAGCACTACCGCCCCTCGCAGTCGCTGGACGTCGAGCCGCGCGGGATCTCCTGAGCCGCTCACCAGGACGGCGGGCCCGGACGCCCTCCCCTCGACGACCCGCGGCAGCGGGATCGCCACATCGCGCCCGATGTGGAACGTTGGGCCGCCGGCCACGGTGATGCCCGAGCGCGCCGTGTCCACCCGCACCAGCTCGATTCCGTAGCGCTGCAAGAAGGTCCCGCCGTCTCCAAGCGGCTTGAGCCCGAAGCGCCGGAACTCGCCCGCGACGTACGCCGCGACCTCGTCCAGCTCGGGACTGGGTGTGGCACGGCCGCGCATCGAATCGTGCGCGATGATCGCGATCCGGCGTGCGATGTCGCCGGCGGTGATCGAAGCCGCCGCGGCGCCAACGCTGGCGCCATCCTGGGCGCGCGCGAACGAGAGCGGGAGGAAAAACGGGGACGCGAAGAGCACAGGCCGGAACAGCGCGAGAGGAAACGAGCGGTCCCGGACGGCCCACGCGAGCCGACGCACGGAGAGGCGCATCAAGACACCAGAGGTCAAGCGGGAGGCGAAAGATAACGGTCACCGCGCCCGGGAAGGCTCAGCCCGGCCGGCGGGGAGATTCCTTTGGTTTTTCCGGAGGCTTGCGCTCCGGTGGCTTTGACGGCTGTCGGGCGGGCTCCCGCTCCGGGGAGCGCGGCTGCGCCTTGGGCGGAGACGTCTCGGGCCTCGCGGGCTGCGCCCGCGCAGGCTCGCGCGGCTCCAATCGCGGGTTCGGCTCGCGGGGCACGGTCCTCCGCTCGGGCGTTGCCTGGCGCGGCGGTTGGGTCTCGACGGGCGATTCGAGCAGCCGCGATCTCTCGGGTGCGGGCCGAGGCACGGCGACCGGTTCGCGACGCGGATCCCGCCACTGCGGCAGGCGAGCCGGTGTCGGGACGGTGCCCCGGCCGCCGACGTCTCTCCCGGTGACTCCGCGATCGCCCCGCTCGGGCACGCTGACGGGCTCGTCAGGACGGCGCCCTTCGGGCTCTGAGGGTCGCTGGCGCACGCGCACCACGTACGCGTCTCCAGGCGAGCGATCCTCGAAGACGAACCGCGGCTCGATGGGCTGCGCGGTGCGATACACCACGCGCGTCCCCGCGTACACGCGGGCTGGGTAGTAATAGGGGTCGTCGTATATGACGATCCGGAACCGGCTGCACGAATAGCGATACGGGTCCCAATAGGAATACGCCGCGTACGCATGGCAGTCGTAGCAGAGGAATCGCGGATAGTCGTATCGGCGCTCCACGTAGTACGTAAACAGGTCGTACCCGTACGTGTCGTAGTTCGCCGGAACGATGAGGCTCACGATATCCTGCAGCGCCCTGTATGGATCTCCGGCGATCCGTCCATCGGTTGCGATCGCCCGGTAATCCCAGTGATCGCCCCGGACCACCTGGGAATAGTCGAAGGGGTCCAGCGTGACGAGGGCGAACACGTATCCTTCGCCCGGGTAATCATCAATGACGAATGCGAAATCGCCGTAGCGGCGGTCCACTTCGTACGAGCGCCGGGCGCGCGCGAAGTTGTCTTCCCACGGCGCGTCCGGATGCAGCAGCCGGACCCGCCCGTCCGTATCCACACGGAAGACCGTGACGTACCCGTCCTGGTCGGTGCGGAAGAACACGCGAACGCGGTCGCCGCGCTGCACGACGCTGCCGTGCTCACGATCGGTCCACAGCTCGATGGACGGGCTGGCTTGCAGGTGGAGATACGGCGAGGCTCGCACCGGCGGGGGTGCTTCAACCGCAACCAGCGATGGGACGACCAGCCACAAGAACATTGATGCTCCTCAAACGAGCGCGGCGACGCCACACGCCACGTCGGTACACGCGTGGAGCAGAGAGCATGCCATCCGCCCTATTGGTTTATCATATTGGCTAGCATGATGTTACGACAAGTTACGCCGGGCTCGGGTGGAACCGTGCTGTCCCGTTCTCTGGACGCTGTGCTCCTCGGCGAGGGCGCTACCGCGGCGGCGGTCTGCGTGCGCCGTGCGGGCTCGGTACCTTGATGGTCCCGATGCCCGTCAACCGCCCGGACCTGCTCGACCCCTACGAAGTGGCCCAGCTCGGTGGCGTTGAGTTGGTGGCGGAGGGTGTGGTCGAGGGGTTTCTCGCGGGCATGCACCGTTCCCCCTTCCGGGGGTTCTCGGTCGAGTTCGCCGAGCACCGCCCGTATCAGGCTGGTGACGAGCTGCGCTACCTCGACTGGCGTATGCTCGCCCGGTCCGATCGGCTGCTGGTGAAGCAGTACGAGGAAGAGACCAACCTGCGGGCCGTGATCGTCATGGACGTGAGCCGGTCCATGGACTGGACGGGTGCGGAGCGACGCCTCAAAAAGATTGAATACGCCAAGCGATTGGCGGCGGCGCTCGCGCTCGTGTTGCTGCGGCAACGCGACGCGACCGGGTTGATCGCGTTCGACGACGCCGTGCGGGCAATCGTGCCGGCGCGGTCACGGGGGCGGCAGTGGTGGACGCTGCTGGCGGCGATTGACGCGTTGGACGGTGCGGGGGGAACCGCCGCCGAGCCTGCGTTGCGGCGCGTGACCGATCTGCTCCGGCGGCGCGGCCTTGTGCTGTTCATCTCGGACCTGCTGCTCGACCGCAGGCTCGCGCTGCTGGCGTTGCAGTACCTGCGGCACCGGGGGCACCAGGTGGTGGTCTTCCATATCATGGACCCGGGCGAACAGACGCTCGAGGGTCAACGCGAGGCCTTGTTCGAGGACCCCGAAACCGGTGCAGCGGTTGCGGTGCGGCCGCGGGAACTCTTGGCTGCGTATGCGGAGACGGTGGGACGCGCCGTCCGTGAGTGGCGCGCCGCGTGCCGCGGCGGTGGGATCGCGTATCATCACGTGCTCACGACGACGCCGTTCGGCTACGTGCTGCGGCGGGCCACGGCGCGGCGCACACGCTCGTGAGAAGGTCAGCCACGAGCACCGGGTCCTTCACCGCCTTGCGCTAGTCCGATGGCATTCCTCCAGCCGCTGGTGCTCCTGGGCCTCGTGGCCGCGGGGATCCCGACGCTGCTGCATCTCCTCACGCGCCGGCTGCCGCCCACGGTGACGTTTCCCGCCGTGCGCTACCTGGCCGAGACGGAGCGGAGCCAGAGTCGCCGGATCAAGCTGCGTCATCTGTTGCTGCTCGTGCTGCGCACGCTCCTGATCGTGCTGGTCGTGCTGGCGGCGGCGCGCCCGGTGGCGTCGTTGCGAGTGGGTGCGGGGCATGCGCCGGCGGCGCTCGTGTTGGTGCTCGACAACTCCTTATCGTCCGGGGTCGTAGTCGGTGGCCGTCGCGTGTTGGACGATCTCGCGGAGCAGGCCCGTGGGATCGTGGGCCGGCTTCAGCCTGACGATCGGCTGTGGCTGCTGTTGGCCGACGGGGTTCCGCGCCGCATGAGCGCGGCAGAAGCGACGGCGGCGCTGGGCCGCGTGTCGCCCTGGCCCCGGCGTCTCGACCTCGGCGCGGCAGTGCGAACCGCGGCGCAGGTGGTCGTGGCGGAGGCTCTGCCGGCGCGGGAGATCGTGGTCCTGAGCGACCTGCAGCGCACGGCGCTATCGAGCGGCGACGCGGTGACCGTACCGGTGTTGGTCTCCGAGCCGGAAGCTCCGCCCCCTAATCACGGCGTGGACTCGGCGCGCGCGGTGCCCGCGGTGTGGACCCCCGCCGGGGCCGTGCACGTGGCGGTGGGCGGGGACGGCCGGGAGCCGGTGCCGGTCCGCATCGAGCTCGGCGGTCAGGTCCTTGGCCGGGCATTAGCCACCCCCGGCGATTGGGTGGGGCTCAATGGCCGTGGGGCGCGCCCCGGTTGGGTGGCGGCCCGCGTGGTGACGGATCCGGATGAACTGCGGGCGGATGACGAGCGCCACGTGGCTCTCCGCGTGGCGGCGCCAGCGGCCGTATCGGTGGATGCGGGGGCTGGCGCGTTCGTGAGCGAGGCCATCGCCGTGCTGCGCGAGGGCGGTCGGGCGAGGGTGGGGAGGGACATCGTGCTGGCGGAC
>DATMAW010000231.1:0-12576 GCA_035559715.1 Gemmatimonadales bacterium | reverse complement strand
GGTGGACCGGTCGGTGAGTCGGCGAATGAGCGAATGCGGCGCGGTTATACCTTGCGTCCAAACGCCTCACGGCCGTGCCGCCGGCGTGGCGATGCGGCGAGCGGACGACCCCCCGACCCGCCGACTTACAACGGAATATTCCCATGCTTCTTCGGGGGGTTGGCATCCCGCTTGGTGAGCAAGGTCTTGAGCGC
Source organism: Gemmatimonadales bacterium (assembly GCA_035559715.1). Classification (GTDB taxonomy): domain Bacteria; phylum Gemmatimonadota; class Gemmatimonadetes; order Gemmatimonadales; family GWC2-71-9; genus JACQHC01. The sequence continues at coordinate 12,382 of DATMAW010000231.1, read as the reverse complement.
GGAGATCAACCGCGGTCGCGTGTCACGCGGGTCGATCACGTCATCCAGGTATCCGCGCGCCGCCGCGTGATACGGATGCGCGAACTTCTCTCGATACTCGTCCACAAGCTCCTCGAGCCGGCGCTCCTTGTCCCCGGCCGCCGCGATCTCGCGGCGAAAGAGGATCTCCGCGGCGCCTTTCGGCCCCATCACCGCGATCTCCGCCGTGGGCCAGGCCAGGTTGTAGTCTCCGCGGATGTGCTTGGAACTCATGACGTCGTACGCCCCGCCGTACGCTTTGCGGGTGATGACCGTGAGCTTGGGCACCGTCGCCTCGGCATATGCAAACAGCAACTTCGCGCCGTGCTTGATGATCCCTCCGTGCTCCTGGTCCACCCCCGGCAGGAAACCGGGAACGTCCTCGAACGTGACCAGAGGAATGTTGAACGCGTCGCAAAACCGAATGAACCGAGCCCCTTTCATCGACGCCTTGATGTCCAGCACTCCCGCGAGCACTCCCGGCTGATTCGCAACGACGCCGACAGGATGGCCGGCCAGCCGCGCGAACCCAACGATGAGGTTGGTCCCGTAGTCCCGGTGGACCTCGAGCAGGTCGCCGTCGTCCACCACGCGGCGGATCACGTCGTGCATGTCGTATGGCTTGTTCGGGTTCTCGGGCACCAGGTCCAGCAATTCCGGGTCGCGCCGATCCTGCGGGTCCGCCGGGTCGGCGGATCGCCGGATCGGCGGGCTGTCGAGATTGTTCGACGGGATGAAGCTCAGGAGGCGCCGGATCTGGGCGAGGCATTCGGTCTCTGAGTCGTGAACGAAGTGCGCCACGCCGGACACGGACCCGTGCACGTCGGCACCGCCGAGCTGCTCCGGGGTCACGTCCTCGTGCGTGACCGTCTTCACCACGTTGGGGCCCGTCACAAACATGTAGGAGATCCCGCGCACCATGAACACGAAGTCCGTGATGGCGGGACTGTAGACCGCCCCTCCGGCACACGGTCCCAGGATGGCGCTGATCTGGGGAATGACGCCGGAGGCGAGCGTATTGCGCAGGAAGATGTCGGCGTACCCGCCGAGGGAGACCACGCCTTCCTGAATGCGCGCCCCTCCCGAATCGTTGAGTCCGATGATCGGCGCGCCCACGCGCATCGCCGTGTCCATGATCTTGCAGATCTTGGCCGCGTGCGCTTCGGCCAACGAGCCCCCGAAGACCGTGAAGTCCTGCGCGAACACGTACACCAGCCTGCCGTCAATCGTCCCGTATCCCGTGACGACGCCGTCACCCAGAATGCGCTGATCGGCCAGGCCGAAATCCGTGCTGCGATGCGTAACGTACCGATCCTGCTCCACGAACGACCCGGGGTCCACCAGCAACTCGATGCGCTCTCGCGCGGTGAGCTTGCCTTTCTCATGCTGCGCGCTGATGCGGTCGGGCCCGCCACCCAGTTCGGACTGCTCGCGCAGCCGTTCGAGTTGCTCCAGTCGCTTGGTCATGGGAAGGTCACGTCAGGGGAGGAACAAGAGCGCCGGCGACCGCGAGAGAGCGGTCACCGGCGACGGGGCGCGAACACGCCCGCTCACACGCCGCCGGGCTCCGTCGTCGTCTCCGAGGCCGGCGTCACGCCGGGGTCTTGCGGTGTCTCCGCTTCGACCGCCGGCTCCGGCGGGAATCCGGTCACGGCCAGCAGGATCCGGTGGTGAATCGGATCGACCTCCATGACCTTCAGGTCCACCAGCTGGCCTTCCTTCACCGCTCGCTTGGGATCGTCCTCCGGCGCCAGGGCGATCTGGCTCTGGGGCACGAACCCTTCGATGTCGTTGCCGATGTCCACGACCAGACCGTTGTCCTGGAACCGCGCCACGCGGCCGGAAACGTCCATCCCCACGGGATACGTCTCGCCGATCCGCAGCCACGGATCTTCGGTCGCCTGCTTGAGGCCGAGCGAGATGCGTTTGTTTTCCGCGTCAATGTTCAGGATCAGCACCTCAACGGTATCGCCCTTCTTCACCACTTCCGACGGATGCTGCACCCGCTTGGTCCAGGACATGTCCGAGATGTGGACCAGGCCATCAATGCCGGGCTCGATCTCCACGAACGCGCCGAACGACGTGAGGTTCCGCACCTTGCCGCTGACGCGGGTCCCCACCGGGTACTTCATGGGGAGCACCATCCAGGGATCCTGCTCGGTCTGCTTCATGCCAAGCGAGATCTTCTCCTCGGCGGGATCCACTTTGAGCACCACGGCCTCGATCGTCTCCCCGATGGAGACGACCTTGGACGGGTGCCGCACGTTGCGGGTCCAGCTCATCTCGGAGATGTGCACCAGCCCCTCGATCCCCGGTTCCAGCTCCACAAACGCGCCGTAGTTCGTGATGCTGACCACCTTGCCCTGCACCCGCGCGCCCACCGGGTACTTCTCGACCACGTTGTCCCAGGGGTAGGTCTGGAGCTGCTTCAGGCCGAGTGAGATGCGCTCCCGCTCCCAATCAATGTCCAGCACCTTCACTTCCAGCTCCTGGCCGAGCTGCACGACCTCCGACGGGTGCGACACGCGCCCGTAGCTCATGTCGGTGATGTGCAGCAGGCCATCCACGCCGCCCAGATCAATGAACGCGCCGAAGTCGGTGATGTTCTTCACGACCCCTTTGCGGACCTGCCCGACGCCAAGCTCCTTCATCAGGTGCTCGCGCTTGTGCGCGCGCTCGGCTTCGAGGATCACGCGACGCGAGACCACGATGTTCCGACGTCGTTTGTTGAGCTTGATGATCTTGAACTGGTAGGTCTGACCGAGCAGCTCGTCCAGGTTCGGCACGCGGCGCAACGCGATCTGGCTGCCGGGCAGGAACGCATCCACGCCCATCAGGTCCACGACCACGCCGCCTTTGATCTTCTTCACCAGGGTCCCCTGCACCGCCTCGTCCGCCTCGTACGCGTGCCGGATCCGCTCCCACACGCGCATGAAGTCGGCCTTCTTCTTGGAGAGGACGACGGCGCCGTCCTGGTTTTCCAGGTCCTCGAGGAAGACCTCGACTTCGTCCCCCGGCTTCACGCCCTTGGGGTCCTTGAACTCCTCGACCGGCACAGCACCTTCCGACTTGAATCCCACGTCCAGAATCACGTGGGTGTCGGTCACGCGCAGAACTTTCGATTTGACGATCTCGCCTTCCGCGATGCTCTGCAGGGTGCCCTCGTACAGCTTCATCATCTCTTCGTACTGCTCGTCAGAATACCCCTCGTCGTACAGGTCGGGGCGAACTCGGATGGGCGAAGAGGGGCCGCGGGATTCCTGGGGAAGGTCCGTCTCGTGAGACGCTTCAGACGTCATGTGTCACATCCGCCGCTTGCGCGGGCTAAGAGCGAAAGTGCCGGTCCCCCAATGGGATCGGCGAGCCATGTAGGGTAGACGCGTCAGCGAGGCGAGTCAAGCGAAGGCTTGCCGGGCCAGCTCAACCACTCGGCTTACCTGCTCGTCGAATGAAAGGTCCGTCGTGTCAATGACGTGGGCGTCCGGCGGCGCCCTCAGAGGGGCTACGTCCCGGTTGGCGTCGGCCTCGTCCCGCCGAGTCAGTTCAACCGTCTGTCGGCGGACACTCGTGGGATCCCGCTCCTTCCCTTCCTGCGCCAGCCGGCGGGCGGCCCGCGCTTCGGCGGATGCCGTGAGAAACACTTTGAGCCCCGCGTGTGGGAAGACCACGGTGCCGATATCCCGCCCCTCCACGACGACCCCCGTCTCGACATCCGCGGCCGCCGCTCGCAGCTGATCGTTTACCCAGTCTCGAATGGCCGGCCGCGCGGCGTACGCGGAGACGCGCGCCGTCACGCGAGTTTCGCGGATCGCCTCGCTCACGTCCGCCCCGGCCACCTCCGGCCGGAAGCCGCGCTCGGTCCGTACCCACCGAATCGGAAGCTGCGCCGCGAGCGCGACCACGCGGGTTTCTTGCTCCGGCAGCAGGCCGGCGTCCAGCGCCGCGAGCGTGATGGCGCGATAGAGCGCTCCGCTGTCGAGGTGGATGAAACCCAGCCGGCGGGCGACCTCGCGCGCGGTGGTCGTCTTGCCCGATCCGGCCGGGCCGTCAATCGCCACCACGCGCTCACGCACCAGATCGAACCTTTCGCAGGTCGTCGAAGAACCATGGGTAACTCACGGCGACCGAGGCGCGCTCCGACAGCCGAACCCGAGCCCCTGGCAGCGCGCCGAGCACGGCGAACGCCATCGCGATCCGATGGTCGCCCTCCGTTTCCACCCGCCCGCGCGGCGGCCGGTCGGTTCCCACGACCGTCAGGGTATCAGCCGACGCCTCGGCAGTCACGCCAAGGGCGCGAAGATTGGCAGCCAGCAGTTCCAACCGATTGCTCTCCTTGACCCGCAGCTCCGCGACGCCGCGAAATACGGACTCCCCGTCTGCCCGACTCGCCAGCACGGCCAGTATCGGGACCTCGTCAATGAGCGAGGGCACCTCGCCGGGAGTCACGTCGCAGGCGACGAGCCTCGATGGATGGACCACGATGTCTGCCACGGGCTCGCCCAACGTAACGCCCGTGGGCTCCAGTGCGAGCCTGGCGCCCATGCGCTCGAGGACTCTCACCGCCCCGAGTCTCGTGGGGTTGACGCCGACGCCAGCCACTCGAACGCCGCAGCGTGAAGCGCCGATCCCGAGAATGGCGGCTCCAATCAAAAAGGCCGCGGAGGACGGGTCCCCCGGCACGTCGAGGTCGAACGCCTCGATCCGATCCACGGGCGTGAACGCCAGGTGCTCGCCCGTCACGTCGAGCGGGACGCCGAGGGCGCGGAGCATGCGCTCCGTGTGGTCGCGCGAGCGACCGGGCTCCCGCAGGCGTACGGCCACGCGCCCCGTGAGACCCGCGAGCAGCAGCGCCGTCTTCACCTGTGCTGCCGCCACGGGCATGTCATAGTCGAGCGGACGGAGCGGGCCTCCGTGCACGATGAGCGGAAGGCCGTCGCCGTTGCGTTCTTCGAAGGCGGCGCCCATCTGCGACAGCGGTGCCGTGACGCGGCGCATCGGTCGCCGGCGCAGCGATGCGTCGCCCGTAATCCAGGCGGGGAACCGATACGAGGCGAGCGTGCCCAGGAGAAAGCGGGCCGTCGTTCCGGAGTTGCCGCAGTGAAGCGGAGCCGGGGGTCGCCTCAGGCCACGCAAGCCCCGGCCCGTCACGACGACCTCCGATCCGGCCTTGAGCGGCGAGATCTCAACGCCGAGTTGGCGCAGCACGCGGGCCATGGAGCGCGCGTCGAGCGACGTCAGCGCGCCGCGTATGCGGGACGCGCCGTTCGCCAGGCTCGCGAAGATGAGCGCGCGATGCGTGATGCTCTTGTCTCCCGGCGGGCGTATCGTCACCGGCGTATCGGCATTGACTGACCGGCTTGCCGTCACGGTGGGATCCCGGGTCAGCGGGCGAGCAGCATTCCGGCCGCCGTGACGAGCAGCGCGCCGATGGCGTACGGGGCAAGGCGGTCCCGCGCGCGGAGCGCAGAGAACGCCACGCCGGCCAGCGCGGCGAGCGGCGCGGCCATCATGAGCGTGGCGCCGGCGGTGACGAAGTCCGGCCGCCTCAGTCCCATTCCCGCGAGCACCGACGCCACGGCCAGCGCCCCCATGACCACCAGCGACGTCCCCGCTCGCTCTTCGTGTTGTCGCATCGCGTTCCTCTCAGAACTCGGCCACGCCGCGGCGCAGCATCATCGCGGCGATCGTGAGCAACAGCAGCGCAAACGCCATCCGAAGTCCCCGCGCGCCAATCCGGTGACCGCCGAGCGCCGCCGGCACGGCGCCCAGCAGCGTGCCCAGCATTGCCGCCGTCGCGGCGCTCACCACCATGTCCCCGCGGGCGTAGTACACCAACGCGCCGGCGGCTGCCGTCATCCCGATCATGTAGGTGCTTGTCGCCACGGCGCGCTCAAACGGCAGCCCCATCACGAGGTGGAGGACGGGCGTGTTGAGAATACCTCCACCCACGCCAAGCAGGCCGGAAATGATCCCGGCGCCCACGGAAACGCCCCGCGCCACCCGGGCGCGCGACCAGCGAGTGTGCTCGAGCACACGCTCGATCAGGCCCTTGTTCGCCGACGGCCACATTTGACCGGCGGTGAGCAACAGCAGGGCGGCAAAGGTGAGGAACAGCGGGCCCGGGGGGATCAGGCCCGCGCCCAGTCCCGCCGCCACCGCGCCGACGACGGCGAAGAACTGCAATTCAATCGCGCTGGCGAGATCCACCCGCTGTTTGCTGAGATGGATGGCGGAGCCGGACACCGACGTGGCACAGATGCAAACGAGGCTCGCGGACACCGCCACGCGGAGCGGAAGCCCACCCCACAACGCGAGCGCCGGGACGATCAACAGGCCGCCACCCACACCCAGGAGTCCGCCGAGTGCCCCAGCGGCGAGGCCAATGGCGAACAGAGGCAAGAATTCGGTGGACACGCGCGGCTAATCCTAGCGCCCGGCCCGAACAGCGGGAATCCTTGCGCCCGCGTGACCTGGTCCGCTTCTTCCCCCCTTGCTCATGTCGTCCTCCGAACCACTTCCGCCGCGACCCGGTGGGCTGCCGGAGCTGCTCCGGCGACCCGCCGTGGAGGCCGCGCTCGTCGGCTTCGCCCTGGCGGCCATCCACGCGCTCGTTCGCATGTCGGGCGCCCTCGCCGTCGGATCCTTCAACGACGACGGCGTGTACGCGGCACTCGGGAAAAGTATCGCGGAGGGCACCGGGTACCGCTCCATTTACACGCCCGGCGATCCCGTGCACCTCAAGTACCCTCCGGGCCTGCCCCTCGTGCTCGCCGTGCTGTGGAAGATCGGAGGCGATTTGAATGCGGTGACCGGGCTCCACGGCGTGCTGACACTCGCCGTCGTGGGGCTGGCAAGCGCGTGCCTGTGGTGGCTCGCGCGGCACGAGCTGAAGCTTGCGGTCCCGCTCGCAATCGTCTTCGTGCTCGGCCCGTTTCTGCTCGAAGGGCCCATCCAGTACTACCATCTGGTCCTGACCGAGTCGTACTTCGTGGCGCTGTGGGCGGCCTCGCTCGTGGCGTACGCCATCCTTCGTGATCGCAGCGCGCGGGGCGACCCGCGCGCCGTGACGGCCGCGGTCGTCACCGGTCTCCTGATCGCCACCGCCATTCTGTTTCGAACCCAGGCAATCGTTCTGGTTCCCGCGATCCTCGGAGCGGCGCTGGTGGACCGGCTGCGCCGCTCCACGATCAGCCTGCTCGCGGGAGCGGCACTTGGGCCGGTTGCGATCTGGACCGGGATTCACCGCTGGATGGTGGCCCCTGACTCCGTGACGCTTCAACCGGATGAGGCGCCGTACACGAGTTGGCTCCAGGTATCGGGCGCGGGCGAGGCCCTCGGCCTGGCCGTGCGCTCCATGGTCTTCAACTGGACGTGGTACTGGCGAGGGTTCCCGGGCACGCTTGTCGAACCCTGGCTCGCGGGCGTCGTCCTGGTCGCGGTACTCGCGATTCTCGTGGCGTGGGGCGCCGCGGTCGGTGTCAGACGTCAGCCGGCCCTGGCGCTCACGGTTGCGTTTACCATCGCCCTGATCGCTCTTTGGCCCTGGCCGCAGGATCGCTTCATTTTCGGGTTCCTTCCGCCGGCCGCCCTGCTCGCCGGCGCGGCCCTCCAGCGAGCACTCGCCCGGTGCGCCAGACCCGTGGCACTCGGTTCGCACGCCGCGCTCACCGTACTCGCGTTGCTCGTGTTGGCGCGCCAGATGGAGCTGCGCCGGGCGGCGTATGGGCAGGCCAATCCACGCCTTGCCATTGGCGTGCAGCCGCCCGGTCACGTGCTCCTCGCCAACACACGGTACTTGATCGGCATTTCCCAGTGGGTGCGGGCGAACACGAGGCCCGAGGACAGACTGCTCGTGGATTCGCCGGCCGCGGTGTACCTGTACACGGGACGGAAGGCCGTGAACGCGTCACCCGGCGAGCGCGGGGTAGGACCGTCCGCGCTGGACGTTCCGGCCCGCTACATCGCAGAACGTGTGATCAATGAGGGCGTGTCCATCATCGTACCGAGTGCGCCTCAGCTTATTGCGGGCCTGCGGGCCATCGAGGAGCGCTGTCCGGGGACGCTTGCGCAGGCGGGAACGGTGGACGGGTGGACGACGGTGAACGTGTATCGGGTGGTTGGCGGGCGGGAGTGCCTCGAGGAAATGGCGAGGCAGGGCGAGGAGCGACGAGGGGTGGCGAGATAGGGGGACTCCTCCGGCGCCCTGCCCGTGTCTCCTCTCCCACCTCGTTCTCTCCGCTCCCCTTTTCAGTGCGCGATCGCTGCCGCCCGGAACAGGGGGTCAGCCGCCTGCAGGATCTTGGCCCGCAAGCGCGCTGGATAGTCCGGCCGGCGCTCCAGAAAATCCCGCACGATCTGAGCTACCCGAAGTGAGTTGTGGCCGCTCAACGTGGCATCGAGCCAGCCGCTGGGGAAGAAAATGTCACCGGTTCGCTGGATCTCTTCGAGCAATTCGAGCGCGGGCCGTACGTATCGCTCCGCATGTGATCCGCGAAGCGGGTGATTGAGGTAGCCCAGCGCTTCGAGCACCCAGGGCTCCCGCTCGCGGTTCCTCGCGTCCCGCAGCGCGGCGAACATCGAGTCGCGAACGGCGGTGTCGGCCGAAACGGCCGGTCGCACGAACGCGAACTGCGCTTTGCGGTCGGGATTCTCGATCCGCCCGGCCTGCTCGTCGAGGATTCGCGCCCAGCCCGGCGCCTCGCGCACGGCGAGGTCCAGCGCGAGCCTCGTGTAGTCCGGCTCGGCCAGGCGAAGGCCCGCCACCGCAAGCGTGCGATTCCACACTCGGCTCAGCCGATCAATCGCCGGCGCCGTCAGCGCCACCGACTCGTACGCGCGGAACAATGCCGTCTTGAGACGGGGATTCTCGTTCCGCTCCAGCGCGTCCCAGAGGACCTGCTCCAGCCGTTCCGCCCAGACATCCCGCTCTCGCACCGGGAGGAACCGCCAGAACGCGTCGGGCACGTATCCCAGGATCCGCTGGACGTTTTGCTCGTCCGTCTCGGAAGGGATCGCCCGGAGCGCGAGATCGAGGAAGTCGGCCGGCGCGAATTCGGATTCGAGCACCGCGTCCCACAGGGTGACCCAGGCCACGCCGCGCGCGAGCGGATCGGTGAGGCGCGGCAGCCGCTCGCGCAGGAACGCGAGCGTCGCCGAGTCGAGCACGAATCGCCCGTAGCCACGGCCATCCGCGTTAGGCAGGACGAACCGGGGAGCCGCGAGGCCTCTGGCCCGCGGGATTGCCGTCGTGGTGCCGGCCATCTCCACCGGCAGGACAACGCTCGAGTCCTCCCAGCCAACCATCACGCCGAATTGCTGGCTCCACGCGCGACCGCGGCCGGCGGGATCGCGTTGCACGACGGTCATCCGCTCGATGCGCCCGCTCCCATCCAGGCGCACCTCGGTCCGGATCACGGGGCGTCCCGGCTCCTCCACCCACACACGGCTCCACGCCCGCAGGTCCATCTCGGATCGGCGATCCAGGATGTCTACCAGATCGCTCCACGTGGCGTTCGCGAAGCGGAAGCGGTCCAGGTACTCGCGCAAGCCGTCGCGGAACACCGTGTCGCCCACGGCCAGCTCAAGCTGCCGCATCACGACCGGCGCCTTCTGGTAGATGATCGGTCCGTACAGCGTGCCCGCGTCTTTCAGGTTCTCGAGCGGCTGGCGGATGGCGTTCGCGCCCGCCGTTCGATCCACGCTGTACGCCGCCGGATGATGGGCGAGGAAGAAGCGGAGATCGTGGTTCACCTCGGGGAAGGACGGGTTCACAATCTTCGCCGCCATGAAGTTGGCGAACACTTCTTTCATCCAGACGTCATTGAACCAGTCCATGGTGACGAGATCGCCGAACCACATGTGGGCGGTCTCGTGCGCGATCACGCTGGCGCGGCCGAGCAGCTGGTTCTGCGTGGCGGATTCATCCAGCATCAGCCCCTGCGCGCGGTAGAAGATCGCGCCGGGATGCTCCATGCCGCCGAACTGAAACGCGGGGAGCAGCACGAAGTCGAACTTGTCGAAGGGATACGGAATCCCCGTGTAGGTCTCGAGCCACGAGAGCGCTCTCGCGTGCAGCTCAAAGATCGCGGCGCGATTGCGCGCCACCTTGGCGCGGTCGGTCTCACGGTGGTACATGTGCATCGTACGGCCGTCGAGCGTGGCCGTGTCCACCTGGAACGTTCCGGCAGCGAACGAGATCAGGTACGTGCTGATGGGCGGCGTCTCGGCGAAGCTCACGGTGCGGCGACCAGACGGTGCAGAGGCGGCGTTTCCGGGGCTCGCGGACTCGCCCACGGCGGGAGCGATCGAGAATTGCGGCGCCCCGTTCGCCACGGCCACCCAGTCCGCGGGAAGCTCCAGGCTCAGCGACACGCGCGCCTTGAGATTGGGTTGGTCGAACGAAGGGAACGCGTGCGACGCGCGATCGGGCACGAACAGCGCGTAGAGGAAATCGTCGCTGCGGTTGAGCGCGTCGTCGCCGGCGGTGAATTCCAGCTCGACGGTGTTCGATCCCGCGGCGAGCGCCGCGGGCGGGATCACGATGTGGCCGTCCGCCGCCTCGAACTGCGCGTCATTCCCGTTCGCCCGAACCGCGTGCAGGTGGTCAGCGCCGGGAGTGAAGTCGAGCACGAGCGGCGCCGAGGGATCGCGCAGCGTGAACTCGACGGTGACGTTTCCGGTTACGGCCTCGTCGCGCCGGTGGGGAACGGAGAGGCGGAGGCCATAGCGAAGATCGGAGATGTTCGCTCGGCGATGCTTGGCAAGCGCCGCGGGCACTCCGGGCTCGACCGCGGGGCGCTCGCGCGCGCAGGCAAGCGAAACGCCGAAGGACGCAATCGCCACAGTCCAGATGCGCAGCGACCGAGCGGATGCCCTCGCCGGAGCGATGCCGGGGTGCGAATCCCGTGGTGCGCCTGGTGGTTCGAAGGTGGCTCGGCCCATAGGCATTGCGCAGGCGAGTGCATCCGCTCCGGTCGCAAGCGAACGCACGATCTCTTTGCCTCCGGAGATGCTACGGTGTGAGGGCGACGCCCGCTTCGGCGAGCACCATCAACAGCGCGCTCTTGATCGCCAGCGCGCCGTCGCGGTTGATCCACCACTCGCCCGGCGAGTGCGCGCCCTGCCCGATGCCGCCGCGCCCGATCGTGATCGCCGGCACGCCACGCGCGATCGGCACGTTCGAGTCGGTGGACCCCACCTCAAGTTCAGGCGTGAGCCCGAACTGCCGTACCACGGCCTGCGCCCGCTGGATAATCGGACTCGCCACGGGCGTCTCACCCGAGGGGCGATCGCCCAGCAACTTCACCTCCACCGTCAGCTCGGGCCCGCGCCGGCGGATCGCGTTGATCTCGGCCAGCCCGCGCGCCACCGCCTTGTGGAGCAGCGAGTCAACGCCCGCCAGGCGTTGGGGGCTCTCCGAGCGCATGTCCACTTCCATGGAGGATTCGAACGGAATCGCGTTCACCGACGTGCCGCCGCCGATGATCCCCACGTTGTAGCTGGTGCGCCCGCCTTCGAGGCGCGTGAACGCGTCCGCGGCCTCGACGAAATAATGGATGGCCCGCCCCAGGGCATGGTGCGGGTTCGCCATGCCGAAGGCGCCCCACGAGTGGCCGCCGGGCCCGCGGTACGTCACGCGGTAGCGATGCGAGCCGAGCCCGCGGTTCACGATGCGCTCGGGGCTCCCGCCGTCCACGGCGATCCAGGAGTCAATCTTCGGACCGCCGGGACCGAACAGCGCCTTCATGCCCCGCAGATCGCCCAGTCCCTCTTCGCCCACGGTACCGACGAACAACACGTCGGCGTCGGTGGCGATCTTTGCGTCGTTCATCGCGCGCAGAATCGTCAGGACCACGACAAGCCCGCGCGTGTCGTCGCCGATCCCGGGAGCGAACAGCGTGTCGCCCTTGATCTTCACGCTGACGTCCGTGCCCTCGGGGAACACCGTGTCAAGGTGCCCGCCGATCGCCACGGTGCGCGTTCCGGTGCGGCCCCGCCGCCGCGCGATCACGTTGCCCTCCGCGTCCATCCAGACCGAGTCCACGCCAGCCGCGCGCAGCATCTCCAGGTACTTCCGCGCCCGCACTTCTTCCTTGAACGGCGGAGCCGGAATCTGGGTGAGCATGATCAGGTCCTGCTGCGTCTGCGGTTCCAGGCGGTCAATGGCCTGGAAGGCGGTCTGCACGTCGCGGCGCTCGGCGAGCCGGCGAACCTCGGCGGTGTAGTCCTGTGCCGCGAGCCAGGGTGGAAGGCTGACCAAGGAAAGCGCAACGAGCAACAGGCGATGATGGGCGATGGCCGGCGATGACGGGCGATGAATCGCCGCGTGAGGCATTCTGCGCACGGTGCTCCTCAGCGAATCGGT
>DATMAW010000230.1:0-4192 GCA_035559715.1 Gemmatimonadales bacterium | reverse complement strand
GCGTCGCACAAAGCGTTTCACGCGAAGTACATGGAACGGCCGGCCGAGGCCTCGCCCGCCGCCCAGCCCGAGGTTCCCCCTGTGCGCAGGACCCGCCGTCTGGCCCTCGACGCGCGAAGCGCGCGGCAGGCGATGTTGTGGCGGGAGATTCTCGGACTACCCAAGGGGATGCAGTAGTGGGGTAATGGGTACGGGGTAAGGGTGAGGCATGGGGCCGGGCCGCCTTACCCTTCACCCCTGACCCCTCACGCTCCTGGGTCGGCATCTTCCCCGCATGTTGGTATCTTCCCCGCATGATTGAATCCCCCTATCTGTCCGAGCAGCACCACGAGCTGCGCGAGATCGTCCGCGACTTCGCCGAGCGCGAAATCAGGCCGGTCGCTCGCGAGCTGGATCTCACGAGCACGTTCCCCTGGGACAACGTGAAGCGAATGGGGGAATTGGGCTTCCTTGGCGCGCCCTGGCCCGAGGAGTTGGGCGGCGCGGGGATGGACTACCTCTCCTACATCATCCTGGTGGAGGAACTGGCGCGCGTGGACGCGAGCCACGCGATCACGGTCTCGGCCCACACAACGCTGGGCACGTCGCCCATCGTGAACTTCGGCACCGAGGAGCAGAAAAAGCGCTACGTCCCGCTGCTCGCCAGCGGCAAGATCCTGGGCGGGTTCGGACTGACGGAGCCGGGCGCGGGCTCGGACGCGGGTGGCACGCAGACGGTGGCGGAGGATCGCGGCGACCACTACGTGATCACGGGCTCCAAGATCTTCATCACGCACGCGGGCGTCGGGGAGAACTTCGTGATCACCGCGCGAACGGATCCCAGACCGTCCAAGCGGACCGGCGGGATCACCTCGTTCATCGTCACGAAAGACACGTGCGATCTGGATGTCGCGCGCCGGCTCGGCGTGGGGCACGCGCCGGAGTTACCGCGGACCCCGGGGGTCAGATCGGGGAAGAAAGAAGACAAGCTGGGCTGGCGGGCGTCGGACACGCGCGAGCTGCACCTGGACGGGGCGATCGTCCCCAAGGAGAACCGGCTGGGCGAGCCCGGTCAGGGATTCGTGAACTTCCTCAAAACGCTGGATTCCGGGCGGATCGGGATCGGGGCGCTGTCCCTCGGGATCGCCCAGGGCGCCCTGGATGAGTGCCTGCGCTACACGGCAACCCGCAAGCAGTTCGGCAAGCCCATCGCCGCGTTCCAGGGTGTGCATTTCGCCCTGGCCGACATGGCCACTGAGATCGCCGCGGCACGGCAGCTGGTGTACCACGCCGCCTGGCTCATGCAGACCGGCCGGCCCTTCAAGCGCGAGGCGGCCATGGCCAAGCTGTTCGCCTCCGAGGTGGCCATGCGGGTCACTATCAAGGGCGTCCAGCTCCACGGCGGCTACGGATACACCACAGAGTACCCGGTGGAGCGCATGATGCGGGATGCCAAGGTGTGCGAGATCGGGGAAGGGACGAGTGAGATCCAGCGGCTGGTGATTGCCAGGGAGCTGCTGGGGGGGTTGGTTGATTGAGCGGGTGGCAGGTGGCGGGTGTCAGGTGACAGGTGTCGGGTGGCAGGTGGCAGGTGTCGGGGGAGGGCAGCGCGAAGCAGCGAATAGGGGTCGGTTTTGGGCTTGTTGACAGTGTGTGACTTCAGGCCGCCAACTCGGCCAAGAGGCTGGGGACAGGGTGTGGGTTACTGGCCGCATGGAGTGACGGCAGTTGACGTAACAACCGGATAGACATAGATTTACGATCGTTGATCTCGAATCCGCATGACATGCCGGGCATCGGAACGCCCGGTTTTTCTACATCTTCACATTCACCCGCCAGCGGTTGGCGCTGGTCGGGCCAGTCTGGGGTTTCCGCTACTTGAAACGCGAAATACTCATCACCGGGGGCAACCGGGAAACGCGGGTTGCCATCCTGGAAGACGACCGCCTGGTCGAACTGCTCGTGGACCGTCCCGATGTCCGGCGCACGGTCGGCAACATCTACCGCGGGAAGGTCGAGGCCGTGCTTCCTGGCATTCAGGCGGCGTTCGTGGCCATCGGGTTGGAGAAGAGCGCTTTTCTCCATGCGTCGGACTTGATCGAGCCCGAGGACGACGATGACGACGAGGACGAGGGAGAGAACGGGCGCGGCGGCAATGGAGGGGAGGGGAACGGCGGAGCGCGAGGCCGGGGCCCCAGGAAGCTCCCCAACGTTCAGGAGGTCCTGAAGCGAGGCGAGACGATTCTCGTTCAGGTCACGAAGGAGGCGATCTCCACCAAGGGGCCGCGGGTCACCGCGCAGATCTCCCTCCCGGGGCGGTATCTGGTGTACCTGCCATTTGCCTCCAAGGTCGGTGTCAGTCGCAAGATCGAGTCACGGGAGGAACGAGCCCGGCTGCGGCAGATGGTGAGCAAGCTCCTGCCCAAAGACTCCGGCGGCGTGATCGTCCGCACCGTGGCCGAGGATCTCACCGAGGAGAATCTGCGGCGCGAGTTGAAATCGCTGTTGGGCCTGTGGAAGAAGATCAAGCGTAAGGCTGCGTTCGTGCGCGCGCCGGCGCTGGTGCAGCGCGAGGCGTCGCTCACGAGCGGCATCATTCGGGATCTGTTCAGCGATCGCGTGGACCATCTCTGGGTGGATTCCGCCGACCTGTACGAGGAGATCAAGCACTACCTGGAGCAGGTGGATCCCGAGCTGCTGGACCGTGTCACGTACTACACGGACGCCACGCCCCTGTTCGACAAGTTCGACATCGAGACCGAGATCCGCGATCTGTTCAAGCGGAAGGTGGATCTCCCCACGGGCGGCCACTTGATCATCGAACCCACCGAAGCGCTGGTCTCGATTGACGTCAACACGGGGCGCTACACGGGGAGCAAGGATCCGGAGAAGACGATTTTGCGCACCAACCTCGAGGCGGCGCGCGAGATCGCGCGGCAGCTCAGGCTGAGGGACGTGGGCGGCATCATCGTGATTGATTTCATTGACATGGAAACGCGCGGCAACCGGGACAAGGTGCTGCAGGAGCTGCGGACGCACCTGGCGCGGGACCGTGCGCGCACGCGGGCGTTTGCGGTCTCGGAGCTCGGCCTCGTGGAGATGACGCGGCAGCGCGTTCGCCCGTCGTTGTTCGCGTCCATGACCGTGCCGTGTCCGTCGTGCGAAGGAACGGGGCGCGTGTTCCGGCCCGAGGTGGTGGTGCGGCGGATCGAGCGGTCGCTGCGGCGGGCCGCGACCGAAAAGAAGGACCGCCAGCTCACGGTTCGCGTGCACCCCGAGGTGGCGCTTTATCTCCTGGAGCAAGAGCCGAAGTTCCTGGAGGAGGTCGAACGCGCCACGGGGATTGACCTCGAGCTGCGGGACGATCCCATGATGCGGCAGGACGAGTTCAAGTTCGTGGCCCAGCCGGTGGGGCGGGACGTGACGGAGAAGTACGCGGTGGCCTGACAAAAGGGCGAGGAGGGGCTTGTGGCCGCGCCAACCCTCCTCGCCGCTCTTCGTCTCTTCTCGTCGCTCCTCGCCCCTTCAATACCGGATGCTATATTCACGCCCGAGGACTATGACCAGCGAACCCGAAGCGATCCCCGATGGCCTGATTGACATCCTCGATGTTTGCGATCCCGAGGTCGCCGAGTGGTATCGGTTGAGCCCGCGGGAGCGGTGGGTGGAGAGCATGCGGCTGTGGGACAGCTACCGCGCGCTCGGAGGCAGCCTTGAGCCCGAACCCGATACTCAGAGTCCTTTCTTCGATCCGGACGGCTGGCGTCCAAGGTTTGCTCCTGGGCGGCCAGGCGTGCATCCTGTACGGGGCGGCGGAGTTTAGTCGCGACCTCGACCTGCTCATCCTTTTGTCATCCGACAACCTCGCACGTTTCCAATCGCTCCTTTCCGATCTCGAGGCCCACGTCGTCGCCGTACCGCCGTTCTCGGCGGACTACCTGGAGCGCGGACATTTCGTGCACTTTCGCTGCGCGCGCCCGGACGTCGCCGGCGTGCGGCTTGATGTGGCCACGCGGCTGCGCGGCGTAGCTGGGTTCGACGAGTTGTGGGAGCGGCGTGAGACGTTCGAGCTGCCGGACCTGGGGCCCGTGGATGTCCTCGCGCTCGGCGACCTGGTTACGTCGAAGAAGACGCAGCGGGACAAGGACTGGGTAATGCTGCGGCGGCTCCTGGAGGTTGACTACTTCCGCTACCGCGCGTCCCCACCGGCGGG
>DATMAW010000229.1:0-5611 GCA_035559715.1 Gemmatimonadales bacterium | reverse complement strand
CGTTGAGCGCGACGCCGCGGATCACCACCGTGTCGCCGGCCGTCCGGCCCCGCGCGTCTGCGATCGTGACCACGGGCACGCGCAACACCATGTCGCCCGTCTGATCGCCCGCCATGTCCTGCGATCACCTGTCATCGCCCGCCATCGCCCGTGATCGCTCGCGTTTCAAGGCGAGATATCCCCCTGCGCCCTGGGCTTCAGCACCCACTTCCCGATCACACCGCTGGGCACCAGGAGCCCCCTCACGGTCACCACGGTGCTCACCGTGTAGCCCGTCGTGTTGAACGCGATGTCGCCATCCAGCACCACGTCGAGCGGCCCCGAGCCATCGCTCACGGTCATCACGAAATCCGATCCCACCATCTGGGTCGCCGAGATGGTGGCGTTCACCACGCGCACGAGCGCGGCGTCGTAGCGGCCGCCGAACGCGCCGGCCGCCGTCTGGCTCGTCACCGAACGTCCCAGGGTATCGAGCGCACCCGCACCCGGGGCCACCACGACCGGCTGGGCCGCCGCGAGCACGGGCTGCCCGTCACGGCTTGCCACCACACCACGCACGCGGATGCTGTCGCGGGGGAAGACCGTGGGGCTGCCGATCACGAGCACGCGGATGCTCCGGTCCGGATGGGCGATGGACGTGTCCGTCACGTGCAGCGCCGAGTCGCCGAACACGTTCGGCACGTTGAGCGCGACGCCGCGGATCACCACCGTGTCGCCGGCCGTCCGGCCCCGCGCGTCTGCGATCGTGACCACGGGCACGCGCAACACCATGTCGCCGGCGTTGCGCGGCTTGAGCTGCCAGCGCCCGGTTCCCGTGGGCACCAGCACGCCGGACGCGTCAATCACGGCACCCGCCTGGAATTGCGGCCCGCTGATCCCCGCATCCGCGTCCACCAGGATTCCCAGCGTGTCCGATCCGTCCGTGGCGGTGAGCAGGAGATCCGCGCCGCTCGCCTCGCGCTTCGTGATCGTGGCATTGGAGACGCGCACCAGCGCCGCGTCCAGCGCGCCGCTGTTCGCGTTGCCGGCCGCCTGAGTCGTAATTGCGACCGCTGCGGGCGCGCCCACGTTGGTGAGCCGGGTGACGGTGACACCCTGGATCACGCGCTGGCCGGACACGGTGGCGAGCGTGCCGCGGAACCGCGCGCTGTCGCCCGCGAACACCGTGGCGCTGGTCACGTTCACGGCGCGAAGACTGCCCGTCCCGTCCCGCAGGTGGACCGTCTGATCGCCGAACGCTGCGCGGTCGTTCAGCGCCACGCCCACGATCACCACTTCGTCGCCCACCGGCATGCCACGCGCCACCGCCACGGTGACCACCGGGACCTTGACCGTGACGTCGCTCTGCGCGCGGGGCCGGAGCCGCCATTGTCCCGTCCCAGTGGGCGCGAGCACGCCCGTGGCCTCCAGCACCGCGCCGGGAACGAGCGGGCCGCGATTGATCGTGACGTCCGCGTCAATCACGATGCGGAGCGGTCCCGACCCGTCATTCGTGGTGAGCACGAGGTCACTGCCCTCGGACACCGTGTCCGTGATGGCGGCGCCCGTCACCTTGACGAGGCTCGCGTCCAGCGCCGCCGTCGTGGCCGCGGCGGCCGTGGTCACGTCACCCGGCACGCGCGCCGTGCCGCTCCCCAGTCGTTCGAGCGTCACGTCTATGAGCACGGGCTGCGCCTCTCGGCTCGCCACCGTACCCGTAAGGCGCACACTGTCTCCCGCCGCCACACTCGCCGCCGACACGCGCACGGCCCGGAGCGAGCCCACGCCGTCGTGCACGAACAGCGTGGAGTCCCCGAAGTTGTTCCAGGCGGTAAGCGCCACGGCGGTGAGCGCCGCGCGAGTGCCGGCCGTGGCCGCGCGGATCTGCGCCACGCTCATCACGAACACGCGCACGGTCACGTCGGACTGCGCGCGCGGCTGGAGCCGCCACGTGCCGCCGGCACCCGGCGCCAGGATGCCCGTGAGATCGAGCACCGCGGCGGGCTGCAGGTTCGTGCGGCTGATCCCGGTGGACGGCTTCACCATCACCGTGAGCGCGCCGCTGCCATCGTCCACTGTAAGCCGCAGGCTGTCGCCCACGCTCGCCGTGTCCGCCACGCGCGCGTTCAGCACGCGGGCGAGCCTGAGCGCGGCGGTACCGCTCGACGCGGTGGCCGCCTGCGCGCTCGTGAACGTGAGCGGTGCCGGCACGACCGTGGACGTCACGGGGAACACCGTGGGATTGGCGAGCACTCTCACGCCCGAGCGCGTCGTGACGGTGCCGAGCACGCGGACGCTGTCGCCCGTCTGAACCACGGACCGCACGCCCACCGCGAGCAGCGCGCCGGACGAATCCGCGAGGAACAGCGTGGAGTCGCCGTACGTGGCGCTGCCGTTTTGCGCGATCCCGGAGGCCACCACTCGGCGGCCGAGTGTGGCGCCGGCCAGGCCCGCGAGTGTGGCGAGCCGCGGGTAGCCCACGCCCAGCTCGAGCGCCAGCGTGTCGTTCGCCTCGACCACCACGGAGTCCGGGAATTGTCGCACGATCTCGAGCGAGTCGGAGAGGAGCGCGGCGTCCACGGCGAGCTGGTACCGCCCCACGTCCATGTTCGCGGCGCGGAAGACGCCCGACTGATCCGTGGTCACGGAGGCCGCCGTGTCCCGGGTGCCGGCGGTGATGAGGCGCACGCGCACGTTGGCCAGCAGCGAGTCGCCCGTGTCGAACACGCGCGAGGTGTTGCGGTCGAGGAAGAGCGTGCCGGTGATGCTGCCCCGGGCCTCGATGCCCACGACGCGGTCCTGGCCCGCGTTGTCACAGGCCGCGAGGAGCGAGGCGGTTGCCGCGACGACGAAAACGTAGCGCGATTTCACGTGAGCCAATGTAAACCGTGTGAGCCGCGACTGCCTGCGGATGGGGACGGCGGATGGGTCCCGCAGGGCGCGTTCAGGACCGGCGGTCACGGCGCCCGCGCTACCCCCGACAGAGTAAGTAACCTTACGGGGCGTCGAGTCCGCCGGGTCCTGCAGCGCCCGAAGGGACTCGTCCGCCGTCCCCATCCGAAAGAACCCCGCGGTCACGGGATGCTCCTCACGACGCGCGGCCCCAGCGCATTCGCCAGCGGCACCGGCAGGTATCGCCACAGCCGCGGCCCCCAGGAGAGCGCCGCATCGTCGGGCGACGGCGTCGCGGCCTTGCCAGACGGGCTCCACTGGTACCACCACAACTGCTCGTCGCGCCCGCCCCACTGCCGCTTGAACCGGTGCGTGCCGCTCTCCGGCGTGCAGCGCCCGAAGTTGAACAGCGTGACGCCTTCCCCCGCGCAGCGCTCCATGAACGACCAGTAGAGCAGCATGTTGGGGGCGGCCGCGCTGTATTCTCTCAGGGACGACGCCCACGTCATCTCGAATTCACCGCCCCAGCGGAACCCACAGCCCGCGGCAACCGGTTGCTCGCGGTGATACACGCAACCGAACCACGCGTCGTTGCCGAACGTCTCCGCGATCGCTGCAAACAGGCGCCGCGATTGCACCGGTGTGCCGAGGTCTCGCATGTGCCGCGCGAACACGCGGTAGAAGGGCTCGAGCTGATCCGGCCCGAATCGCGTTTGCATTCCCTCTTTCTGCGGCCGGCGAACCTGGCTCCTGAGCTTGGCGGGAAGCGCTTTCCACAGCGCCCCGGCGCCACCTGAGGGAATCTCCAGCACCACTGTGACCTTGCGGTGGGACACAGCCAGATCAACGTCCTGCGCCGATCGCGAGCGCAGCTCCAGCAGCCCCACGCCGAGCCGCCCGGCCAGCTCCCGCGCCTCGAGGGCGAGCGCTCGAACCGCCTCCCTCGACCCCAGCGGCCCACCGTAGTTCACGAACGGCATGGACACGAGGTAATCCCCGAACAACAGGCTCTTCACGCGAACCAGCGGCAGCACTCCGGCAAGCGCTCCGGACTCGCCGTGCGCCGCGAGGTAGTGGCACGAGTGGCCCAACACGCGCTCGATGATCCCGCGCCACGCGTACAGGTGAAACGGCGTCCACCCGGGCGCCGCGCGCACGAACGCGTCCCAGCTCGCCGCGGTGCCGGCAAACGGAATCGCGCGGGTCATTGGACCGGCGACGCGAGACCGTGCGGGCGGGCGCGTCCCGCAGGGCGCGTCAGTGCCGGCGGCCGCGGCACGCCGAGTTGTTCCACGGACCTTGCCCGGCAACCGCCGCGAGGCGACGAGGCCGCCAGGCACGGCAGCGCCCGAAGGGATGCTTCCGTCCGGCCGCGTTGAGCGCGTCACCGTGCATGCGTGGTCAGTTCAGGGTGCTCGCAGATCGGCGCAAAGCGAAACTCGGCGAGCAACCGCTCCAGCCGCGGCACCGTCCGCGCGAGCCCGCCGTAGTGCCGTACCTGCGTCGTCCACGGCAGCCCCGAGAGCCGCGGCTGCTCGGGATCCAGCTCCCAGGGATGCACGTAAAACGTGGCCGCCACACCGCGCCGCTCCGCGTCCTTGAACGCCCGGCGAACCAGCGCGTACGGAAACAGCCGGAAGTACGCGCCCCCGCCCGCGGGGAGATTCTGTCCCATCCAGCGGATCGTGGCCGGAGGCACCTCGAACATTCCACCGCTCTTGCCGTTCGCGGCCCGGGCGCCGTTCAACCAATACGGATCACGCCCGGCGCTCGGGAAGCCGTAGCCGGGACGCCGAATGGGAAACAGACTCGAGTCGTAGCGGTACCCTTCTTCGCCCAGAATCTCGAGCGCCCATTCCCTCCCCGGTACGATGGAGAAACTCGGCGCGCGAAACCCGATGACGGGCCTGCCCGCGAGATCCTCCAGCGCGAGCCTGGTGCGCCGCACCGACTCGCGGAACTGCTCGGGCGTCTGCTCCGTCACACGCCGGTGATCCCAGCCGTGCGAGGCGATCTCATGGCCCTGCCCCGCGATCTCCCGCACCATCGCAGCCTGCCGCTCCGCCACCCATCCCAGCACGAAGAACGTTCCGCGGGCGCGGTGGCGATCGAGCAGCTCGATCAGCCGCGCCACGCCAAGCCGCACGCGGCTTTCGAACCCGTCCCAGGAGCCCCGTGACACGTACGGCTCCAGGGCGGAGACCTGGAAGTACTCTTCGACGTCTACGGTGAAATGGTGCATGGCCGCGGTGGAGTTCCTGGGGCAATCTACATGCCCAGGGCGAATCCCGTGCCGTGGTTCCACGGAGCCTACGGCAGCACCTCGAAATTGTCCGTAGCTCCGGAACTCCTCGTCCAGGGCCACCGCCGCACGCACTCTCAGTCGTTTCATCACTGCGAAGCTGGCCGCGTCGCACAGCGAATACGACTTGTCCGCGTGTGTGCGAACCAGGGTCGTCGCGGCCCGCTCCTCGGCCGCGGTGAGGCGCACCACTCGCAACACGTTTCGTTCCATCACGTCGAGGAATCTGAGCGCGTTGGCGCGACCCCGGCGAGAGCGATGGAGGATGAGCGGGTACGTCTCGAACACGACGGCGTTTGTAGTGAGCAGCGCTACGCCGGGGACATTGAGCTGCTGAAACACGCGGGCCACTCGTTCGTGGTCGTCGTCCCCACCTGCCCGTCTGTGGTCCAACCTCTAGAAACACGACGGGCCCGGCGGACAAGAGCCGCCGGGCCC
>DATMAW010000228.1:0-30559 GCA_035559715.1 Gemmatimonadales bacterium | reverse complement strand
TCGCCAAGCCCCCTGGTTGAGGGTCAGGCAGCCGTGCTCACCGGCGAAGGATTCGACCCGACACCGGCCAACAACGTGGTCACGGTTGGCGGAGTGGCGGCCACCGTGACCGGGGCGTCCACGACCCAGCTCAACATCACGGTCCCGGTGAGCGACTGTCAGCCCGCGCGTAGCGCCAACGTCCTGGTCACTGCGGGTGGATTCCCCTCAACCCCGGTGGCCACCACCGTGAACCCGGCGTCGTTCGTGAGCCTCGCGGTGGGCCAGCAGTTGATCGTGCAAGACCCCGCGCAGTTCTGCTTCCAGTTCCCCAAGACCACGGGCTCGGAGAGCTACCTGATCGGCGTGCAGTCTACGTCCGAAACCGTGACCGACCTCACGGCGATCACGTTGGCGGGCACCGCTGCCGCTGCCGCCACGCCCGCTCCACCTGCGATCCCCGAGGCGGCCGGCGCCACGGCATCGCCACATGATGTCCATCGGCTGCGCCTGATCCAGCGGCACCGCACCGCGGAATTGAAGCAGCGGGCGGAGGACCGGACCGTGTTCGAGGCGGCTCGGGCCAGGATCGGACCTCGTGCCGCGCTAAGCCTTGCCGGGATCGTGGACTCCACCGTCAACCCGGGTGACACGGTGACGGTCCGCGTCACCATGGGAGGCGGCTGCGCCAATTACGCCACGGTAAAGACCGTCGTTCGGGCGAAGGGTCGAAGAGGCATCTTTCTGCATGACGTGGCGAGCCCCACGGGTGGATATGGCGTCACCGACTTCCAGCAGTTCAGCCAAGCGTTCGATTCCCTGTACTACGAGCACGCGGCGGCGTACTTCGGCCCGCCCACCGACGCGGACGGGAATGCCCGAGTCGTAGTCGTGTTCTCCTACGAGGTGAACAAACGAGAGGCCCTCGGGTTCACGACAGCCTGCGACCTGAACCCTCGAAGTTCGCATCCTGCCAGCAATGAGGGCGAGTTCTTCTACGTGCTCGTCCCGGATCCGGCCCAGGACCTCACTGTTGCCGACCTCAAGCCGTTCGTTCCCGCCACGCTGACCCATGAGCTGGTGCATGTGATTCAGTTCACCGGCAGAAAAGCCGTCAACGGACCGTTCCCCTCCATCTGGATCGCCGAAGGACAGGCCGTTCTCGGCGAGGAGGTCGTGGGTCACGCCATCGAGGGGCGCCAGGCGGGGCAGAATTACGGCCTGCGGATCGCACTGAATCTCGATGACACCAGTTCGACGGATTGGTATTCCCAGGGATTGATCGCCGGACTGGGGCTCTACTTCGGGTGGGACCCCGTCACCGTTCAGGGGGACTTCAATCGCAAGATCGCCGAAGCTCCTCACGAGTGCAGCTGGCTTGCGGGGAAGCCGGAGAATCCCGGACCCTGCGTGGGCGGACTCGACGCCTACGGCGCGTCCTGGGCGTTCCTGCGGTGGCTCTCCGATCGATTCTACCCCACGCGAAGTGCCGAGTCGGGGTTCCACAAGGCGATTATCTCTGGAACGCAGAGCGGCTATGCGCAGATTCAGTCGGTCGTCGGCGTCCCGATTGATTCGCTGCTCGCGCAGTTTGCCGCCATGCTGTACGTGGATGATCGGGACGACATGTCAGCGAAACCCGCGCCGGCGCTGCGGATGACCAGCTGGGACCTCTACAACGTCTTCTACGAAGTGGACTCTGGAACCGGCATCTTCCTGCGACCCGCGTTGCGGCTGGTTCCAACCAGCCTCACGTACAGCACGTTCTCACGCAGCGCCCGGGTGCGTGCGGGCTCGGCGTTCTACGCGGTGCTGAGCGGGTTCAATCGAGAGGCCACGGCCGTGAAGGCCCGCGACGGTGGCGGTGCACCGCTCGGCCCCTGGATGCGGTACTGGATTGTGAGACTGCAGTGAACAGGCGGTGACGCGCGAACAGCCGCGACGTCCGTCGGGCCGGCAGGGGCCATCGCCTGCGATCGCCTGACATCGCCCCTCATCGGCTGCTCGTCAGCCGGCCCGTCATCGCCCGTTGCGCGCCGCGATCTTCCTCCACACGAAGTACACCGGCACCCCCAACGCCACGATCCCGATACCCGGCCACGTGTACTGCGGCTTCTGAATCAGCAGGTTGAGACATACCAGGCCCGTGAGGACCACGTAGATCGCGGGAAACCACGGGTAGCCGAACGCCCGCACCGGCCGCTCCAGGTCGGGGCGCCGCACGCGCAGGGCGAACAGCCCCACGACGGTCAGCATGTAGAACAAGACCGCGGCGATGATGACGTAATCGAGCAGTTGTGAGTAGGTGCCGGAGAGGCACAGGACCGACGTCCACACGAGCTGCGCCACCAACGCCCACGCCGGCGTCTTGTGTTCTGGATGCAGCTTCCCCGCGGAGCGGAAGAACAAGTCGTCCCGCGCCATGGCCCAGTACACGCGCGCGCCCGACAGAATCAGCCCGTTGTTGCAGCCGAACGTGGAGATCATGATCGCCGCCGCCATCACGTACAAGCCGGCCGTGCCGAACATCGCCTGGAGCGCGGCCGTGCCAACGCGATCCTGCGGCGCATGCGCGATTGCGTCGGCCGGCAACACCGTGATGTAGGCAAGGTTCGCGAGCACGTACAGCGACGTCACGACCAGCACCCCAACCGCCATCGCGAACGGGAGGTCCTTCGTGGGGTTCTTCATTTCGCCGGAAGCGAAGCCCACGTTGTTCCATGCGTCCATGGAGAACAGCGAGCCCACCATGGCCGCCCCGATCATGGGGAGCAGCGCCAGGGAGAATCCACCCGCCGGCCACAGATTCCCCCCGAAGTTGGCCGCGATCGCCTCCGCCTGCCTGCCGATGGTGAGCCCGAGCACGATCAGAGCGGCGAGCGCCGCCGTCTTGATGATCGTGAGCGAGGTCTGAATGATGGCGGCCGTGCGGACTCCCTGCACGTTGATCCAGGTCAGCACGATGACCGAGACGATCGCAAAGATGCGCTGGGGCGACAGGCCCACCTGAATCGGTCCGCTCGGCAGACTCAACGTGAAGCCGAGCGAGACTTCCGGCGACAGCGCGGGCACGAACACCGCCGTGAACCGCGCAAATGCCACTGCCACCGCCGCGATGGTCCCGGTCTGGATCACCATGAACAACGTCCAGCCGTAGAGGTAGCCGAACAGCGGCGAGATACCTTCCCGCAGATAGACGTACTGGCCGCCCGCCTTGGGATAGAGCCCTGCAAGCTCGCCGTAGGTGATGGCACCCATCAGGGTCACCAGGCCGGCGGTGGCCCACACCACGAGCAGCAGGCCCGGCGCCTGCACCTGCCGCACGATATCCGCCGAGACAATGAAGATGCCTGAGCCGATCATCGACCCCACGACGATGGCCGTGGCGTCGAGGCGGCTAAGGGCTTTGACGAACTCTGGCTGGGCCGGCGTGGGCGCGGCCGTCACAGGCGCTGTCATGTGCCGCTCCCGGACGTCAGACGATGGCGGGCGATGAGAGGCAATGAGGGGCGATGCAAGAAGCCGACGTCGCCCGTCATCGCCTGTCGTCGCCTGTCATCGCCCGCCGAAAGGCCACCTTCCCCCCAACGATCGTGTACACGACCTGTGTCGTGGGAATCTCGGCATCCGGAATCGTCATGATGTCCTTGGACAGAACGGTGACGTCGGCGAGCTTGCCCGGAGTGAGCGACCCTTTGATCCCCTCCTCGAACGCCGAGTACGCCGCAGCCAGCGTGTAGCTCCGCAGCGCTTCTTGGCGCGTCATCCGTTGCTCCGGATAGAACGGCTTGCCGTCCGCGGTCATCCGCGTGACGGAGGCGTAGAAACTCGCAATCGGGTCGATGTCTTCCACGGGAACGTCCGTGCCGTTGGTGACCACCGCGCCCGCATCCAGCAGGCTGCGCCACACGTACGCGCCCGTTCTCGACCGCTCGTCGCCCAGGCGCTTCGGCACCCAGGGACCATCCGAGGTGGCGTGCACACCCTGCATCGAGGCGATCACGCCCAGTTCGGCGAAACGGCGGATGTCGTCCGGGTGCAGGTGCTGCGCGTGTTCGATGCGCCACCGGAGGTCTCGCTTGTCCGGGTTCGCGGCGAACACCCTGGCGTAGATGTTCAACACTTCCCGGTTCGCCCGATCGCCGATCGCGTGCGTGTTCACCTGAAATCCATGCTGAATGGCGATTTCCGCGGTCCGCGCGATGTCTTCCACCGGCTCCAGCACCAACCCCGTGGACGTCGGCATGTCCGTGTACGGCTCGAGCAACCACGCGCCGTGCGACCCCAACGCGCCGTCAATCTGCCGTTTGATGGATCGCACGGTGAGGAAATCGTTGCCCTCGGCCACCATGCGATACTGCGGCAGCTTCGCAGCCATCTCGTCATTCGACTCGCGACGCACCATGACGTAGAGTCGTACCGGGAGGGCCCCCTCGGACTCGAGCTTCTTGTAGAAGTCGATGAGCTCGAACGGCGCCCCCGCGTCGTGGAAGCTCGTCACACCCTTGGACAGCGCGTCCTCGCCCGCGAGCCGAACCTGCTCCCGCATCTCGGCCTCGATATCGGCCGGCGTGCGGCGGGCCGCCGCTTGATCCATCGCACGGCCGACGAGCCGCTGCGCGGTCTCGCGCAGCAGTCCCGTCGGATTCCCGCTCGCGTCCCGGACGATCTCGCCGCCCGGCGGGTTTCGCGTGGCACGAGTGATTCCCGCGAGCTGCAACGCACGAGCATTGACGAAGGCCGCATGACCGCTCGCATGGGTCAGGTACACCGGGTTGTTGGGCGACACACGCGAAAGCGATCCGTGCAGTGGAACGCCATCCACGCTCGGTTCCGGCACGCTGGTCCACTTTTCCTGGTGCCAGCCTCGCCCTCGAATCCACTCACCGGGCCGGGCGGTACGCGCGGCCTCGGCCACCATTGCGACGATATCCTCCCAGCTCGCCGCCCTGGTGAGATCGAGGATCATTTTCGCGCTGCCCAGGCCCATGAAGTGCCCATGGCCTTCGATGAATCCCGGCACGGCGAGCTGTCCCGCGAGGTCGATCACTTCGGTGCTCGGACCGACGTAACGCCCGATCTGTCGGTCGCTGCCCACGGCAACGATCGTGGGTCCCTTGATGGCGATGGCCTGCGCCTCGGGTCGGGTCGAATCCATCGTAACGACCTTGCCGTTGCGCAACACCAGATCGGCGGGCTCGGGGCGCGCACAGGCGGCTGCGGCCACCAGTGTGATGGCGAGCCGAACGGACGGCCCCGCTGGCGAATGACGCATGACGTTCACTCCACAGTGGACTCGGACGACAAACGTGTGGAACGGCGCGCCAAAGGTGACGATGCTTGCCGGTGAGTGGCAAGACCCGGGGGCGTTGGGCTAACGTGGAGGCCATGGCTGCGCACCAACTGCTCTATCTCTCCCGCGCCGACGTCGAAGCGGTGGCGCCAGACATGCCGACGATGATCCGGCTTCTTGAGCAGGCGTTCGCCGAAAAAGGCGCGGGACGAGTCGAGATGCCGCCCAAACCCGGCATCCACCCCAGGCCCGACGCCTTTATCCACGCGATGCCGGCCTACATCCCGTCGCTGCGCGCCGCCGGCATCAAGTGGGTGGCGGGCTATCCCGACAACGTGAAGCGCGGGCTGCCGTACGTGAGCGGGCTCGTGATTCTGAATGACGACGAAACGGGCCTGCCACTGTGTGTGATGGATTGCACCTGGATCACGGCCTACCGCACCGGCGCCGCCACCGCGCTGTCGGCGAGGTTTCTCGCACGGCCCGAAAGCGAAGTGGTGGGCATCCTCGCCTGCGGCGTGCAGGGACGGACCAATCTGGAAGCGATTGCGACCCTGTTCCCCGTCCGTCGCGTGTACGCCTACGACATCGTGCCGGCGGCCCGCCAGCGCTATGCCACGGAGATGGCCGCCAGGCTCGGGCTCGAGGTGATTGCCGTAGCCGAACCGCGAGCAGCGGTGGTCGAGAGCGACATCGTGGTCACCTCGGGACCGATCCTGAAACACCCATCGCCCACCATCGAGCCCGGCTGGCTCAAACCCGGGGGCTTCGGCTCGGCCGTGGACTTCGATTCCTACTGGCAGCCGGGCGCGCTTGAGGAGATGGATCTGATTGCCACCGACGACCACGCCCAGTTCCGCTACTACCGCAGCGTGGGCTATTTCCAGCGCACGCCCGATCCCGATTGCGACCTCGGCGAGCTGGTGAGCGGGCTCAAGCCGGGCCGCCAGGATCCGTCGCAGCGCACGCTGGCCATGAACCTGGGGCTCGCGCTCGACGACATGGCCGTCGCCCCCGAGGTGTACCGCAGAGCGCGGGAGCGAGGTGTGGGAACCGAGCTTTCGTTGTGAGACTCTACAGGCGGAGCGCGTACTGTAGCTTCACCAGCAGCTGATTGGAGTCGAACGTCAATCGGTCCGCGACATCGCGCGCGTTGTGGTTGTACACGACGAACACGTCACCCAGGGGGTGGAACGTCCAGCGCAGTCGCGTGTTGGCACCGAGCAGGCGTGAATCGTTGTCGTATTGCACGAAGCTGTTGAGCTGGAGGTCGGGCGAGAAGTACACGCTCACGCGCCCCCGCACGATGTCCTGCGTAAATGCGCCGGCCGAGACATCCCCGTCATTGCGCTCGCCCTGAATCTCGAACGTCGCCGACGCCGACGGCTTGAACTGCAGGGAACCCGAGATCTGGTGCAGCGTGCCGTCGTAGAATCGCCCGAACCACCACGTCGCCCGGCCGCTTACCTTGCGCTTGGCGGCGATGTCTCCTTCCAATCGATACCGCACCCAGTGATACGATCCCGGCGGCAGGAACACGCCGCTCGCGATTTCAAAGGGAGCGGCCAGCCGCTCGCCCTCCGGCACGACGTTGAACTCAAACCGCTCGCCGCTTTCGAACCGCCAGTTGATGGGCGCCGTGAACACGCGGTAGCTCTCCCACCGGCCGTCGAGATCCAACACGAGGAACGGCTGCAACTCGTGAAACAGTTGGCGGAACACGCGCCCGCCGGGCCGCAGCGAGTAGTTGACCCCGAGGCTCCAGATCTGAACGCCGCGCCGCGAAACGAACGAGAGTGAAGGATCGAACCCGTCACCCACGCGCTTATAGGTCAGCGCGATGTCCCAGGTGTCGTTGGGGTAGTCGATCTTCCAGCCCAGGGCCGTCTTGTCGCCCGTGAGATCGGCGCGGTCGGTCACGAGCCCCCACGCGCCGACCAGGAAATTCTTGTCGCCCCACAGGCGGGACGTTTGGTACGTCCAGTCGGTCCCCACCATCCAGCTGTCGGCACGGCCCTCGGGATCGCCGGCGGTCGCGATAAAGCCCACCGATGACTCCCGCAGCACGTTCTGCTTGACCCGAACGGCGCCCAGTGTCGTGGCCGGCACGAGTCCGCTCTGCCCGCGGGTGCGCACCGCGAGCGCCCCGAAATTCGTGTTGCCGGCGCGGCCGGAGAGCTTCGCCCCGGCATCGAGCGGGACTTCGGCCCCGCGATACAATCCGATCCGCCGACTGAAGAAGGGCACGATGTCGGTCCGGAACTGCCCGGTGAGCCCGATGCCGAAGGCAAAAATGTCCGAGTTCTCGAGAAAGAACGTGCGCTTCTCCGGAAAGAACAGCGAGAAGCGGGTGAGGTTCGTGCGGCGGGCGTCCACTTCGGTCTCGGCGAAGTCGGTGTTCGCCGTGAGCGACGCAATCGCATTCGGTCCCAGCCGCTGCGTGACGTCCAGGCTCGGCTCGAGTCGGCCGGCGCGCGTGTCCTGAGGCGTGAGCTTCTCCACGCCGCTCACCAGCGTGGGGCGCACGGTGAGACCGATCCCGAGGTGGAACTCCGGCAGGCCCACCAGACGCCCGGCGCGCGACGGCTGCGAGATCTTGGCGTCGCGCCGGGGGCTGGCCCAGCGACTCGTCTCGAGCAGCCGCTGAAGTCGGCGCTGCACGTTGAAACCCCACTCGCGGAGCCCCGCGCCGAAGGCCAAGCTCTGAATGGGAATCCTGATCTCTACGGACCAGCCGTTGGCGGTTCGCAGGGTGGCGGCCTCCCACGCCGTGTCCCACTCGCGGGCCTCACCCTCCCCCTGGTTCGCCACAAGGGCGTCGTACCGCGCGCCGTTGGCGTTCACGGCGAAGATGTACCCCGACCGGCCGTCGAGGAACGTGTCGAACAGGAGCCTGACGTGATCCTCGGAGTTCAGATCGGCGTCGCGTGCCTTCGAATACGCCACGATCCCTGCGGGGTCGGGGTCGAAGCACTCGATGCCAATCACCAGCCCGCCCGCGGCAGCGAGTACCCGCACGGTGGTGCGGCCCACCGGCGGTTCACCTTCGCGGGGCTCGATGGCCACCAGATTCGCCACGGAGTCGGCGCTGGCCCACGCCGGCTCGTCCAGGGAGCCATCCAGGTGGAGGTCACCGTTCAACGCGCCTGCGCGCAGCTCCCACTGAGTGGCTTGTTGAGCGAACGCCGGTGCGGCACCAAGCAGCATCCACAGGACGCCCCTCAACACCCAGCGACTGCGGAATACCGGGCTCAGCACTCCGTCACTCCTCCCTCAGGTTCACCAATCCTACGGGGTTTGTGCGCTGGGCGCTGCTTCGCGGGGGCCGCAGAGACGCCCCGGATCGCCGGCGTCAGCACCGGGATTGTCACGCGGCCGGGGGCGGCCACAAGGGCGCCAACGCGTGAGGTTGTGCCCCAGGCGAGCTGGCCTAACTCTCTAGCGCCACACCGGTTACGCGCCAAGCGGACCGATTTGCGGCGACCTGATGTCAATTGACTTCGATCCGCCGCAATTGGAAATCGATCGTTTCCAATTGACATCAAGACGATGTCAGTTGGAATCGAGCCCCCGTCAATTGACTTCACGTCAATTCCGGGTGAGCCTCGCCGTTTCCAATTGCGGCGACTCGGCGCGTTTGGCATCGCCCCGAAGTCAATTCACATCGCCAGGCTGCCGATTGACATCGCCCTCCCGGCGATTGACATCGAGCCGCGGTCAATTGCTCCTGCCCGCTCCAGTTCACATCACCGCGAAGTCAATTGACATCGCCTCGATTCCCATCCGCCAGGACGTCATCAGCCTGGAGATCCACGTAATCGCGGCCCGGACTGGCCATATGATAGGACTTCAGGGCGTAACGCTGGCGAACGACCCCTGGGCGGATAGATTCGGCCAGCCGCGTCCCTCGCTCAACCGGCGCGAGCCTTCGTTCGTATGTAGACCAGGGAGCCGCGCAACCCTCGGTGCACGTACCGAGCCCTCGAGCCGCGTGCCGCCCCGATGTGCCTGTTCGAGACGCGCCAACCACCGGCAGACCGATACGCTGGAGGCCCTATGTTGCTGTTCGTGACCCTCGCGACCGTCGCGGTGCAGGCCCCCGCGCCCACGGTCCAACTGGCCGCCAATACCCCGGCACCTATGCGCGAGTGGAAGGTCCCATGGGACAACACGCGCCCCCGGGATCCATTTGTAGCACGGGATGGTCGCGTGTGGTTCGTTGGCCAGGCAGGCGACTACGTCGCCGCCTTGGATACCGTCTCGGGTGAGTTCAAGCGATTCGAACTCGATCCGGGCACCGGCCCGCACAACCTCGTGGTAGACCACGCAGGCATCGTGTGGTATGCAGGCAATCGCGCTGCTCACATCGGGCGCCTCGACCCCGCCACCGGCAAGATCACCAAGTTCTCCATGCCGGACCCCGCGGCGCGCGACCCTCACACGTTGCTCCTTGACCGGAACCACGACCAGAACGGACTGATCTGGTTCACGGTGCAAGGAGGGAACTTCGTGGGAAGGTTCGACACGAAGAGCGGAGCGGTAACGCTACTCAGGAACCCCACGCCAAACGCGCGCCCCTATGGGATCGTTCAGGGCCCGGATGGGGCGCTCTATTATGACCAGTTCAACAGCAACAAGATCGGCCGCATTGACCCCGCCAGCATGACCATCAAGGAGTACACGTTGCCGGCCGAGGAGGCTCGACCGCGCCGCATCGCCGTCACCAACGACGGCATGATCTGGTACGGCGATTATCGGCGCGGGTACCTGGGTCGCCTCGATCCCAGGACGGGCGCCGTCGAGGAGTGGCCAGCTCCCTCAGGACCCCAGTCCCGCCCCTACGCGGTTGCGTCCAACGGCGAGACGGTGTGGATGTTCGAGACCGGGGTGCAGCCGAACAAGCTTGTCGGCTTCGATCCCGGCCTTCAGAAGTTCTTTAGCGTAAACGACGTCCCGAGCGGCGGCGGGACGGTGCGGCATCACTACTATGACAGCCGGAATCGCACGCTGTGGTTCGGGACCGATGCCGGGACGATTGGGCGGGCCGTCTTGCCACCCGCTCCATCGGCCCAGAAGGTGTCTGCCCGATAGGCGACGATAAGGCGATGGCGGGCGATGGCGGGCGGTCGCGGCTAGATGCGGAGCCCGCGATCTCCCGCCATAGCCCGTCCTACTTCGCCCTTTCCAGGTAGGCTCCGCTTCTCGGATCCACGCGGATCTTGTCGCCTTCCCCAAGGAACTCCGGGACCTGAACGGTCACGCCGTTGCTCAGCCTTGCAGGTTTGGTGGAAGCGGTCTTGGTGGCGCCCCGCATGACGGGGGCGGTCTCGACGATCGTGTACTCCCCAACCGCCGGCAGCTGCACGCCAATGGGCCGCCCATCGAGCAACTCTAACTGGAAATGCATCTCCGGCTCGAGCCACGGGCCGGCGTCACCCACGGCCTCTTTATCGAGCAGGTATTGCTCGTAGGTCTGCGTGTCCATCGCGTGGACGCCCGCGTCGTCGCGGTAGAGCACCTGGCACTCACGGAGGTCCAGGCGGGCTTCGTCCACGAAATCCGTGGCGCTCACTCGCTGGTCGAACGTGTTGCCGGTAATGAGGTTGCGGAGCCGGAGCTGAACGAACGCCCGCAGGTTCCCGGGGGTACGATGCTGGAAGTCCATCACGCGGCACGGCTGTCCGCCGATGAGCACGATGTGACCGCGTCGAATATCGCTGGCTTTCATTCCGTTTGAGCCTCAGAGTCTGAACGAGTCAATCCCCGCGGTGCGGGGCGAGGAATTATAGACCCCCGGCACCCGGTCTCAAACTCCGAGCCCCATGCCGGTCCCTTGCAGGCCCAAAAAGGTCAGGGCACCTTTTTGCCGGACGCTTGGAGGTGCTATGACCCACCCTCCCGCACGGAACGGGTTGCCGGCGCCGTCCGGCGCCGAGAAGCGCTCTGGTCACGACCGCCGGCGCGGTGAGCGGCGCGTCGCCGCAATGCCGGTGGCTGTGGAGCGGCGCAGCGGCCGGGAGCGGCGATTCTGGGAAGAGCGCCGGCTTGGCCTTCGCCGACGCTCAATCGAGGGGCCAGCCGCCCGTGCGTCGGCCGGCGGCCTGGCTCAGCGCTCTCCCGAGAGAGAACGGGCGCGCGCCAGGCGACTGCTCGAAGAGTTCGTCACCATGGCCGGCCCGGCGGATCAACGCCTCGTCAAGCTGGTGCGGCGACAATGGCCGTCCTATCCGCTCGGGGCTCGCGCATTGCTGGCCGAGACCCTCACGCCATTACTCGAACCGCTCGCTGAGGGACGGGCGGTCACGGACGAACTGCGGCAGGTGGTGGAGAACGCGGTGGTGGATTGGGCGGCCCGGCTCTAGGCCGAGCCGCCGTTTGGGCACGCCAGTCAGCAGGACTCCGACCTCGCGGGGTCCGACCTCGCGGGGTCCTCGCACGCACAGCTGACGGCTGCCGTGGCGCTGCCTCCCGGCTCCGCGCGATCAGACGCTGTATTGGACGGCCACAGGCCGATCCCAGCCCCCGCAACCGCTGCCACTCCAAGCGTTATCGCCACGCTCGCGCCGCGCGGCCGTGAGCGCGCCAGCGAGCCGGTGGCCCGTTCGAGCTGCAACCGCGCCACCGAGTCAATGAGAACCGTCGGCTTGAGCGACGGATAGATGTCTTGCTGCATAGTGACCATCCCCGAGGATGTCCTGTACGTCCCATTTGATGCTCTGGGGGCCTAAAACGTTGCGCGCGAGGCCGAGAGTTCCCACTTTCGGTGCTGACTCCAGCGACCGGCGAGCATGGAACCAGAGCATTCGTCAGGACCCTCCCGCCCCACCGTGAGTCGGTTCCCGCAGTACCAAGAGCAGGCGTTTCTGTCCGAGTCGCCAGGGGAGCCCACCCGCCCACATCGGTCCAGCGGAAGCCCCCCTGCCGAGAAGTACCCTCCCGACCTGGTCTTCATCGTGGCGCAGGACGGGCAAATCCTGTTCGTGAACCGGGCAATGGGAGGCGTAAATCCGGACGACGTGACCGGGACGAGTCTGTTCGACTGGATATTCCCGGAGCAGCACGCCCTGGTCCGAGAACGACTCCGGCAGGTGTTCGAGACCGGCGAACCCCAGGGTCACGAGCTGGCCGGCTTCTATCCCCACAGCCCGGACTCTTGGTACGAGTGCCGCCTCGCGCCCAACCTGCGGGATGGGGCCGTGGTGTCAACCACGATCGTTGCTCGCGACATTACGCACCACCGCCGCGCCGAGCAGGAGGCGGAACGTCGCTTCCTCGAACTGGCGCGGATGTACGAGGAACGCACGGCGGACCTGGCGCGCGCGCAGCAGGCCCTGGCGGACACGCAACGCCAGCGAGACTCGGGCTCGGCCCGCCAGCTGCGCCTCATGGCGTTGCTCGACGCCTCAGGTGAGGCCGTGTTCGTCTCCGACCCCGACACCGGCGAGATCCTGGATGTCAACGAGACGGCCTGCCGCTGGCTCCAGCGGCCGCGCGATGAGATCCTCGGTCGTCAGGCGCACATGCTCGGCCTCGGTTTTCCGATACGGCTCACTGAGGATCAGGATCTCGAATTCACCGAAACACGAGACACGCGCCGGCCGGTGTTCGTAAACGGTGTCCACTACCGGCGGGACGGTACGACCTTCCCCGTGGAAGCCGCGATCGCGCGGCACAACCTCGGTGGCGGGGAAAGCTGCTTCCTCGCGGTGATTCGGGACGTGAAGGACCGCCATCAAACCCTGGTCGCGCTGCGCCAGCGCGAGGCCGCCTATCGCGACCTCTTCCGCCTCTGCTCGGACGCGGTCTATCTGACCACCAGATCCGGCGAGATCGTGGCCGCCAACGACTCGGCCCTATCCCTGTTCGGCTACACGCGGGATGAGATGCTCGGCATGGATGCGCGCATGTTATTCGCCAGCCCCCGAGACATTCGGCGGTTTCAGGCCGCGATGGCGGAGAACGACGGCGTGGCCCGTCACGTAGCGGTGGAACTGCGCACCAAAGACGGCCTTATCATCCCCGGCATGTTGTCCGCCACCCGGCGGCTTGGCGCCGAGGGCAAGATCCAAGGGTATCAGGTCCTGCTCCGCCGGGATGCTCGTGCCACCGAACCGCACGAGTCCGCGCCCACGGAGCGCGAGGGGCGACCATGCGTGCTGGTGGTTGACGAGAACCCCGACGCCCTGGCCTATATGGCCGATGTGCTCAACCGAGCCGGCTTCCAGGCGATGGCTCCCGAATCCCACACTCGGGCGCTGGATCTGCTACGACAGCACCCCGGCGAGTTCCTGGCTCTGCTGCTCGGCACGGCGCCGGGGGAGCGAGGCATCGAGTACGCCCTGGACGAGTTCCGCCGCGTGGCACCCACCCTGCCGGTGATCGTGGCCAGCTCGGAGGACCGGCTCGCGCTGGCCGACCGGCTGGCCGGGTTCGAGGTGGCCGGCTACATGGAGCACCCACCACACCCGTTGGCCCTGGTACAGAAGGTCCGCGACCTGCTGGACCGCGAGACGTCGTAGCACGCCTGCCTGCACCCTTGCAGGGTCGGTGGCGGCTCGCTATTTCACGATCCCGTCTGACGTCCGGAGAGTTCCGATGGGTAAGGGCCAGGAATACGTCAAGCGCGTGGCGGAGGCGCTCGAGGCGTTTGAGCAGGCCGTGGTACACCGTGAGAACAAGAAGCCGCTCGTTGACAGTAAGGTAGCCCTGCAGCAGGCAGTCGATCGCGCCCGCACTCAGCTGATGGACGTGATCGCCAAGGTCGTAGCGGAAGAGCGACTTCGCGGGAAGTGAGGCGCCCCAACGGCGGCCCCGTACGTCGGTGTGCGGGGCCGTTTCGTTTGCCCGTCTATCGAGGCATCAAGGTTCCGGGTGGTGGGCTTGGAGCCGAAACCCGATTGTCCACCGGCGGAAGACTCTGGAGGTACGCAAAGATCGGGCGCAGGTCGTCGTCCGTGAACTGCGCGTAGTTGGGCCACGGCATCGGGGGGAGGATCGCCCAGCCCACCCCGAGGTGCTTTCCGGTTCGCATCGTCACGACGAACAGACTGTCCGCCCACGAGCGGATCCCGGTCTCATGTGGTGTCAGATTCGCCGCTCCACACATTGCCGACCTCCCGATCAGGAGTGCACCTTCTCTGGCGCCCGCATTAATCGGAGCCGTCATGCGTTCTCGCCTCATCAGCCTCGTTCGTCCCCTCGGTGTCGCCTCCCGTCGCCCGCTGAACTTCATCGTGGCCTTGTTGCTTGCCGCCCTGCTGGGCGCGGCCGCAATGCCGCAGCGGCCAGCGCGGTTACGCTTCGCCGTTTCCTTCCCCGCGGCCCACAGTGCTGCGCCGCTCGATGGCCGATTGCTGCTGCTGATCTCGACGGACTCGAGCGCCGAGCCCCGGTTTCAGATCAGCGACGCCGCCAACACGCAGCAGGTGTTTGGCATTGACGTGGAAGGCTTGAGGCCGGGGCAGGAGGCGATCATAGACGGATCGGCACTCGGCTATCCGCGAAAGAACCTGGCGGACATCCCGCCGGGACGGTATCGCGTGCAGGCGCTTCTCAACCGGTATGAAACCTTCCGCCGCTCCGACGGCCATACGGTCAAGCTCCCGCCCGACATGGGCGAGGGGCAACAGTGGAATCGCAAGCCCGGGAACCTGTACGCGACTCCGCAATGGGTTGTGCTGGATCCGGCGAAGAACGAGCTAATCCGGCTCACCATGGACCGGGTAATACCCCCGATCCCGGATCCGCCGGAGACCCGGTACGTCAAGCACGAGCGAATTCAAAGCAAGTTGCTCACGGATTTCTGGGGCCGGCCGATGTACCTCGGCGCGCACGTCCTGCTCCCCGAGGGGTTCGATCAGCATCCCGAGGCCCGCTACCCGCTCGCCGTTTTTCACGGCCACTTCCCCTACACGTTGGGCGGCTGGCGCGAAACGCCGCCGGACACCACGGTCCCCTGCGAGTACAGCGAGCGGTTCAGCCTCGACTGCTACAATCGCATTCAGGATCGCTATGCCTATCAGTTCTACAAGGACTGGACCGGGCCGGGATTCCCGAGAGTGCTGGCGATTGAGATCCAGCACCCCACGCCCTATTACGACGATTCCTACGCGGTCAACTCGGCGAACAACGGTCCCTACGGCGACGCAATCATGCGCGAGTTGATCCCCCACATCGAGCGGAAGTACCGCGGGATCGGGCAGGGATACGCCAGGTTCACGTACGGTGGCTCGACCGGCGGATGGGAGGCCATGGCGGTGCAGGTGTTCTATCCCGACGAATTCAACGGCGCCTGGATCGCCTGCCCCGACCCGATCGACTTCCGCGCCTACACCGTGGTCAACATCTACGAGGACGAGAACGCGTACTACTACAGCAGTTTCTGGAAGCGCACGCCGCGCCCGGGGTTCCGCAATTGGCTTGGCCAGATCCGCGCCACGCTGGAGGAGATGAACCACCGCGAATTGGTGCTGGGCAGCAAGGGACGCTCCGGCGACCAGTGGGATATCTGGCAGGCGGTCTACTCACCGACGGGGCCCGACGGATATCCCAAGCCGATCTGGGACAAGCTGAGCGGCAAGATCGACCGCAGCGTCGCGACGTACTGGCGCGACAACTACGATTTGTCCTACATCCTGCGTCGCGACTGGAAAACCCTGGGCCCCAAACTCAAAGGCAAGTTGTTCATCTACGTGGGCGACATGGACAACTATTACCTGAACAATGCTGTGTACCTCACCGAAGAGTTTTTGGAGAGCACGACGAACCCGTATTACGCCGGCGACGTGGACTACGGCGACCGCGCCGAGCACTGCTGGAACGGCGACCACACGAGGGCCAACGCGTATTCACGGCTGCGGTACCACCAGATGTTCATCCCGCGGTTCATGGAGCAGATTCGCAAGAATCACCCGCCCAACCCGGACACGTTGAGCTGGAGGTATTGAGGCCTGCGACCGTTGGGGGCGTTCGGGCATCATAGCGTCGAACCTACCGCACGGACACTCGTATGATTCGGCATGGCGTGATCGCCCTGGCGGTCCTGGCCACCGTCGCCGCCGCGCAGCAGTCTCCGGTCCCCGCGCGCGCCCCGCTCGAGGAGTCACAACTGGTGGCGCGTCTGGCTGCCCACCTGGACAGTCTGACCGCCGCGGGGCAGTTCTCCGGGGTCGTGGTGTTGGAGCAGCGGGGGCGACGTGCGTTCCAGCGGGCGTACGGCATGGCCGACCGGGAGGCCGGCTGGCCCAACACGCTCGACACTCGCTTTAACCTCGGGTCCGTCAACAAGGCCTTCACGGCGACCGCCATCCGGCAGCTCGCCGAGGCCGGCAAGCTCGCGCTCGACGACCGCCTGATTCGGCATCTCCCCGACTACCCCAACCGGGCCGTGGCTGAGCGCGTCACGATCGCCCAGCTGCTGCAGCACACGTCGGGCATCGGAGGGAACATCTTCGGCGCTCCGCCGGGAGGATCCCGCGGCGATCTGTTGCGGAACTCGGACTTCATTCCGCTGTTCGTCAACGAGCCCCTGCAATTCGAGCCGGGATCGAGAAACCAGTACTCCAACGCCGGATACGTGGTGCTCGGCGCGGTCATCGAGCGTCTGTCCGGGATGAGCTACTACGACTACGTGCGCAAAAACATCTTCGAGCCGGCCGGGATGACGAGCACCGACTTCTACGCGCGCGACTCGTTGCCGCCAAATACCGCTGTGGGCTACACGCGCGGAGGACCGGGAACCCCTGGATCCGCACCGCTGAGGCGAAACACGGACCTTCTGCCGGGGCGGGGTAGCGCGGCGGGTGGCGGCTACTCGACCGCCGAAGACCTCCTGCGTTTCGCCCACGCCGTACGCGACGGCAAAATTCGCGGCGCACCACCGGCGGGCATGGGGATCGCGGGTGGCGCGCCGGGGATCAACGCGCTGCTGGAGACCGCCATTGGCGACGGATACGACCTCGTCGTGCTCGCCAACCTGGACCCGCCCGTAGCCGAGGCGGTTGGCCGCCAGGTGCGAGAGTGGCTGGGTGTCGCAGATGACGAAGGCGGCGGGCAACGCGTGATTCGGCGTGCGCCACGGTGAGGGAGTGGAAAGCACTCTGCAGTCAGCAGCCGGCACTCAGCAATCAGTGGTAGAGACACCTACCGCTGACTGCTGAGTGCTATTGCTGTGTGCTGTTCACGGCCCTCTGGCCAACCGCAGCCGCGCAACGAAGCCAGCGTGATCCGACGGCCACAGGCCCGACGGCGTGCGGTCCGCGGCACTCTCGCCCACAATGTCCATCTGCACGCCGCCGACAAATCGCCCCGCCGGGTTCGCCCGGTCTCGCACGAGTATCAGGTCCACGCGCTTCACCAGCTCTGACACCGTATTCCGCAGGTCACTGGCCTGGCAGCAGGAGTAGGCCGGGGCGCCGGGATGCGCTTGAGACCATGCATCCACGAAGTCGGCATCCATCAGCATCCCGTAGGTCGGCGAGCTGGTCCCGTCCGCATTCGTATTGAAATCCCCCACGAAGATGAGGGGCAATTGCTCGGCGCCATACGCGCCGATCAGCTCGGCGGCCTGCGCCATCTGAATGGGCCAAAGCTCCGGGATGTCCGCCGGCTCGAGATGCGTGCTGACAAAGCGGTACGACCGGCCATCCACCGTGGCGCGCACGGCCGCCCACCCGCGCGTGAGGGTCACCGGACTCCCAAGGACAGGAAGCGTGAGATTCACGGAGAAGTGCCGCTGCTGCACGTCGTCAATCGCCACGTCGCCCCGAGCCAGAACGGCCTCGTAGTCAATCAATCGGAGGTCCTCACCCAGGGCACTGGGAAGCTCAACGTCCCAGTTCCTGGTGAGCGCGGCCACGCGGTAATCGAGGTGGTGCGCATCCAGCGCGTTCATGAGCAGCGCCAGGTAGTCGTACACGACGTCGGTTGCCGGCGTGGTCCCACCCGAGAGGATGTCGCCGGGGTACTGCCGCAGGATCTTGGAGATCTCCTGCAGACCAATCAGGTGCGGCCGCGTGGCGGCGATCTCGTCCGCGATCGCTTCGGCGCGCTCGGCGAAGTTGGTGGATTGGATGACCCCGAACTGATGCGTCACTCGCAGCAGCAGGTCTTCGAGGGACTCAGCCCGGGGAATGGAGTCGATGTTTGACCCCACGTACACGTTGCGCGTCATAACTACCAGCCCCCCGGCGCCCCCGGAGGGAAGTACCTGCCGCAGGTCCGGGTCGGATACCACGTCGGGCGCCGCGGGATCGCGGTCGATGCAGGCAATAAAGCCGAACGCGGCAATCAGAGCTGCCACTGTGCGATGCATAAAACACCTCGCGGATACTGGTTGGGAGTCGCGCCGAGTATCCGCGAGAGGGTGTCAAGCAGGCGTCAAGTGGCAGGGCAGCCCTCCTGGCTGGCCATGCCCCACGATGGATGCCGTGGTCACCGATCAACGTCTCACGGGACCGGTCGTCGGCCGTTCCTCCGCCGCTCTGCCGCCGTCAAGCCACTTCTCCCACCACTTCAGTTCTTGGTAATACCGGTGCACGGTGTTCCACGGCGTCCAGTTGCCGTGGTACATGTCCGGGTACCGGACGAAGGCCGCCGGAACGCGCCGCTTCTTCAGCGCCACGTACATCTGTTCCCCCTGCTCGATGGGCACGCGGAAGTCTGACTCCCCGTGCACGAACAACGTTGGCGTCACCGCGGCGCTGGCGTGCATCACCGGTGATAGTTCCACGAGGAGCCGACCGCTTCGCTCCTCCCACGGTGGCCCGTAAAACTCGCTCTCTTTGGTGCGCGGGATGTCCGCGGTGCCGTAGTCACTCACCCAGTTCGCGATCCCGGCTCCGGAGACAGCGGCGGCGAATCGCTGCGAATGCGTGATGATCCAGTTGGTCAGGAAACCACCGTAGGAATACCCGGTGACGGCAAGCCGCCCGGGATCCAGCGGGTACCTGCTCAGAACATGGTCCACGCCCGCGAGAACATCCTCTGAGTCCTTCCGACCCCAGCCACCCCAGGTTGCCCACAGAAAGTCCTCGCCGTACCCCGTGGATCCTCGTGGGTTCGTGTAGAGCACGCCGTATCCCCGCGCGGCCCACAACTGGAACTGGAACGAGAAGTCGTGTCCATAGGCGCTGTGGGGACCGCCGTGAATGGCGAGGATCAAGGGAGCCCGGAGGCCGGCCGCGGTGGATGCCGGCAGCATCACCCACCCTTCAATTGGGGTTCCGTCAGTGCTGTTGTACGACACGCGCACGGCCGGCTGGAGAGCGACCGTGGAGAGCAAGGCATCGTTCAGCCGTGACAGGCGCCGTTCGCCGGATCCGTCAATCGAGGCGGCAAAGGCCTCACTCGGGTGTGTGGGATCGGTGGCCACGTACGCCATGCGGCGGTAATCCGCGTCGAACGTGAACCCCGACAGCGAGCGCGCGCCGCGGGTCACCTGTTCCACCTCGCCCCCGGAGAGGGGCACGCGAAACAGGTGGTCGCTGCCGCCCACCTGGGCCTGGAAGTAAACGAAGCGGCCATCCGGGCTTACCGACGGCGCGCCGGGCAGAAGATCCCAGCTCGCTGTGAGGTTCTCCGGGGTTCCTCCGGCGGCAGCGATGCGGAACAGGTCCACCGGCGCTCCACGACTCTGTCCCGCCGCGATCACGGCATTCAGGCCCAGCTGGCGGCGAACCACCAGCCACCTGCCGTCCGGGGACCACGCGGGCGCACTGTGGTTGTGGCCGTCATCGGTGAGGCGCCGGACGTCACCTTCCAGCTCCACGATCCACAGGTCGGCTCGCTCGTACGTGTACTCGTCTCGCTGATGTGCGTCGGCGATCAACGCAAGCGCTCGACCGTCCGGTCGCCAGGCAGCCTCCTGCACGTTCACGCCCAGTCGCGTGAGTTGCCGCGCGTCACCGCCCGACCGCGGCACGACGTACAGCTCTTCTGGAGGTGTCTCGTAGGGATCGCGAGGGTCCCGCAGGTATCCACGGCCGTCGAACCGGTAGTTCATCCAGTCGTACATTCGGCCTTTGAAGCGCTCGGCGATCCGGGCCTCGATCTCCGAGGCAGGCGCCCGAGGTCGGCTCGACTCCGGGGGGGTCGCCTTGGTGAAGGCGATCCACTGATTGTCCGGGCTGAACAACGGCGTGCCCTCTACGCCCGGGATCTGAAACGCCTCCCCTGGTGAGTCCATCCGGAGAAACCAGACGCCGGAGCGGCCCTCCGGCTCGGCGGGAACGCGCCGTTGCGAGCGAAACGCCAGCAGGCTCCCGTCGGGACTCCAACGGGGCGCCGCGGAGTTGAACGAGGGATGGGTGAGACGCCTGGGTTCACCCGAGCCGTCTGTCGCCGCGAGCCAGATCTCACTCTGGCGCCGGTTCTCGGCTTCGACGATGTAATTCCGGACGAATGCTACGCGCCGGCCATCCGGAGAGATCGCCGAACCGCTCGCCGTCTCGATACGGTAGTAATCCTCGAGGGCGAGTGGACGGGGGCGAGACTGGCCGGCGACTTCAACCGGGACAAACCAAGCCAACAGGGTCCAGCAAACGAACGCGCGCGTCACGGCTAGCTCACTGTACGGACGGGCAAAAGAATGCGCCCGCCCCTGGACCCCGGCAAGCGAGCGAGGTTCGAGGAAACCTCAGTTGTCTGCTGCGAGCCTTGCAGGCGCGACGCCGTCTAGTGCGCCGGCCCAGACGCGGTCAGGTCGTCGTTTCTGGTCGTCGCTCCATCAACTTCTGGAACATGCGGTACGCCACGTACACCAACAGCGCCACGAGCGCGATCTTCAACACGAAGAAGACCGCCCCGAGGATCACGGCCACGAACGGTAACACCAGTCCCCACAACAACTTCCACGCCACCACACCGGCCACGCCAAGCGCCGCCAGGGTCAGGAAAGGACGTAACATGGCCATGTCTCCGAGAAGAGGCCCGACTGACCCTACGCGCGCGCGCCTCTGCGGGTTTCAATGGGGTGGCTCGCTGTGGCGAACCCCTCCTCACTACTCTCCCAGGAACCGAGCCGCCCCTTTGATCAGCCCCTCGAGCGCGGGTTTCAGCCAGACCGTGTAGCGATCAGGGTGCTCGCCAAGGTCAGCCCGCAAATCCTCCACCTTCACCCACCGCCACTCAGAGACCTCCTCCGGATTGGGCTGCGGCGCCCCCTCGATCCGTCCAACGAAGACGTGGTCGAGCTCGTGCTCGACCAACCCCTGCCCCACTTCCTCCCGATACACGAAGCTGATAACGGGTTCGAGGTCGGTATCCACGCCCATCTCTTCGCGCAGGCGACGTCGTGCGGCCTCGTTGGTCGCTTCACCGGGTCGCGGATGGCCGCAGCACGTATTCGACCACAGACCGCCTGAGTGGTACTTGTGGGATGCGCGGCGCTGCAGGAGAAGCCGGCCCTGTCCGTCGTGGAGAAACACGGAAAAGGCTCGATGCAGCCGCCCTTCCCGATGAACGGCGAGCTTTTCCGCGCTGCCGACTTCATGATCGTCGGCGTCCACCAGTACCACCATGTCCTGCGTCATGACCGAGAAGCGCGCGACATCGCCGGGGGTATCCACGTCCGCCAGATGGTTTCGCGGCCAATCGACGAACACCGCCCGCTCGCGATGACGCTGCGCCAGCGCCGGCCCGGCGCCTTCGCCCCTCCACGCCAACAGCTCGCCGAACAGCTCCCGCGAGAAGAAGAACGGGGGCGCGATCACCTCGCCGTAGCGCGATGCGACCAGCGGAGCCGCGGTACGCCGCGCGGCGATCAGCAACGCCGAGAGCATCTGGTCCGTGACATTCAGCATGTCGCCGAGCAGCACCACTACCCCGGCGGCGTCGGCAGGAACCTGAGACAGGCCCTCGTGGAGCGAAGTTGAGGTTGGACCCTCGTAATTCGGGTTCTCCGCTATGCGGGGCGCGAGATCGCTCACAGCCTGCGCAACGTTCGCCGCCTCGTGGCCCACCACGACGATGATGGGCGTGAGTCCCGCGCCCCGGGCCGCGCGCACCGCGCGGCGGACGAGCGGCTCGCCCCCAAACGCGAGCAACATCTTGTTCTGACCCATGCGCCGGGACGCGCCGGCCGCCAGGATCACGCCGGCCACCTTCACGGGGTCAGGTCTGTGCGTGGATCGGTACGACGCGATCCCGAAGGGAACGGGCTGCCCGCCCTGACCGCACTGCGAGCACCTCGGCGATGATGGCGAGTGCCACCTGTTCCGCGCCATCGGTTCCGATGTCCAGGCCCACCGGCCCGAATAATCGCCCGGCGTGATCCGCCGGCAGGG
The DNA here is from genome assembly GCA_035559715.1 of Gemmatimonadales bacterium. Taxonomy (GTDB): domain Bacteria; phylum Gemmatimonadota; class Gemmatimonadetes; order Gemmatimonadales; family GWC2-71-9; genus JACQHC01. The sequence goes on along the minus strand of DATMAW010000228.1, from coordinate 8,005 downwards.
CGGCGGCCAGCGACAGGCTCTGGACGATTCGCTCTCGCCGCGCACGCGGACCCAACATGCCGATGTAAGGCACCTCCGACTTGAGCAGCTCCGTCACGTACGCGTGATCGTGCGCGTAGTTATGCGTCATCACCACGGCGTACGAGTCGGCATCGAGCGCTACGCGCGACAACCCGCTCGCATCCGCCTCCACAATCTCCGCAGCCGAGGGAAAGCGGTTCCGGGTGAGATACCCCGGACGATAGTCCACGACGATCACGCGAAACCCGGCGTCTGCAGCGAACCGCGCGAGCGGGATCGCGTCGTCGCCCGCGCCGAACAGCACGAGCTGCGGCGGCGGCTGGAGTACGTCCACGAAGACCAGGTGGCCGTTCACCTGTTCGGTGCCGGGCTCGCCCGCGCGCAACCGCCGCCGCGCGCTGCTCAGGAGCTGACCGTCGAGCGCCGGGTCCAGGCTCGCGTGCACCGTGTCAGCCGTCACGACGAGTCGGCGATCGCGCAACTCAGGCGGACCTTTGAGCAAGCTGCACGCGGCGAACGCCAGGCGACCGTCCAGCAGGTTCCGCTCCTCGGAACGGAGCGCAGTAATCGGCTCGACGAACACGTCCACCTGCCCATCGCACCCCAGGCCGAGGTCCCATGCCTCGACCTCGTCCGAGCCCGAGCAGTAGCTCCTCAACTCCGGCTCACCGCTCTGAATCACGCGGAGCGCCACCTCGCGCACGTCCTGCTCCAGACAGCCGCCGCTCACATTGCCAACGGAAGCCCCATCCTCCGCCAGGAGCATCTTGGCGCCCTCATGCCGATAGGCGGATCCCTTCACGCCGACGACGGTGGCGAGCGCCGCGCGCTTCCCCTCGGTCGCGAGCGCCGCAAGCCGGTCGAGGACCTGCCGAGTCTCAAGCCAGTGTTTCATGGGTCGCAGAAGGAAATATGACCGGCCCGTCCCACCAGCGCCAAAGAGGTGGCGTCACGTAGCGTGAGCTCCCGGAGCCTGCGATCTTGCAGGCAGGCCATGCCTTCCCCGTCCCCCTTGCCCTCCCAATCGAACCTGGTCGAGCGCCTCAACGCTGGGCTCGCCGGGCGGTATACCGTGGTGCGGGAGCTGGGGCGCGGAGGCATGGCATACGTTTACCTGGCGCACGACCCCAGACACCATCGTGACGTGGCTCTGAAAGTGTTGCGCCCGGAACTCCAGGGTCCGGGCACGGAGCCCGAGCGGTTCCTCCGCGAAATCCGACTTGCCGCGGCGCTTACCCACCCGCACATCCTGCCGCTGTACGATTCCGGCGAATGCGACGGATTGCTGTACTACGTCATGCCGCTGCTCGGGGCGTCCCTGCGCCATCGGCTCCGCGGCGAGCAACGGCTGCCCGTGGCCGAGGCCGTTCGGATCGCGCGTACGGTGGCCGCTGCCGTGGGGTATGCGCACCGGCACGGGATCGTCCACCGGGATCTGAAGCCGGAGAATATCCTGCTGCACGACGGTGAGCCGCTGGTGGCCGACTTCGGCGTGGCCAAGGCGCTCTCCGCCGCGAGCGACGACCTGACCGTACGAGGGATGGCGATCGGCACGCCCGCCTACATGAGCCCGGAACAGGCGATCGGCGAAGGTCCGGTGGATCAGCGGAGCGACATCTACAGCCTGGGCTGCGTGCTGTTCGAGATGCTGTGCGGTCAACCCCCGTTCACCGGTGACACGTCGGCGTCCGTGATGGCGCAGCAGGCGGCCAGGATCCCTCCCCCCGTGCGGATGCTGCGTGCCGACGTCCCCGCGGGAGTGGCCGACGCCGTCGCTCGCGCGCTGGCCAAGGATCCGGCCCACCGCTTTGCCACCGCGCTCGACTTCGCCGCGGCGCTGCAAACGGGTGCGGCGGGAGCAACCGCTGCCCTTGCCGCGCGCGCCGCACGGCCCATGGTGGCCGTGTTGCCGTTCGTGAACGCGAGTTCCGACGCGGACGCTGAGTACCTGGCTGACGGCATCACCGACGAGCTGATCAACGCCCTGGCCCGAGTGGAGGGACTGCAGGTCACGTCCCGTACCTCGGCATTCGCATTCAAGGGGAAGCAGCAGGACGTTCGATCCATTGGGGCGGCGCTTAACGCATCCGCGGTACTCGAGGGCACGGTGCGAAAAGCGGGCAATCGCCTTCGGGTCACCGCGCAGCTCTCCAACACCGTGGACGGGAGCTTGCTCTGCTCCCATCGCTTCGATCGCGAGCTGGACGACGTGTTTGCCATTCAGGACGACATCGCCCGGGCAATGGTGAGCGCCTTGAAGAAGGCCCTCCTCTCCGACGCCGGCCCGGTGGCGCCGCGGCGCTACACCCAGAACGAGCGCGCCTACCACCTCTACCTCCGCGGCCGCTATCACTGGAATCGGCGGAACCGCGAGGGCGTGGCGGAAGCGATCCGGTACTTCGAGGAGACGATTGCGGCGGATCCGTCGTACGCGCCTGCTTATACCGGTCTGGCCGACTCCTACGCGCTGGAGCTCGACTACCGCAGCATTCCCGTGGCCGAAGGCATGGAGCGGGCCAAACGGGAAGCGCGGCGTGCCCTGGAGCTCGACGAAACGCTGGCCGAGGCCCACACGTCACTCGGCTGGGTGACGTTCATCTACGACTGGGACTGGGAATCGGCGGAACGACAGTTCATTCGGGCCGTGGAGCTGAATCCGAGCTACGCCACCGCGCACCAGTGGTACGCGTTTCTCCTTGCCGCGCACGGGCGACTCGACCACTCCATCGCGGAGGCCCTGCTGGCGGCGGAGCTGGATCCGCTGTCGGTGTCCATTCGACGCAGCGCGGGTTGGGCGATGTATTATGCCCGCCGTCCCGATCTGGCCCTCGATCACTTGCGTCGCGCCGCAGCGATGGACCCCACCTCCGGTGAGACGTTCCGCATTCTCGGCCTGGCCCACACGCTGCTCGGCAACGATGCGGAGGCGGAGGCCGCGTTTCGCGAAGCCATTCCGCTGTCCGGGCACGCCGACTATGCCGTGGCCGGCCTCGCCCATCTTGACGCGCTTCGCGGTCGCGCCCACCGAGCCCGCGAAGCGCTCGACACGCTGCGGCGGGAAGCGGACGCCCGGTACGTTTCCCCCGTCGCGTTTGCCACGATTCACGCGGGGCTTGGTGACGCCGACGCGACATTCGACGCGATGGAACGATGTTATCAGGAGCGCCGTGGCTGGATGGCGTACCTCAAGGTGCAGCCGGTGCTGGACCCCGTGCGCGGCGACCCTCGCCTCGCCAACTGGCTGCGCCGTATGGGACTCCCATGACAATCTCGCGCAACAGCAACTTCGAACTCGAGGAGGCGCTGGCGATTCTGGATCGAACGCCGGCAGTCCTTCGCGCACTGCTCGCCGGGCTGCCGGAGGCTTGGGTAACGTGCAATGAGGGACCTGAGACATGGAGTCCGTACGACGTGATGGGGCATTTGATCAGCGGCGAGGCGAGCGACTGGATCCCCCGCGCACGCATGATTCTGGAGCACGGGGAGCGCCGCACGTTCGAGCCGTTTAATCGCACCGCCTTTGTCGAGCAGAGCAAAGGAAAGACGCTGACCCAGTTGCTCGACGACTTCGAGGCCGCGCGAAAACGAAGCCTCGAGACGCTGCGGGGCCTTGCCCTCGCGCCGGCCGACCTCTCGCGTCGCGGCCGGCACCCGGACTTCGGTCCCGTCACGCTGCGGCAGCTGCTCGCCACCTGGGTCGCGCACGACTTCACTCACCTCGCGCAGGTCGTCCGCGTCATGGCCAAGCGATACGATGCCGACGTGGGACCATGGAAGCAGTACCTCGGAGTCCTGAACCGATGAGCCACCAACTCGGCCGTTTGATCGCGCGCTCAATCGCGACTAGGTTGGGCACATGACACCCGAGCAAGAACCCGGCGAGCGTCGCAGCCAGCCGCTGCTTGATGCGCTCGGCAAGCTCATCGTGGAGGGAAAGGACGCAGCGACCTTCCTCTGGCAGGTCCCCGACGACCAGCCCACCCGCGCGCGTGTGCAGCAGATTCTCGAGGAAGTGCGTGACCAGTCGGCCAGGAAGGGGCGCCGGGAGATGCCGAAGCTGTGCGACGATTTGCTCACCGCCATTCGCGCCACGCCGAGCCCGCAACAGGTGGACATTCTGCAGGACGGCTTCGACCGGCTCTACAAGCTGTGGGAAGCGGCAAAGACGGGATTGGTCTGACCCGAGCAAGGATCCTCCCCCATGGATAACGCGGAAGCGATCAAGACAGCGATCGAGCGCAACGTCAAGGCGGTGTCGCTCCGGCCCTCGGTGGGGCAGGGAACGGCCGTGACCCGGGCACGACTCAAGCCCGGCCTTTCCTGCGAGATCGAGGAAGGGCCGTGGCGGTTCACGGTGGGCATGTCGGAGAAGTACGGCGGCTCGAGCGCGGGGCCCAATCCCGGAGTGTACGGCCGCGCGGCCCTCGGTTCCTGCCTGGCCATCGGCTACGCCATGTGGGCCGCGCGCCTGGGTGTTCCCATCGACGCCCTGGAAGTCGAAGTGCAGGCGGACTACGACGTGCGCGGTGAGCTGGGCGCGGCCAAAGACGTTCCGCCGGGCTATCTCGCGGTTCGCTACCTCGTGCGGGTGGAGAGTCCGGCTCCTGAGGCGGACGTTCAGCGGGTGCTCGACGTGGGCGATCAGCACAGCTTCTGGCTCGACGACTTCACCCGCGCCATCCCGGTGCAGCGACAAGTCCGGATCACCGCGCCACGGGGATAGCGGTGGACCAGCGGCTTCAACGCCGCGTCCAGCGCTACGGCTGGGACAAGGCGGCGGCGCACTACGAGCGCTACTGGTCGCGGCAGCTCGAGCCCGCGCAGACTCTCATGCTGCGCATGGCCAGCCTCCGGCCGGGTGAGCGCGCACTCGACGTTGCCTGCGGGACGGGCCTGGTCACGTTCCGGGCGGCGGACGCGGTCGGTGCGAACGGCACGGTGGTCGCCACGGATATCTCGGAAGCCATGGTGACGAGACTGCTCGAGGTCGCCAAACCGCGCGGGCTGACCAATGTCACCGCAGAACGCATGGACGCCGAGGATCTCCGCCTGCCGGATGCCGCGTTCGACGTAGCGCTCTGCGCGCTTGGCCTGATGTACTTCCCCGATCCGCAGAAGGCCATTGCGGAGATGCTGCGCGTCGTGCGGCCTGGAGGCCGAGTTGTTACGGTCGTGTGGGGCGCGAGGAGTCGCTGCGGGTGGGCGGAGATCTTCCCGATCGTGGACCGGCGGGTGCAATCAGAAGTGTGTCCGCTGTTCTTCCAACTCGGCACGGGTGACACACTCCGCCTCACGATGGAGCAGGCAGGTTGTACGGCCGTCGAGATCGAGCGACTCTCCATCACGCTGCGGTACGATAGCGCCGACGACGCGGTGGGTGCCGCGTTCGCCGGCGGACCTGTTGCGCTGGCTTACTCGCGCTTCACGAGCCAGGTGCGCGAGGAAGCGCACACCGAGTATCTCAACTCGATCGAAGCGTTTCGAGGGCGAGACGGCCGCTACGAAATCCCCGGCGAGTTCGTCGCAGGTTTGGGCTGGAGGCGGGCATAGCCGGCACGCGCTAGAGGTTCTGCTCGGGATCGGGTAAATTAGAAGGTTGTTACCCGACATCCAGACGAGGGTCGTTTGACACAGCCGACACCGCCGATTCCCGACGCCCGCACGCTGACCGCCATCCTGAGCCGATACCGCTCGCCATCGTTGCGGCGCAGTTTGTTTCAGTTGATCACCACCGCAGCGCTGTTCGCCGCCGGATGGGCAACGGCGCTCCTGGCGTTACGCGTGGGCGTTTGGGCCAGTGTGCTCGTGGCCGTCCCCACAGCCGGGCTCATGATCCGCCTGTTCATCATCCAACACGATTGCGGGCACGGATCGTTTTTCCGCGCTCGGTGGGCCAACGATTTCGTGGGATCCGTGCTGGGCGTGCTGACGCTCATGCCGTACGGCTACTGGCGGCGGACCCATGCCATCCATCACAAGACATCGGGCGATCTCGATTATCGCGGATTCGGAGACATCGACACGCTGACGGTGCGCGAGTACTTCGCGCGCTCGCGGCTGGGTCGGCTGGCCTATCGCCTTTACCGTCACCCCATCGTCCTGCTGGGTCTCGGCCCTGCTTATCAGTTCGTGCTCAAGCATCGGCTGCCGCTCGACGCTCCGCCCGCCTGGAGGCGGGAGTGGATGAGCGTATGGCTCACCAACCTGGCGCTGGCCACGGCCGTCCTCATAGCGTGGAGCACGATCGGCCTTGAATCCTTCCTCCTCGTGCAGCTGCCGGTCACGCTGATCGCAGGGTCGTTCGGCGTATTCTTGTTCTACGTGCAGCATCAATTCGAAGACACCTACTGGCGGAATCATCCCGAATGGAACTTCCACGCCGCGGGACTCCAGGGCAGCTCGCTACTCGTCATGCCCAGGATCCTCCAGTGGTTTACCGCCAATATCGGCTTTCATCACATCCACCACGTGAATGCCAGCATCCCCAACTATCGGCTTCCGGAGTGCTTCGAGAAGGAGCCCGTCTTTCACCACGTGACGAGGATCACCCTGTGGGACGGCGTGAAGTGCCTCAGGCTCGGCCTGTGGGATGAGAAGGAGCGGAAGCTCGTCAGCTTTCGCCAGGCGAGAGCGCTGGTGAGAGGTGGGGGTGAGAGGTAAACGGAAGCGATCAACGAGATGGACCGTCGCCGGCGGGCTGGGCGTGGCGCTCGTCCTGACCGCGGGCTGCGGACCGAAGCGCGTGACGGTCCAGGTACCTCCCAGGCTGGATCTGGGCACGTACGGCAGGGTTGGACTCGTGACGTTCACGGTGGAAAAGGCCAAGGGAACCCTGCACGAACTGGCCACAGAGCGCTTCTCCGAGGAAATCCTCGCCGCTCAACCAGGCATCGAGGTGCTCGAGCTTGGCCCGCAGGACTCCTTGGTCCGACGCGTGGGTGAAGCCCAGTTCGGACCGGCGGCGGCGCAGGCCCTGGGCAAGGCGAGGCGGGTCCCGGCGGTGTTCGCCGGGCACCTGGTTGTCTCAGACGTGAAACCGAGCGGTGGGATTCTGGGACTTCGTGTGCCGTTCGTCGAGGCCACGGTCTCCGTCGAGCTTACCGTGCGGCTGTTGTCCACCGAGTCTGGTGGCACCATCTGGCGCGCGAGCGCGGCGGCGAGCGAGAAGGTGGGCGAGGTGAGCCTGATTGGCGGTGAGCCGTTCTTTTCCGCTAAGAACCCCAACGACGCGTACGGAGAGTTGGTGAACCACCTGGTAGTGTCGGTAACCCAGGACCTGCGACCGACCTGGCGACGCCAGGAGGTCAGAGGGCCCTGATCTCCCCGGACTCCACGACGTCCACCGCGTAGCCCTCGAACTCCCGCGGGATCGCGTTGCTGAGCGCTTGAGTTTGCTTGACCACGTACACCTTGATACATGGCCGGTCGTCGCACAGGCCGATGGCCGTCCCCGTGACGCCGGCCAGTCGCATCACCTGGGACGTGAGTCGCGCCTGCGCTTGCTCGATGGCACTGCCGGGCCTATCTACGGCGTTAGTCCTTGAACGGGGACGGCTTCGATCGCGCTCGTGGCGGCCGGGCCTCGTCGAACAACCGCTCGAGTTCCTCCACGCTCAGCTCGAATGGGTCGCTTTCGTATCTCGGAGCCGCGCAGGTTCTGGGTGACTCTGGATTGTCCCCAGCCGGCAAGAACTCCCACTCGGAGCGGCTCAGGGCGCGAACCTCCCACGATCGCCCCTGACGATCCACGAAACGGCGATACCCCACCGCGCCTCCTTAGGCCAGCGCCAGGCTCTGACACGGTACCGTACGCTGGCGCCGCCGCGCCGTCAACCGAATGGGCGAGGCTCAGGGGGTCGCTCGCCCGTACCGGAGGGACATCAGGGTGGTGCCGCCCGTTGAGATGGTCACCACGTACAGGCGATCGTACTGCTCCTCGGTAATCTCGGGAATCGGTGGCGCGCCGAGGCCTTCGATCAACGGA
>DATMAW010000227.1:0-20845 GCA_035559715.1 Gemmatimonadales bacterium | reverse complement strand
CCGGCGCCCGCCGGTTTCGGCGCATCGTGATCGCCACGGATGCCACGCCGCCCGCGGCTCCTTGCGGCGCCTGCCGCCAGGTGCTGGCCGAGTTCGGCGTGGACCTGGAGGTCGTATCGGTTGGGCCAGACGAACGGCGGGCGTGGCGGCTCGCCGATTTGCTGCCCGATCGCTTTGGTCCCGAGGCGCTGGCGTGAGCGTTCCCCGGCTGCTCGGGTTGCTGGCGCTCGTCGGCGTGACCGCGTGCAAGGAAACGGTTACGGCGCCCGGCCTGTGTCCGGAGTTCTGCCTTGCCGGGGACATCGCGGTGCGAGACACCGTGCTCGTGGACGCGATCGTGGCCGAGTCGTCGTTCGTTGGATATCGCTTCGCCCACACCGCCGCCACGCTCCAGGTGGGAGGGCCTCAGGGATCGGGTGAGGCGCGGGCGCTCGTGTTGTTCGCCCCATTCGCGGCGACCTACGCCGGCACCGACGCCACCGTGTCGGACAGCATCATTGCGATCGACTCACTGCGTATCGAACTCGCCGTGGTCCGGCGCAGCGCGGATTCCGGGCTCACGGTTGGGATTTACCGTCTGGGGATCCCGCCCGACAGCGCCACCACGTGGGCCGGCGTGGAGCCATTCTTTGCCGACACGGCACTGGCCGGCACGCTGTCCATCCCCGATTCGGTACGCTCCGGTAGCGTGTCGGTGACGCTTCCGCCCAGCGCGTTCCCCAGGTTCGAAGCCGACAGCTTCAAGGTCTCCATCGGGCTTCGCGTGACCAGTGCGGCGTTCGTGGATCTCATGTCGGTCGATTCGGGAGAGGCGGCCTTTCAAGTTCCCACGCGGATCCATCGCTTCGTGCGCCTGGACTCGTCGGGTACGACCGTGACTCGCAGCGAAGTTCGGGCGGCCAACTTCGACACGTTCGTGGGGGATCCGGCGGGACTGGGTCCGTCGGTTGGGCTCCGGGTGGGCGGGCTTCCCGCCGCTCGCGTGATGCTGCGCGCGGATTCCATTCCGCGTAGCGTCGTGGACTCCACGCAGGTGATTCGAGCCACGTTGCTCCTCGTGCCCGCCCGTCCCGCGGTAGGAGCCCCCGATGACACGTTTCGGCTGCGCGCTCACGCTCTCGGGGCGGACTTCGGTGCCAAGTCACCGCTCCTGAACGAGGCGGACACGGCGGCGGCCGGGAGCGCCGCGGTTCCCGTAGGATCCCAGGACACGATCCAGATTGACGTGACTCACGTGCTTCTGTCCTGGCGTCTCAGCTCCAAGTTGCCGCGTGCGATCATGCTGCGACTCGATCGTGAGGCCCGCGCCACGGCGGCCGTGGAGCTGTATTCGAGCGCGGCCGCCGGCCGGCCGGTGCTGCGGCTCACATACGTCCCACCCTACCGCTTCCCAGGCCGATGACGCCCTCCCGCGTTGTCGTTCTGGTGCTCCTCGGCCTGCTCGCCGCGCGTGGCCGCCTCGCCGCGCAGAACTCGGTGTATGGCGTGCAAGGCGTAGGGTTCCCCGGGCGCGCCGTGAGCGCGGAATCTCGCGGATTGGGGGGAGGCAATGCGGCGTTCGACCCGGGTTCCGCGCTCAACCCGGCCACGGCCGCCGGCTACAGCGGCGTCCGGGCGAGCATGAGCGCCGCAACCGCGGTGCGCCGCTACACGGCGTACGACTCGACCATCACGGGGCTGGTCGAGACGAGATTTCCCCTGACGATGGTGGGCGGTCGTATCACGGGAACGCCGCTGTCGTTCGCGGTGAGTGCCGCCCCGTATCTCGAGCGGTCCTTCGACTTCCAAACGACGGGCACCGCCGTGCTGCGCGGGGACACCGTGACGGTGACTGATCGGGTGTCGTCGGATGGCGGGATGAGCGATCTACGAGGGGCGCTCGCGTTCCGCGTGCGCGGCATGATCGCGCTCGGTGCGGCGGTGCACGTGCTCGCGGGATCGAGCAAGCTCCGGGTCCAGCGAGAGTTTTCCAGCAGCGAGTATCGCCCCTTCTCGCAGCAAAGCGATCTCACCTTCACGGGCGCCGGCGTCTCGATCGGCGCCGTGGCAAGCCTGGCGCCGGGCCTTCAGCTCGCCGGCGCACTGCGCACCGACACGCGGCTGCGAACCACGCAGGAGAACTTCCCCACCGTCTCTGTGAATCTGCCCGTGACGGCCACCGGCGGCGTCTGGCTGCAACCGGTGCCTCGCCTGCTCTGGTCCACCACCGCCCAGTGGCGGTCCTGGTCCACGGCGCAGAACGACCTCGGGAGCAGTGTTACCGCCTTCGACACGTGGGACGTCGCGAGCGGATTGGAGCTGGGTCGGACACGGCCGCTGCGCCTTGGCGTGCGGTATGCCACGCTGCCGTTCAGCGCCCGTCCCCAGCAGGCGCGCGACGTCACGTTGAGCGCAGGTACGGGATTGCGATTCGCCCAGCGCGTGTACGCCGATCTCGCCGTGGAACACTCCACGCGGTCGGGGGCCGGCGCGAATGAGCGGGTGTGGTATTTCGCCGTTGGGATTGCGGTGGTGCCGTGATGCGCGTGTACCTCCACACCTTTGGGTGTAAGGCGAACCAGTACGACACGGAGACGGTTCGCCAGGCGCTGGACGCTGTGGGCGCAGAGGTGGTCTCCGATCCGCGCCAGGCGGACGCGGCCGTGGTGAACTCGTGCACGGTCACCGGCACTGCCGAGGGGAAGATGCGCGGTCTCGTCCGGCGGCTCGCACGCGTGTCTCCCGGTCTTCGGACCGTGGTGATGGGGTGTGCCGCCGCGCGGGACGATGGCACGATCGCCTCACTTCCCAACGTTGCCAGCGTGGTTGCCGGTGCGGACACCCCGCGCGTGCTGGCGGCGCTGGGGCTTGCGGCCCCCGGGACAGGGAATGGGCTCCGGACGTTCGGTCGCGGGAGCCGGGCCTGGCTCAAGATCCAGGACGGTTGTGACGAGCATTGTACGTTCTGCGCGACGACGCTGGCCCGCGGGGCCAACCGTTCGCGGCCCGCGTCGGACATCGTGGCGGAGGCCCTGCGCCTGGCCGCGCATCATGAGGAGATCGTCCTGACCGGCGTGCACATCGGCACCTACGGGCGGGACTTGGGTGATGAGTCCAGTCTGGGGTCGCTCGTTGAGGCGTTAGTGCGCCGGGTTCCCCGCGTGCGATTCCGGCTATCGTCGGTGGAGGCGACGGAAGTGGATGGTCGGATCGAGGACCTGATGGCCGGCGCTCCCGATCGCCTGGCGCCTCATCTCCACGCCCCGCTGCAGTCCGGCAGCGACCGGTTGCTCAAGCGCATGGGCCGACACTGGTACACGGCGGCCACGTACGCGACGCGCATCGAGCGGCTCGCGCGACGGCTGCCCCGATTCGCCCTTGGCGCGGACGTAATAGTGGGCTTTCCGGGCGAAACGACAGCGGATCACGAGGCAACCCTGTCGCTCGTGCGCAGCCTTCCGTTTACCTATCTCCACGTGTTCCCCTACTCGCCCCGGCCCGGTGCGCCGGCCACGCGGCTCGGCACCCCGATCTCGCCACGCGAAGCGGCGCGACGATCGGCACAACTCCGGGCGCTGGCGGACGATCGGGGGCGGACGTATGCCGCCTCGCGAGTCGGCACCATGGCCGACATCGTCCTGCTCCGGCGGAGCCAGGCACGATATGAGGGGCTTACGGAGGACTACCTCACGGTGTACGTGCCGGCGGATCAGGGGCCGGTGGCGCCCCGTCTCGAGGCTCGCCTCGCCGCCGGGGGCAGCGGGCTCGTGGCCACGGCGGCCTGACGGAACCATGCCCCGCGTTTTTGTCGAGACCTACGGCTGCCAGATGAACGTGGCGGATACCGAGTTGATCCTTGGCCTGCTGGGCCGGGAGGGCTACGCCGCCACGGAGGACCCCGCTGACGCCGACGTGATGCTGGTCAACACGTGTGCCGTTCGCGAGCACGCCGAGCAGCGGGTGATCGGGCGTGTGGGCGAGCTCAAGCGCTTCAAGCGACCGGGGAGCGTGCTGGGTGTCGTCGGCTGCATGGCGCAGCGGCTGGGCCCAGCACTGCTCGAGCAGGCCGGGCACGTGGATCTCGTCGTGGGGCCGGATGGGTACCGAGGGCTGCCGGATCTCATCGCCCAGGCGCGGGCCGGCGCCCGGGCCGCCCACGTGGAGTTCAGATCCTGGGAGCACTACGAGGACGTGGAGCCCGTGCGACGCAGCGGCGGCCCATCGGCCTTCGTGACGGTGCAGCGAGGCTGCGATTATCGGTGCACGTTCTGCATAGTTCCGATGACGCGCGGATCGGAGCGCAGCCGTAAGCTCGGCGACGTCGTTCGCGAGGTGGAAGGGCTTGCGGCTCGGGGAACCAGCGAGATCACGCTGCTCGGCCAGACCGTCAACAGCTATCACGACGGGGAGCACGACTTCGCCCACCTGCTGCGCGCCGTGGGGGCGGTGCCGGGTGTGCGCCGCCTGCGGTTCACCAGCCCTCACCCGAACGACTTCTCGGACCGGGTCATTGCAGCCATGGCCGAGGTGCCCGCGGTCTGTGAGCACGTGCACCTGCCGGTGCAGAGCGGTTCATCTCGCATCCTCAAGCGTATGCTGCGCCGCTATACCCGCGAAACCTACCTCGCCTGCGTGGAGCGGCTCAGAGCGGCCATTCCGGGCATTGCGCTTACCACGGACATCATCGTGGGGTTCCCGGGCGAGACCGAACGCGACTTCGCGGAGACCGAGAGCCTCTTGCGCGAGGTCGGGTTCGACGACGCCTACACGTTCCGCTACTCGGCGCGAGAGGGGACACCCGCCGCGCGGATGCGCGATCACGTGCCGGACGAAGTGGCCGGCGAACGGCTGGAGCGGCTCATTCACACCGTGCGAGACGCTGCACGGAAGAAGAACGTGCAGCTCGTGGGTACCACGTGGGAGGTGTTGGTGGAGAAGGGCGCGCGGCGCGGCGGCCTGCTCCAGACTCGCACGCGGACCAACAAGGTGGCGCTCATTGAAGGCCCGGACGAGTGGATCGGACGGTACATGGCCGTGCGGTTCACGGGCACGACCGGCGCAACGTTCACCGCGGTGCCGACACGCGCGGTGCGGGAACTCGTGGTGGCGGGCTAGATCGGCCTGGTCCCGGCGGTCATGCGGCCGCCGGTAACTCACTTCGTTCTCACCTACGGGGCCGGCCTCTGGGCTGGCCTCGTGCTGTTCCTCTCACCGTGGATTGCGCTTGTGGCCGCGGTCGCGGGACTCGCCACAGCGGCCGCGGCGCCTCGAGCGCTGCTGATCGGCGCTGGCGCGGTGGGAGCGCTGACGGGCGCGCTCGCCAACGAGGCGCAGAACGCGGCGTGCAGCCGGGTATGGGAGCCCGGGCGGCACGTTGCTACGGTTCGGATCGGCGACGCGCCCGGAGAGACCGGCCTCACGCGCGCCACGGTGCTCGCGGCGCCGGAAGGCTGCGACGGCGAGATCAAGATCAGAGTGCTGCGCGGATTGGCGCCCGCCGGCGCCACGGCGGTCCTCGTGGGCATGCACAGTCCCCCTGCCGCGTTCCGGGTTATTCAGGTCCGCGTGCTGGGGAACGAGCGCGCGTGGCGCTTCGCCGTTCGGCAGCGCATCGCGCAGCGGTTCACGGAACTGTATGGCACACGGGCTGGTCTGGTGCACGCCCTCACCCTGGACCGGCGCGAGGATCTGGACCCACGGCTGCGGCGGGCCTTTGCGGACTCCGGGCTCGCCCACCTGCTCGCGATCTCCGGGCTACATGTCGGCATTCTCGCGGGGTGGGTGGTGGTGGGTGGCCGGCGGGTGATGGGCCGTGTGCGAGCGTGGATCGCGGCGGGCGTCATTTGCTGGGCCTACGTCGTCCTCCTCGGTCTTCCGGCGCCGGCCACGCGGTCGGCCGTGTTTGTCACGGTCAAGGCCGTTTCGATCGCACGCCAGCGGAACCCGTCAAGCGACACCATCCTCCTCGTATCCGGCCTGCTGGTGCTCGCGGTGGATCCCCGGGCGGCCACCGACGTTGGTGCGTGGCTCTCGTTTGCGGCGGTGTGGGGCACGGCCCGCGCGGCCCGCCTGCTGCCGCCTGCCTGGCGGAGGCGGGAATGGGTTAATCTGCTCGCCACGTCAGTCGGCGCCACGGTGGTCACGGCACCCATTACGGCGTACGTGTTCGGCGCCGTTCCGCTCATCGGCATCGTGGCGAACCTCGTGGCGATCCCGTTGTCGGCCGTCGCCATTCCCGGCGTCTTCGCGAGCCTCGCGAGCCACACGTTGGCGGGAGGCACCGGACTGGTGCTTGCCGCGATGGAACGGGTGGCGGACATCGCCGCCGCGGTTCCGGGTGGGCGCGTCTCCGGCGCGCCGGGGCCTGGTTTTGCGTTGCCGTGGTTTGGGCTGCTCGCGGCGCTCATCTGGGGGATGTCCATCCGGTGGTCGCCACGAGCCGTGCGGCGACTGCTCTACGCGGCCATCATCGCTTCAGGTCTCTGGTGCCTGGCGGCCGTGCCGCAGTGGCGACTCATCTCGCCAGGGCGGGGCGACCGGCTTGAACTCCATGTGCTGAACGTGGGGCAGGGGGACGCCATTGCGATCCGCACGCCACGCGGCAGGTGGATGGTGGTGGATGCCGGTCCCCGCACGCCGCGGGACGACGCCGGGCGTCGCGTGGTACTTCCGTTCCTGCGCCGGCACGGAGTTCGCCAGCTCGACGTGCTGGTGGCGACCCACGGCGACGCGGACCACCTGGGAGGGGTGCCAGTGCTGGAACGAGCCCTCGATCCAGCGCTCGTGCTGGAGCCCGGGCAGCCGCTCGGCACGCGGCTGTACCTGGAGCATCTCGTGGAAGTGGACGAGCGGGGCCTTGCCTGGCTCCCGGCGCGCGCTGGGGACAGTCTCGTGCTGGATTCCGTGGTCGTCACGGTGCTGCATCCGAGTGGCGCGTGGATTGCCACCGAAGTCGAGCCCAACGAGAACTCGGTCGTGCTTCGAGTGCGCTACCGGGGATTCTCGGCGATGTTGGCGGGGGATGCCGGCCTGCCCGTCGAACAGCGCCTCGCTGGCTCCGTGAGTCCCGTGGATGTTCTCAAGGTCGGGCATCACGGGTCCGCCGGGAGTACGGGGGACGCGTGGGTTCAGGCGCTCCGGCCTCCGGTGGCGGTGATCAGCGTGGGGGAGAACCGCTACGGACACCCCGACCCCGGGGTGCTGGCCAGACTGGTCCGACACAACGTCCGGGTATTCCGTACCGACCGCGGCGGAGCCGTGACGGTGCGGTCGGATGGGCGCTATCTTGAAGTCATCCAAGGTGAGCCCACCACCTGGCTGGAGGTGATTCGGTGCCGAGTCCGTCCATTGTCACGATCGAGCGGTTCATTATCGAGCAGGAGCGCCTGCACCCCGCCGCGACGGGAGAGCTTTCCAACCTCCTCTACGACATCGCGCTTGCCGCCAAGATCATCTCCGGATATGTGAGACGCGCCGGCCTGCTGGACGTGCTGGGGCGGGTGGGGCGGGTGAACGTCCAGGGCGAAGAGCAACAGAAACTCGACGTGCTTGCCAATGAAACCATGAAGGCGGCCCTGGCCCACACCGGACGGCTGTGCGTGATGGCATCCGAAGAGGACGAAGGGCCGATCCCAACGCCGCGGGAGTACCGCGCGGGGAAGTACGTGTTGCTGTACGATCCGCTCGACGGTTCGTCCAACATTGACGTCAACGTCTCCATCGGGACGATCTTCTCGGTGCACCGGCGCATCACCGATGCGGGTCCCGGGCAGCTGCGTGATCTGATTCAACCGGGAAAGAAGCAGGTTGCGGCGGGCTACGTGATCTACGGATCGAGCACCGTGATGGTGTACACGTCGGGGCACGGGGTGCACGGGTTTACGCTCGATCCCTCCATTGGCGAGTTCCTGTTGTGGAATGCCGATATCAAGACGCCTCCGGCGGGCAGCTACTACTCCGTGAACGAGAGCAATTATCCCCGGTGGAGCCCCGGGTATCGAAAAGCCGTGGACTGCCTGAAGGGGGCCGACGGCAAGGGGGCCAAGAACGCGCGTTACATCGGCTCGCTCGTGGCGGATTTCCATCGGAACCTCATCGCGGGTGGCATCTTTCTCTATCCGGCGGACACCAAGTCCCCCAAGGGCAAGCTGCGGTTGCTGTACGAGGCCGCTCCGCTGGCGTTCGTGGCGGAGCAGGCCGGGGGCGCCGCGTCTGACGGGGTGAGACGGATCCTGGACATCGAGCCCACGGAGCTGCATCAGCGCACGCCGCTCGTGATCGGGAGCCGCGAGGACGTGGCGTTCGTGGAGCGCACGCTCCGGGAAACGGACGGCGTCGCGCGGTGACGGACGAGCGGCGCTCTCCCTCGGGGTTGCCGCTCTTGCCCGTGTACGGGCCGGCGGACGCACCCCCGCCGTTGCGGGAACGACCGGGCGAGTTCCCGTTCACGCGCGGAATCCACGCCAGCATGTACCGCGGCCGCCTGTGGACCATGCGGCAGTACGCGGGCTACGGCACGGCCGAGGAGACCAACGCCCGGTTTCGCGAGCTGCTCGCCGCCGGTCAGTCCGGTCTCTCCGTCGCCTTTGATCTTCCCACGCAGATGGGGTACGACTCGGACGCCGCGGTGGCGGATGGAGAGGTAGGCCGCGTGGGCGTCGCGATTGACACCGTGGACGACCTTGCGCGGCTGTTCGACGGGATCCCGCTCGATCAGGTCTCAACCTCCATGACGATCAACGCCACGGCAGCCGTGCTCCTCGCGATGTACGTCGTGGTGGCTGAGGAACGGGGCATTCCCCGCCAGAAACTCCGCGGCACCGTGCAGAATGACGTGCTCAAGGAGTACGTGGCGCGCGGCACGTACATCTTCCCGCTCGAGCCGTCGCTCCGTCTCGTCACGGATATGTTCCGCTTCATCGCGGTGGAACGCATGCCGTTCAACCCGATCTCGATCAGCGGATACCACATGCGCGAGGCGGGGTGCACGGCCGTGCAGGAGATCGCCTTCACGTTCGCCAACGCCATTGAGTATCTGGACCGGGCGGTGAAGGCGGGGCTCGACGTGAACGACATCGCGCCGCGCATCTCGTTCTTCTTTGCCGCGCACAACGATCTGTTCGAGGAAGCCGCCAAGTTCCGGGCGGCCCGGCGGTTGTGGGCGCGGCTCGTGCGAGAGCGGTATCAGGGTAACGATCAGGCCTGCCGCCTGCGGTTTCACACACAGACCGGCGGATCCACGCTCACCGCCCAGCAGCCGGCCAACAACGTGGTGCGGGTGGCACTTCAGGCGCTCGCGGCGGTTCTCGGCGGCACGCAATCGCTTCACACCAACGCGTTCGACGAGGCCCTGGCGTTGCCGAGCGCCGACTCGGCGCGATTGGCGCTGCGCACGCAGCAGATTCTCGCCTATGAGACCGGAGTGCCGAACACCGTGGATCCTCTGGGTGGCTCGTACTACGTGGAAGCACTGACGGAAGCGCTCGAGCGCGAGGCGCGCGAGCTGCTGCGGCGGGTCGAGCAGATGGGTGGCGCGGCGCGGGCCATCGAGCTGGGATTCTTCCAGCAGTCCATCGCGCACGCGGCGTACGAGTATCAGCGGGCAGTGGAACGGGAGGACGTCGTGGTGGTTGGCGTAAATCGGTTCACGACGGAGGAGGAGCCGCCGCGTATCGAGGTCCCCGACTACACGGCCCTGGAGGCGGCACAACGGGATCGCGTGCGGCGCGCCCGAGCCAGCCGCGCTGCGCGGGCATGTGAGGCGGCGTTGGCGGCGCTGCGCGTGGCGGCGGATACGCCGGGCGCCGCGCTGATGCCCGCGATCATCGCTGCCGTGCGGGCGCGGGCCACCGTGGGCGAGATCTCCGACGTGTTGCGCGCGGCGTGGGGAACGTACCGGGCCGCGAGGGAGGTGGCAGCGGCGGCAAGCCCGTAGGACGGTGTCGTGGCCCGAGCGCCAGCCCAGGCGCCACGGACAGCTGCCGCTTGACCGGTTCGTAACAGTCGCATAACCTTAAGCGCCCCAATAAATTACGCACTCCTCTCCATGCCGACGTATCACTATCGCTGCCCAGCCTGCCGCCACGAGTTCGAGCGCTTCCACAAGATGAGCGTGAAAGCCGCGCCCAAGTGCCCCAAGTGCGGCAGGCGCACGGAACGGGTCATCTCCGGCGGCGCCGGGCTCGTGTTCAAGGGATCTGGTTTCTACATCACCGACTACAAACGGTCGGAAAAGAAAACGGGCGACGAAGCGGCGGCAAAGCCGGAGAAGCCGGAAAAGCCCGCCAAGACTGAAGCGGCCGCGAGTTCGGACAAGCCGGCCAAGTCGTCCAAGTCCTCCGGAGCCGAATCCTGACCCAGGTCGGAGCCGTGCGGCTCCGGGACGCCTTGCGCCGCGTGGTAGATGGCCTGGGATTTCCGGATGCCGAGCTGTCGCTCGAACGTCCGCGAGACTCGGGCCACGGCGACCTCGCCACCAACATCGCGATGAAGCTCGCGCCGCGCATGAAGCGGCCACCCCGGGAGGTGGCGCACGCGATCCTCGAGCGCGCGGACTTGCCGCCGGACGTGGTCACCAGGACCGAGGTAGCGGGACCCGGCTTCATCAATTTCTGGCTCGCGCCGGGTGCGCTGGCAGACGTGCTGCCGCGCATCCTCGACGCAGGGTCGCGTTGGGGGCGCGCGGATAAGGGCGCAGGCCGGCGCGTGAACGTGGAGTTCGTGTCGGCCAACCCCACGGGCCCCCTCCACGTGGGGCATGGCCGGCAAGCCGTGCTCGGCGATGCCATTGCCTCGCTCCTCGAGGCCACGGGTTGGAACGTCACGCGGGAGTTCTACTACAACGACGCGGGCGCGCAGATCATGAAGCTCGCGCGAAGCGTCCAGGCCAGGATCCGTCAATTGCGCGATCCGTCCGCCGAGTTCCCCGAGGACGGCTACCACGGCGACTACGTGCGGGAGGTGGCGCAGCGCTACCTGGCCGCCAATCCCGGCGATCCTGAAGGGGCCGACCTGGAGCGGATTCGGCGCTTTGCCGTGGGCGTAATGCGCGAGGAGCAGGACCGGGATCTTCAGCTCCTCGGCGTGAAGTTCGACGTGTACTCCCTGGAGTCGTCGCTCTACGAGAAGGGCAACGTGGAGGACACCGTGCGTCGCCTGGTGGCCGCAGGGCACACGTACGAGAAAGACGGCGCGTTGTGGCTGCGGACGACGGATTTCGGGGACGACAAGGATCGCGTGATGCGGAAGAGCCCCGACAAGGGCGGTGAGTACACGTACTTCGTGCCGGACGTGGCCTATCACGTGACCAAATGGGAGCGTGGGTTCACGCGGGCCATCAACGTGCAGGGCGCCGATCACCACAGCACGGTGACCCGCGTGCGGGTCGGCCTCCAGGCCCTGGAGATGGGCATCCCCGAGGGCTATCCCGAGTACGTGCTGCACCAGATGGTGACCGTGATGAAGAGCGGGGAGGAGATGAAGATCTCCAAGCGCGCCGGGAGCTACATCACGCTGCGCGAGCTGGTGCAGGAAGTGGGCGCCGACGCCGTGCGCTACTTCTTCTTAATGCGCAAGAGCGAGTCGCACTTCGTGTTCGACGTGGATCTGGCGACGAAACAGTCCGAAGAGAATCCCGTGTACTATGTGCAATACGCGCACACGCGCATGGCGGGCATCTTTCGCACGGCGGGAATAGAGCCCGAGCGGCTCGACGCCTCGGGCACGGATCTCGGCGTGCTTCGGGAGAGCGAGGAACTTGAGTTGCTCAAGACGCTGGCCGAGTTCCCGGCGGTCGTGGACGTGGCGGCCGAGCGATTGGAGCCGCATCGGATCGTCGCATACCTGGAGCAGTTGGCCCAACTCGTAAACGGTTGGTACCACCGACATCGGGTGATCGGCGCGGGAGAGCCGCTGGAGCGGGCCCGGCTCGTGCTGGCCCGCGCCGTGCAGATCGTGTTGGCGAACGGATTGGGACTCCTGGGTGTGACGGCACCGGAGAGGATGTAATGACTCTGCTCGTGGTCGGGAGCGTGGCGCTCGATTCGGTCGAAACACCGTTTGGCAGCACGGCCGACGCGCTCGGTGGATCAGCGGTATTCTTCGCGTTCGCGGCGAGCTTGCTGCATCCCGTGCAAATGGTCGGCGTCATCGGCTCGGACTATCCCATTGCTCAGCTCGAGCGTCTCACCAAACGGGGCGTGGATCTTTCCGGCGTGGAGCGACGGCCCGGCGAGAGCTTCCGCTGGAAGGGCAAGTACTCCTACGATCTTCAGAACCGCGAGACCCTGGACACCAGGCTCGGCGTGTTTGCCGAGTTCGTGCCGCGCATCCCGCCGAGCTTCCGCGAGGCCAGCCATGTATTCCTCGGCAACATAGACCCGCAGCTCCAGCTGGGTGTGCTGGATCAGGTGAAGCGCGCGCGGTTCGTGGCCTGCGACACCATGAACTACTGGATCAACGGCAAGCGGGACGTGCTGCTGCAACTGCTGCGACACATTGATCTGCTCATGGTGAACGATGCGGAAGCCCGCGAGTTGTCGGGTGACTGGAACGTGTATCGAGCCGCGCGGTGGATTCTCGAGCGCGGACCGCGGATGGTCGTGATCAAGCAAGGTGTGTACGGCGCCGTGCTGGTGAACGACAACCGCGTGTTCTATGTCCCCGCCTTCCCACTGGAAGAGGTGTTCGATCCCACCGGTGCGGGCGACGCGTTTGCCGGCGGCTTCATGGGGCATCTCGCTCGCAGCGACGATCAGTCCCCGGCCAACCTGCGCCGTGCCATGGTGTACGGCGCGGCCATGGGGTCGTTCGCGGTGGAACGGTTTTCCACGCAGCGCTTCGACGAGATCGGACCCGCCGAGGTGACGGCGCGCGTGCGGCAGTTTGCCGACCTCGTGCAGTTCGACATCGATCCGGAAGTGATCCGTGCCGGCTGAGCGGTATCGAGCGGCGGGCGTGGACCTCGACGCGGCCGAGCGCGTGAAGCAGCGCATCGGCGAGGCGGTGGCGACCACGCGGACCGATCTGGCCCGCGGGCGGCTCGGGGCGTTCGGCGGCATGGTCCGGATTCCAGGCGGCGTGACGGAGCCCACGCTCGTGCTGAGCACGGACGGCGTGGGCACCAAGGTGCTCGTGGCCTTGCGCGCCGGGCGGCACGACACGGTGGGCGAAGACCTCGTGAACCACTGCGTGAACGATATTCTGGTGCACGGCGCCACCCCCATCGCGTTTCTCGATTACATCGCCGGCGCCGCGGTGGACGATGCTACCATCCTCGCCCTGGTCGAAGGCGTCGCGCGTGGATGCCGGGCGCACGAGATGACGCTCTCGGGTGGAGAGACCGCAGAGATGCCGGACGTGTATCAGCCGGGGCACTACGACCTGGCGGGAACGATCGTGGGCGTCGTTGCCGAATCGGAAGCGCTGCACGGCGATCGGGTGCGTTTGGGAGACGTCCTCCTGGGCTATGCGTCGAACGGGCTCCACACCAACGGCTACACGCTTGCACGGCGTGTGCTGTTCGACCAGATGGGACTCGACGTTGGGTCCACGATCCCCGAACTGCACGGAACGGTGGGGGACGCGCTACTCGCCGTTCATCGGAGCTACTGGCGCGCCATTCGCCCGGTGCTCGAGCACGTGCACGCGCTGGCGCACATCACGGGCGGCGGAATCCCCGGCAATCTGGCTCGGTCCCTGCCGGAAGGGTGCCAGGCGGCCGTGGAGCGGGCAAACTGGCCCGTCCCCGCGTTGTTCCAGTTGATCGCGACCGGCGGGCGTGTGGAGCAAGACGAGATGTACCGCGTGTTCAACATGGGCCTCGGCATGATCGCGATCGTCTCACCGGCCAAGGAGTCCCGTGTACGCGCGGCAGCTGCCCGGGCTGGCGTGGAAACGTGGATGGTGGGGGAGGTTGTGGCGGGGCAGGGAGTCGTTCTCCGCTGAGGACCGGTGACCGAGCAAGAAGCGATGGATCGCGCGCTCGCCCTGGCGTTGAACGGCTGGGGGCGTGTAGCGCCCAACCCGCTGGTCGGCGCCGTCCTGCTGCGCAATGGCGCCGTGATCGGCGAGGGATACCACGCCGAATTCGGCGGCGCGCACGCGGAGACGGCGGCGCTCGCCGCCGCCGGTGACGCGACCGGCGCCACGTGTGTGGTGAACCTGGAGCCCTGCGCCCACCAGGGGAAAACGCCACCGTGCGCGGCGGCGCTCGTGGCCGCGGGCGTGCGGCGCGTGGTGGCGGCGATCCGCGATCCGGATCCCGTGGCCGGCGGTGGCGCCGCGGTGCTACGGGCCGCGGGAGTGGAGGTGGAGTTCGGCGTTCGTGATCGCGCGGCCGCCGCGCTCAACGCGCCATTCCTCTGGTCCAGCGCTCGCTCCGGTCGCCCATTTGTCGCCCTCAAAGTCGCCACGTCGCTGGACGGTTTCCTCGCCGACGCGCGGGGCAAGTCGCAATGGATCTCCGGGCCCGAGGCTCGCGAGTACGCGCACTGGTTACGGGCCGGTTACGATGCCATTGCCGTGGGTCATCGCACGGCCGTGCAGGACGATCCCCAGCTCACGGTGCGCGGGCCAATCGTGCCGCGTACGACACCGTGGCGCGTGATCTTCGCGCAGGAGCAGGTGGAGAGCGGGTTGCGTGTCTTCACAGATGAGCTTGCGGAGCGAACGGTCGTGCTGGTGCGTCCCGCCGCTCGGGATCGCGTCGAGGGTGAGCTCGGGAGGCGGGGAGTGAAGGTGATCCCGGTGACGAGTCTCGCGGCCGGCCTGGAAGCGCTGCGGGCTCTGGGCGTTCGCTCGCTTCTGGTGGAAGGCGGCGGGCGGCTCCACACGGCGTTTCTGGGCGAAGGCCTGGCCGATCGGGTGTACTGGATCCATGCCCCGGTGTGGCTTGGGACTGGCGTGGCGGCTTTTGGCGCAAGAGACCCCGTAACGCTCGATGGGGCAGCCGCTTGGAGCGTCGTCGAGCGCCGGGCACTGGGGCGCGATAGCTTATTGGTGGTGGATCGCGAGCTATGTTTGCCGGCATCGTGACGGCTGTCGGCCGCGTGAGCGCGGCCAGTCGCAACGGAGCGGGACTGAGCCTCACGGTGGAGTCGCCGTACACCGATCTCGTGGTTGGCGAAAGCGTCGCCGTGAGCGGCGTTTGCCTGACCGTGACGAGCGTCGCTGGCGGACGGTTCACCGTGGACGTCATGGGGCCCACCAGGGATCGCACCCGGCTCGGCGAGCTGATCGCGGGCAGCGAGGTGAACCTCGAACGCTCGCTCGCAGTCGGCGATCGTGTGGGGGGGCACTTCGTGCAAGGGCACGTGGACGGCCTCGGACGTGTCACGCGGGTTCGCGAGATCGGCGACACGATGTACCTGGACATCGAGCTGCCGCCGGACGTCGCACAGGTGACGGTGTTGCACGGCTCGATCGCGGTGGACGGCGTGAGCCTCACGGTGAACGCCATCCCGGAGCCGGGCGTCGTACAGGTGGCTCTTATCCCCTTCACGCGGGCGCACACGACATTGGGACGCGCTCGCGTCGGGGATCGGTTGCACATCGAGGCGGATATGATGGGAAAACTCGTTCGACAAATGCTGCACCCCTGGCTTGCCGCGCCTGCGGGTTCGCATTGAGGAGCAAGGATGCCGTTGGGGACCATTGAACAGGCCATTGAGGACATTCGCGCCGGCCGCGTCGTAGCCGTGGCGGACGACGAGGACCGCGAGAGTGAGGGCGATCTCGTGTGCGCGGCGGAGATGGTTACGCCGGACGTGATCAACTTCATGGTGAAATACGGCCGCGGCCTCGTGTGTCTGGCGCTCACGCCCGAGCGCTGCCGTGAACTCGCCCTGCCGCAGATGGCTGAAGAGAGCACCGAGGGTTTCGGGACCGCCTTCACGGTGAGCGTGGATGCCGCGCAGCGCTTCGGCGTGACCACCGGGATCTCGGCCGCCGATCGTGCGCGCACCATCCAGGTGGCCATTGCGCCAGAGACCGAGCCGAGTGACCTGCGCCGGCCGGGGCACGTCTTCCCGCTCCGCGCACGGCCGGGCGGCGTGCTGCAGCGCGTGGGACACACGGAGGCCAGCGTGGACCTCGCCCGGCTTGCCGGGCTCAAGCCCGCGGGGGTGATCTGCGAGATCCTGTCCGATGACGGGACGATGATGCGCCTGCCCCAGCTCGAGGCGTTCGCCGAGCGGCACGGGTTGACGTTGGTGACGGTGGCGCAGCTGGTGGCGTACCGTCTGAAGACCGAGCGTCTGGTGCACCGGGTGGCGCACGCCAAGCTCCCCACGCCATACGGTGAATTCAAAATCGTGGGGTATCGCAATGACGTGGACGCCCGCGAGCACGTGGCGCTCGTGTTCGGCGACGTCGCGGGCAAGCCCAACGTGCTGGTTCGCATGCACTCCAAGTGCATGACGGGAGACGTCTTCGGGTCTCAGCGCTGCGACTGTGGATGGCAGCTCCAAAGCTCGATGCGCATGATCGCCGATGAAGGCGCGGGCGTGGTGGTGTACCTCGACCAGGAAGGGCGGGGGATCGGGCTGCTGAACAAGCTCAAGGCGTACGAGCTCCAGGACGCGGGTCATGATACCGTGGAAGCCAACGAGCGGCTGGGATTCGCGCCGGATCTGCGTGACTACGGCATCGGGGCGCAAATCCTGGTGGACCTGGGCCTCCGGTCCATCCGCGTGCTGACCAACAACCCGCGCAAACTCGTGGGCCTCGATGGATACGGGCTCGAGCTGGCCGGTCGTGTCCCGATCGTACCGGATCCGCACGACCAGAACCGCGCCTACCTCGACGTGAAGCGGGACAAGCTCGGCCACCTGCTGGCGCACTGACGTGCCGTCCCGATCTCGTACCCGGCGACGCCAGCGGGCGGTGGTCGCTGTCAGCCGGTTCAACGAGGATGTCACGCGCCGTTTGTTGGATGGCGCGCTTCACACGCTGCACGAAGCCGGCTGGCCGCGGGATGCCGTGGATGTGATCTGGGTGCCGGGCGCCTTCGAGCTACCCCTGGTGGTTGATCGGGCGCTCGCCACGGGGCGATATCGGCTGGCGGTGGCGCTGGGCGCGGTGATCCGAGGGGAAACGGCCCATTTCGAGTACGTGGCGGGGGCCGCCACGACCGGGCTCGAAGCGGCGGCACGGTCGCGGGGTGTACCGGTGGGGTTCGGTGTGCTGACCTGCGATACCGAGGAGCAGGCGCTGGCCCGAGCCGGCGGATCGGAGGGGCACAAGGGAGTGGAGGCGGCGCTCGCGGCGCTGCACACGCGCCGCGTCCTGGACGAGTTGGAGGATGGTGCTTCGGCCTGAGACCCGCGCACGCGCACGCGCGCTGCAGTTGCTGTACGCGTGGGAGATCCAGGGGCGGCCGGACCTTCGACTTGTCGTGGACGGGTTGGGGCGCGGGCCGGCGGAGAACGGGGCCGCGGTGGAGCTGGCCGCGCGCGTGGCGGCAGACGTGGAGCGGCTGGATCGCGAAGTGGCGGGGGCGATCGAGCATTGGCGGCTCGAACGCATGGGCCTTGTGGAGCGGATCCTGCTGCGACTGGCGGCGCACGAGCTTCTGGCTGCCACGGCCCCTGCCCCCGTGGTGATCAACGAAGCCATCCGGCTCGCCCGCTGGTTTGCGGGACCGCGCGCGCCGGCGTTCGTCAACGGCGTGCTCGACGCCGTCGCCCGGCGCCTGGGGAGACTGTGAAGATTCTGGCGGTCAACTGGCTGGACCGGGAGAACCCGCAGGCGGGCGGTGCGGAACTGCATTTCTTCGAGATCTTCCGGCGCCTGGTGGCGCGTGGCCACTGCGTGACGCTGATTGCGTCGGGGTTCGCGGGCGGCGCCTCCGGCGCCGTGATTGACGGTATTACGGTTCGGCGCGTGGCACGGCGCTATTCCTTCGCCCGCCACGCACGGGCCGCCGTGCGCGCGGCGCTGGCGGAGGGGCAGTGGGATGTGGTGGTCGAGGACATCAACAAGCTCCCGCTTTATCTTCCCGCCATCACGGACCTGCCGGTGTACGTGATCGTCCCGCATCTATTCGGGGCGACCGCGTTTCGTGAGGCGCCCTGGCCGGTGGCCGCGATCGTCTGGCTCGCCGAGCAACCGGTGCCGTGGGTGTACCGTCGGTCGCAATTCCACGCCATCTCGGAGAGCACCCGGGAGGATCTCGTGCGGCGGGGCGTCGCACCCCATCGCATCCGCGTGATCTTCCCCGGCGTGGATTCGGCGTGGTTCACACCGGACGCGGACCGGCGCGCGGCAGCGCCGACGTTTCTGTACGTCGGTCGGCTGAAGCGTTATAAAGGAGTGGACGTTGCGATTCGCGCCGTGGACGAGCTACGGTCCCGCGGGCGATCGGTAATGCTCCAGATTGCCGGGGACGGCGATGATCGGCCGCGCCTCGAGCAGCTCGTCCGCCGGGCGAAGCTCGAGCAACAGGTCCGCTTCCTGGGCTTTGTGGACGAGGTGGCGAAGCGGGACCTGTTGCGGGCCGCGTGGGGCGTCGTCTTTCCGTCGGCGAAGGAGGGGTGGGGCATCGTGAATGTGGAGGCGGCCGCCTGCGGGACGCCGGCGGTTGCCTCGGACTCACCGGGGCTACGGGAATCCGTGCGTCACGGGGTCACCGGGTTGTTGGTGCGGCACGGGGATCCACGTGCGCTTGCCGACGCCCTGGCGCGCCTTGCCGCCGACCGCGCGCTGGTGACGACGCTGGGACAGGCCGCGCGCGGGTTTGCCGCAGAGTTTTCCTGGGATGCCGCCGCGCGCGCGACGGAGTCCCATCTCCTGGAGACGATCGCCGCCGCTCGTCCGAGCGGTAAGGAGTCTTGAGCGATGCAGACGACAATCACGGCCCGTCATTGCGAAGTGCCCGATACGCTCCAAACGGTCGCGGTCGAGGTGGTAGGACGGTTGGCGAAGGTGGCGCCACGCCCCCAGCGTGCGCAGGTCGTGTTCGACGCTGACCACAGTCGCAAGATCGTCGAGTTGCAGATCTCGCTCCCTCGCGGAAAAGTGTGCATCGCTTCCGCGGAAGCGGCGGATTTTCGCACGGCGCTCGATCGAGCCGCCGCCCGGCTGCGCCAGCAGTTGCTGAGGCTGTCGGGCCGGACGCATCGCAACTCGCGGACCCCGCCCAAGGCAATGCGATAACGCGTGACCACGATCAAGGTGAAGGACCTGTTGGCCCAGAAGGGCCAGTCCCTCCAGCTCGAGGCGTTGACCGGAGAGACGGGGCTCGATCGCGTGCTCACGGTTCCGGAGGCGTCGAGCCCCGGACTGGTGCTCGCAGGGTTCACGCGGCGCTTCATGGCCAAACGCGTGCACGTGCTCGGTGAGACCGAGATCGCGTACCTGAAGGCCCTGCCGCCTGCACAGCGTCGCCGGACGCTGGATCAGTTCTTCCAATACGACCTGCCGTGCGTGTTCGTGACCAAAGGGCAGACGCCGCCACGGGAACTGCTGGCGCTGGCCAGGAAACGCGGGGTGCCCGTGCTGCGCTCCGCCCTGAAGACCGCGGAGTTCTACCGGCGTCTCACGCCGTACCTGACGGAGGTGTTCGCGCCGAGCACCACGATCCACGGTTCGTTGGCCGACGTGTACGGCGTCGGTTTGTTGTTCATCGGTCGATCCGGGATTGGAAAGAGCGAGTGCGTGCTCGACCTCGTGGAGCGAGGGCACAGGCTGGTGGCGGACGACGTGGTTCACGTGACTCGCAGGGGCGCCGACGTGCTCATCGGTCGAGCCAACGAGCTGTCCTACCGGTACATGGAGATCCGGGGCATTGGCCTAGTGGACGTGTCTGCCCTGTTCGGCATTCGCGCGGTGCGGCAGCAAAAGCGGATCGAGGTCGTCGTCGAGTTGGCGGACTGGACGTCTGCCGAGCAGGTGGAACGCACCGGTCTGGATGGGAAGTCGAAGACCGTTCTCGGCGTCGAGCTGCCACATGTCGTGGTGCCGCTCAATCCCGGCAAGAATATCACCGTGATCTCCGAGGTCGTGGCCATGAACCACCTGCTGCGGTACAGCGGGGTGGACGCGGCGCAGGCGTTCAACGCGCGTCTGCTGCGACGAATGGCCCACCAGCGCGAACTGCGCGAATACCTCACGGAAGACTATGAGTGAACCGCTCCGTGGCGTAATCGTGTCGCATGCAGCCGTGGCCGACGCCCTGGTGGAGGCCGTGGGGCAGATCACAGGGGACCGCGAGGCACTCGTGGCGGTGAGCAACGAGGGCTGCAGCCTCGGCACGCTCGGCGAGCGGGTCAAAGCTGCCGTGGGCACCCATCCAGCCGTGGTGTTCGTTGACCTGCCCGGCGGGAGCTGCCTTCAGGCCACGGGGCAGTACATGCGCTCAGGCAATGACGTGGCCGTCGTCACCGGCGTGAACCTGGCGATGCTGGTGGATTTCGTGTATCACCGGGACCTGTCTCCCGCTGAAGCTGCCCAGCGCGCGGCGGAAAGCGGGAAGCGGGCGACGCGCGTCTTCACGCGATGAGCTTGGTTCTCGTGCGCGTGGACGACCGCTACGTGCACGGGCAGGTGGTCGTCGGCTGGGGGCGGGCGCTGCGGGTGCATCGGATTCTCCTGGTGGACGACGCGGTGCGGGCGAGCGATTGGGAGCAGGACCTGTACCGGCTGGGTGTGCCTCCGGAGGTGACACTCGAGTTTGTCTCGGTCGCCGAGGCGGGGGCGCGCCTGACGTCGCTGGCCGCGGCCGACGAGCGGGTGATCGTGATCGTCGGGGACGTCGGCACGCTGGAGCGCGTGCTCGCCGGGCATCCGCCGATCACCGAGGTGAACATTGGCGGGCTGCACACCGCCCCGGGCCGCCGCCAACGATTGCCGTACGTGTTCCTGACAGACA
>DATMAW010000226.1:0-5268 GCA_035559715.1 Gemmatimonadales bacterium | reverse complement strand
CGAGATTCGCGTGGGTCGGAATGTCTCGATCGTCCCGTTCCTGAATAGCCTCGCATCCTCCAGCGTGGAACTGAAGGTCAACGGAACGCCGGTTCCCACAGATGACATCAGCGTCACTCTGGTCCAGTTAGGGGTCGGCGTAACGCTGCACTGACAGGACCGAGCACGACAGGAGCGCCGAATGCCCGTCCCCCGCCCTGCATCCGATGAGTTCGCGCCGTTCTACGCCGGCTACATCGCCACGATTCCTGACGGCGCGGACCCCGTTACGGTCATGCACCAGCAGCTCGACCAGCTTCCTGTCCTGTTCGGCGCCCTTTCGCCCGCCAGGGCGAGCTTCCGCTACGCCCCCGACAAGTGGAGCGTGAAGGAGGTCGTGGGACACCTGAGCGATGCGGAACGGGTGTTCAGCTATCGCATGATGCGGGTCGCTCGGGGGGACGAAACGCCGCTGCCGGGTTTCGACGAGACGGCCTACGTGCCGGCTGGCGCGTTCGAGACGAGGCCACTGGGCAATCTCGTGGCGGAGTGGGTGGCCATCCGCAACGCCACGCTCGCCCTGGTTCACGGCATGCCCGCCGACGCGTGGGCGCGCCGGGGCACCGCGAACGGAAAACCGATCAGCGCGCGCGCCTTGCTCTACATCACGCCGGGGCACGTGCAGCACCACCTCAACGTCCTGCGGGAGCGATACGGAGTGGGGACACAAGAGCGTGAGAGGTGAGGGATGAGGCCGCAGCATCACCTGACACCCGACACCCGACACCCGACACCTGACACCCGACACCCGGCACCTGACACCTGTCCTCAACCGGGGGGCTGAGCACCGCGACGCATCGCGGAAGTCAACGCCGGGATTGAGACGAGCGCGGCCCCGTCTCTATCTTCCCTGCCCCGATTCCCGGATACCCGTCATGCCGTCGGCCGTCCCGCGTCGAATCCCGTACTTAGATGATCCGGCACTGGCGGAACGCTGCGGCGCTGTGGAGCCGGGCCCGAGACACACGCCGCGTGTCTAGTCCGGACGCCGCCGCCGCACTCGGCGCCGAGTTTCCCGTCGTCATCGAAATCCCGGTGCAATGGGGCGAGATGGACGCGTACGGGCACGTGAACAACGCGGTCTACTTCCGCTACTTCGAATCCGCTCGCATCGCCTACTTCCAGCGCTGCGGGCTCCTCGAGTCGTACAAGAGCCGCGCCGTGGGCGCCATCCTGCACTCGACCCAATGTCGCTTCCGCGTGGCGCTCCAGTATCCCGATACGGCGCTCATCGGCACGCGGGTGATTGACGTCCAGGACGATCGCTTCACCATGGCCTACCGGGTGGTCTCCCGAGCTCACAACGTCGTCGCCGCCGAGGGTCAGGGGATCATCGTGGCGTTCGACTACACGACCCGAACGAAAACCCGCCTGCCGGAAGACGTTCGGCAAGGGATCCGGAAGATGGAAGATCGGCGGTAGCCGCCGCCGTGGCTATATTTACCATCGTCATCGACCGCAGGTTGCAATGAGCACCCCCGCGCCCCCCGCGCCCCCCCGCACCGGCGTCGCCGGCAACCGTGGCCGACAGGTCCGCGACACAGTCGTGATTCGCTTCGCCGGCGATTCCGGCGACGGCATGCAGCTCACCGGGTCGCAGTTCACGCTGGAGACCGCGCTCGCGGGCAACGACCTGGCCACCTTCCCAGACTACCCGGCCGAGATCCGCGCGCCCGCCGGCACCACGTTCGGCGTGTCCGCATTTCAGATCCATTTCGGGGCGCTCGACGTTCAGACCGCCGGTGACGATCTAGACGTCCTCGTCGCCATGAACCCCGCCGCGCTCAAGGTGAACCTGCGCGATCTTCGCGCGGGCGGCATGATCGTGGCGGACACCGGCGCGTTCAACGAGCGCAACCTGTCCAAGGCGGGATACACCACGAACCCGCTCGAGGACGGCTCGCTCGCGCCGTATCAGATTCTCAAGCTGGACATCACGAAGCGGACGCTCGAAACCGTGCAGCCGTTCGGCCTGGGCCAGAAGGACGCCCTACGCTGCCGCAATATGTGGGCATTGGGCCTCATGTTGTGGATGTACGATCGCGATCGCCAAGGCACCCTGGCCTTGCTGGAGAAGAAGTTCGCCAAGCAGGAGACCCTCAGGTTGGCGAACATCGCGGCGTTGAACGCGGGTCATGCGTTCGGTGAGACGGCGGAGATGTCGAGCGGCGTGCTGGGCTACACGGTTCCGCGCGCGGCCGTGGCGCCGGGCCTGTACCGCACCGCCAACGGCACCGAGTCCCTGGCGTGGGGACTCCTGGCCGGAGCGAGGGCCGCAGGCTTGAAGCGCATCGTGTTCGGCTCGTATCCCATCACGCCGGCATCGGGCCTCCTGCATCAGCTCGCCAATCTCCGCCAGCACGGCGTGGTCACGTTCCAGGCGGAAGACGAAATCGCGGCGATCGCCGGCGCGATCGGCGCCTCGTACGCCGGGGCGTTGGGCGTCACGTCGAGCAGCGGCCCCGGCATCGCGCTGAAAACCGAAGCGATCGGCCTTGCGGTGATGACCGAACTGCCCTTGATCGTGGTGAACTCCCAGCGCGCGGGCCCTTCCACGGGCATGCCCACCAAGACAGAGCAGTCGGACCTGTATCAGGCGATCTATGGCCGGAACGCCGACTCGCCGGTGGCCGTCATCGCGGCCGCCACACCGGGCGACTGCTTCGAGGTTGCCGTCGAAGCCGTGCGGCTCGCGACCAAGTACATGACGCCCGTGATCCTGCTCACGGACGGCTATCTGGCGAACGCTGCCGAACCCTGGCGCATTCCTGACGTGGATGCGATCGAGCCCTTCCCGGTGACGTTCCGCACCGATCCCGCAGGATTCCATCCCTACGTGCGCGATCCCAACACGCTGGCCCGCGCCTGGGCGGTCCCCGGCACGCCGGGCCTCGAGCACCGCATTGGCGGCATCGAGAAGGCGTACGACTCGGGGCACATCTCCTACGAACCCGAGAATCACCAGAAGATGACGGCAACCCGCGCGGCAAAGATCGCAGGAATCGCCAACGACATCCCGCTCCAGCAGGTGGCCCTGGGCGAGCCGCGCGGGAAGCTCGCCGTGGTAGGCTGGGGCTCCACGTTCGGACCGATTCACCAGGCCGTGAAGCAGATGCGCGAGCGCGGCCACGCCGTGTCGCACATTCACCTCCGCTACCTGAATCCGTTCCCGCGAAACCTCGGCGACCTGCTCCAGGGCTTCGACCGCGTGCTGGTACCCGAGATGAACACCGGACAGCTGGTGACCGTGCTGCGAGCGACGTACCTGGTGCCCGCCGAAGGGCTGAACAAGGTGACGGGCAAACCGTTCAAGATCGCGGAGATCGCGGACGCGCTCCGCATTCGCCTGGAGGCGTCATGACCGCCGTCGCAACGCCGCGCGAGAAACTCTCGCCCAAGGACTACGCGTCCGACCAGGAAGTGCGCTGGTGCCCGGGCTGCGGTGACTACGCCATCCTCAAAGCGGTGCACAAGGCGCTGGCCGACCTCCAGGCGCCGCCAGAGCGGACCGTCTTCGTGTCCGGGATCGGGTGCTCGTCTCGCTTCCCGTACTACATGAACACGTACGGCTTCCACACCATCCATGGGCGCGCGCCGGCGTTCGCCACCGGAATCAAATTGGCAAACCCGGACCTCGACGTGTGGGTGATCACGGGGGATGGCGACGGACTATCCATCGGCGGCAACCATCTGCTCCACGCGCTGCGCCGCAACGTGAACCTCCAGATCGTGCTGTTCAACAACGAGATCTACGGACTCACCAAGGGCCAATACTCGCCCACGTCCCGTCGCGGCACGCGGTCTCCGTCCACGCCGCTCGGATCGGTCGAAAACCCCGTGATACCCGGCGCCTTCGCGCTCGGGGCGGGCGCGCGGTTCATTGCCCGCTCGATCGACACCACCACGCCCCACCTGGTGGACGTGCTCAAACGCGCCCGCGCGCACATCGGCGCGTCGTTTGTCGAGGTGTTCCAGAATTGCGTGGTCTACAACGACGAAGTGTTCGCGGACTTCACGGAGAAGACCGTTGCCGCCGAGCGGCAGCTGCTCGTGGAGCACGGCAAGCCCCTCCTCTTCGGCGCGGGCAAGAAGCGTGGCCTCAGGCTCAAGCCGGGTGCGCTCGAGCTCGAGGCCGTGACCGTGGGCGAGAACGGTGTGACCGAAAGGGACGTCCTCGTTCACGACGAGAAGAACCGCACGCTCGCCGCCATGCTGCTCGGGCTTCAACCGCCGGACCTCCCCGTGGCACTCGGCGTGATCTACTGCGACCCGGGACCGTGCTACGAGGAAGAGGTGTACCGGCAGATCGGCTCCCGCGCGGTCTCCGTGGCCGACGCCGATCTGAACAAGGTGCTGCGGGCCGGACAGACGTGGGTGGTCGAAGGGTGATGCGTGCCCTGGATCAAGCAAGTCCCGGTATCCGAAGCCACGGGTGAGCTGAAGGACGAATTCGACCGCGCCATCCGCCGGGCGGGGCGGGTGTGGAACATCGTCCACATCATGAGCCTCAACCCGCGCGTGATGAAGGCGAGCATCGAGTTCTATCAGGCGGTGTTGTTCGCCGCGTCGCCCCTCACGCGGGCGCAGCGCGAGCTACTCGCCGTCGTCGTATCCTCCGAGCTCGCCTGCCACTACTGAACCCAGGCCCACGCCCACGACCTCCGGGCCGAGGTCGCCAATACGATCCCCAACCCGAGTGACGCCGATGCGTTCGTCCACGCCGTGGTCCGCGACTGGCGCGCCGCGCCTTTGGCGCCCGCCGACCGCGCGTTGTGCGAGCTCGCAGCCAAGCTCACGCACGATCAGCATCGCGCTTCCCCGGCCGATCTGGACGCGTTGCGGTCACACGGATTCGATGACCGGGCGATTCATGACGCCGTGCAGGTAATCGCGTACTTCAACTACATCACGAGAGTGGCGGACGCGCTCGGCGTGGAAGCGGAGACCTTTATCCAGAAGTGGGGGGACTGAACGACACGCGGTTCGAAGCTCACCATCCCCTTTGCCGCAGGAAGTCCACGGGGTCGCCCCAGCCAACGACGTCGTACGCCAGGCCTACCGCGCTCACGGCGCCGCGCACATCATGGCCCGCGCCCCCACCAGGGGGAGGGCCGCGAGAAGCGCCAGCACGAGCGCGCCACGCTCTGCCCGGGCACGCCAGGCGCCCAGGCGCGAGCGGTCCGTCACAGCGCCGGTCCGTGCCGCTGGAGGTGTCTGTGCGCATCGAAC
>DATMAW010000225.1:0-9953 GCA_035559715.1 Gemmatimonadales bacterium | reverse complement strand
CCGGATCTACGCGGTGTGTCCGACCTGTGGCGCGCGAGTCCCGCTGTTCGGCGAGCCGCCGGCCCTCCAGTGCAAGACATGCGGGCATTGGGGGCAGGTGGCGTGGTGGGAGACGGGGTAGCAAAGGCGGGGGGTAGTCCGCTCGCCGAACCCCGCCGCTCTGGCGGCCGGTTCGCGCACGCGCGGGCAACCGCCCTATCAAGCGGTAGTGTACTGGCCGGGGAGTTTCGCCCTGAACACACGCCGGATCGAAGAATTAGCGTGGGCCTTTCACGATTTCTTCGTCACGGCCGGACGCGCGGTAATCCTGCCGCTCTACTTGGGCACGTTCGACCGGAAGAGCGATCAGTTCAGGCTTCCGCCCGCAACCGGAAGCGGTCGCCGAGATTTGGTGATTCAATGGGTGAAGGATCTCAGGCGCAGCCTGGACTACCTTGCGACCCGCCCCGACATCGACACCACGAAGCTTGCGTTCTACGGGCACAGCTGGGGTGGGATCCACTGGCCCATCGTGCTCGCGGTCGAGCCTCGGATCAAGGTGGGCATCTCGTTCGTGGGAGGTCTGGCCAACGTGCGGTGGATGCCGGAGATCGACCCGTTCAACTTCATTGCCTGGGCGCAAGCACCGATCCTGGTGCTCGCCAGCCGGTTCGATCCCCGGTTTCCTTTCGAGACCTCGCAGAAACCCATGTTCGAGCTGGCAGGAGCGCCGGCACAAGACAAGGCAATGGTGGTCTACGACGGGTCCCACTACATGCCGATCGACATGGTTGCCCGGGAGTCTCTGGCATGGTTGGACCGGTACCTGGGCCCCGTGAGGTTGGCCCCATAGCTCGGGTGTAACGCTGCCCGTCGCCCCTCGTTCGGCCTCGAGCTGCTCACGTCGGTGAGCATCGCTGCTGGCCGGGGTGCCGTCACTGCGGGGTCGGCAGCGCCCTCGTGGCTGATCCTCGTGCCGATTCCCCAGCTGTGGGCGGTGACCGCCATGGAACGCCAATAGGGCCGCGATTATTCGGTACACCCCGCGTACTTTCGCCTATGCCCCCGCCGAGCGTATGCTGTAGTGTCGCATCGGTACGCATACGGGAGCGCATCGATGCCCTTGAGTGGGAAACTGTCGCTCGGACTGTCCGAGAAGCTGGGCGAGGAAGTCGCCAGCGGGCTCATCAACGGGTTCAACGAGATGGAAACTCTGCATCGGACTGAGTTCCAGGATCTGCGTCAGGACATCGCGCGGCTGGAAACCCGGCTGGTCGAGTTCAGGGCCGAGTTGAAGCAGGATATCGCTGGTCTCCGGGCCGAGCTGATCAAGTGGGTGTTCGTCTTCTGGCTCGGGACCATCGGGATCGTGATGGCGCTCCTCAGGTACTTCAGCGTGGGAGGCTGAACTCCAGAATCCCAGGCGACCGTTCCTGGCCAAGTCGTCCCAACCGCCATATCGTAGGGGGTCCGCGAGGCTTACTCGGAAGGCACGAGTTTCGAGAGCCAGTTCCACGCCGACCCCTTCCTCGAACCCTTGCGCGACCACCCCGGGTTCCAGGAGTTCGTGAGGCCCAAGGGGTAGGCTGCTCGCGGTAATCTGGTCCATCCCCGCGTACTTTCGCCTATGCCCCCGCCGAGCGTATGCTGTAGTGTCGCATCGGTACGCATACGGGAGCGCATCGATGCCCTTGAGTGGGAAGCTGTCGCTCGGACTGTCCGAGAAGCTGGGCTAGGAAGTCGCCAGCGGGCTGATCAACGCATTGCACGAGATGGAAGCCGCTCAGCAATCTGAGTTCAAGAACCTGCGCCAGGATATCGCCCGGCTCGACACTCGCTTGGTCGAGTTCAGGGCCGAGCTGAAGCACGAGATTGCCGGGGTCCGATCCGAGCTCAAACAGGACCTCGCAGCGGTGCGATCGGAACTCAAACAGGATATCGCCGGGCTGGGCGTGAAGGTGGCGGGTGTGCAGTCCGAGCTGATCAAATGGACATTCGTGTTCTGGCTCGGGACCATCGGAATCGTGATGCTGCTCTTGAGGTACTTCAGCGACCCGGGCTGAAGCCCCCCGCGGGTTCACGGCCTCGTCACTTGATCGGCAACGTCACCGCTATCTGATGCGTCACCACGCTCACGTCCTGGAGCGTGAGCGGACCGCTCGGCGCCACGATAATGTCGGCGGCCGCGGCCATCTCGAGTCCCGCACCGCGCGCGCCCGTCCAGGCCACGCCCGGCCGCCCGGTTCCCGTCGTGAGACGCCCCAGGTAGCGAATCTCGAACTCCGGAAACTTGAGGCTCCCGCCCCAGGTGGGTGTCCACTCCATCCAGTTCTCCCGCTGCGTGCGACTCGAATCCGTCACGAGATTGTCCTGCTCCAGCCGATAGCTGATGGACCGCACTTGAAGCCCGAGCTGTAGGCCTGTCCGGTGGTCCTCGCGGGCCACGCCCACACGCACGTACGAGTTGGTGAACACGAAGCGGTTTTCCACGGTGCGGCCGCCGGCGGGAATGGTCCTCCCATTTGGAGTCGTGATCGCCGTATCCGCTTCCGCCCAGGTGTGACTCCAGATGGGCTCGAGAATCAGATCGAATCCAAAACGCGCCGGCCCCCTGGTGCTCGACAGGCCAATGCCCGCGTTGTACGCCCACGAGCTGCCGGGATCGCGCGGGATGTTCATGATCTCGTAGTTGGGGATCTTGGGGTGCGTCTTGTAGTTCGTCGTGAAGATCGCGCCCAGGCGCCAGCCTGTGTCCGTGAGCGGCTGCTGGTAGCGGGCGTGCAGGCCCCAGGTACGGGTGTGATCCCGGTTGTTTTCCAGTCGCGTCTCGAACCGCGGACACGGGATCGGGCCGCCGAGTGTGTCGCACGGAGCGTTCCATACCCAGTTGGCGTACGTGACGTCGTGCGTCATGTCGAAGTCGTTGTGCAGGGCCAGGACTTCGAGCGACCGATCGCCACCCAGGTCATGCGCGAGACCGAACCGCACGTCGGCCACGTGGCCGTACTGGTCAATGTTCTGCGCCAGCGCGTACAGCAGTTCGACGCCGTCCACGGCGTTCAGGTTGCCATAGAACCCGCTCGCGCCGATGGCGGTCCGACCGTCATTGAACTTTCGACCGAGGAGGCCGAACGCGTACATGTTGGTGGCGGTGCGATCGCTCAAGAGTTGCTCCGGCACGGGGACGAGCCGCGCGTCGCGAATGGTGAGCGGGATGGGGCCGCCGAAGAAGTCGTTCCCCGTGTCGAGCTGCTGCATCGCAAGCGAGCCCCCGCCGAACCACGTGGCGGAGCCGAACAGAACGCTCACCGGCAGCGTGCGCGCCGCGGTGTTGGTGTTGGAGATGTTGTAGAACAGCGGCGAGCCGAATACACGAGATCCCTTCAGACGACTGCCGAGGGATGGATTGACGTACGGGTCGAGCCACTCGTCCGCCAGCGCGATGGACACGCCGCCCATGCCCAGGTTGTGGGCCGGAAACACCATGAACTGATCGCCCGCGGCCACGGGAACGGTCTTCAACGAAATGATCTGCCCGCGAGCCAGGGCCGGTACTGTGAGGCACGCGAAGGCGGCGAGCGAATGACGTAGGGCGTTCCGCACATGAATGTTCATTGGTTCTCCAGGGACTTCTCGGGTTGGCACGGGAGACCTTGCCATCGGGCCGGCAATGTCCATCTTGCCTGCCCTCGACCACGACTCCGGTGCATCCGATGATGAGACCCCGCGGTACCCTCGTTTCGTCACTTTTCGCGTTTGCCTTCCTCGCCTGCGAGCCCCAGCCCCCGGCGACGGCGTTCGTGGGCGCCCGGCTGATTGACGGTACGGGAGCGGCGGCGATCGAGAATGCCGGGCTGATCGTGCGAGAGGGCCGGGTGGAAGCGGTGGGTCCGCGGGAGGCCGTTGAGATCCCCGCCAACGCGACCATCGTGGACGTGTCCGGCAAGACGATCATGCCCGGCATGGTGAACGCGCACGGGCACGTGGGAGACACGCGCGGCCTGGAGACCGGGCAGTACTCCGCTGAGAACGTGGTGCGGCAGCTCGCGCTATACGCGCGCTACGGCGTCACCACGGTGAACAGCCTGGGCGGCGATCGGCCCGACGCGTTACCCGCGCGCGCCGCGCGCGACAGCCTGACGTTGGCCTACGCGCGGCTCTACACGGCCGGCACGGTGGTCGCCACGAACGATCCCGACTCCGCACGCGCCATGGTGGACGCGAACGCGGCGATGCCGGTGGATCTGATCAAGCTCCGCGTGGATGACAACCTGGGGACGGCGTCCAAGATGGCGCCGCCCGCCTATCGGGCGGTCATCGAGCACGCCCACGGCCGCGGGTTGCTGGTCGCGGCGCACGTCTATTACCTGAGCGACGCGATGGACTTGCTCCGCGCCGGCGCAGATTTCATTGCGCACAGCGTGCGCGACCGCGAAGTGGATGACGAGTTCATCAGCCTGATGCAAGAACGGGGCGTGTGTTACAGCCCCACGTTGATGCGCGAGGTCTCCACATTCGTGTACGAGAGCGAGCCCGCGTTCTTCGCGGATCCCTTCTTTCTGGCCGAGGCGGACTCGGCAGTTCTGACGGCGCTGCGTGATCCCGAGCGCCAGAGGCGCGTGCGGCAGGACCGCGCGGCGCAGACGTACAAGCGGCAGCTCGAAGTGGCCAAGCGCAACGTGAAGCGCTTGCGGGACGCCGGTGTGCGGATCGCCATGGGCACGGACACCGGCCCGCCGGCGCGGTTTCAAGGATACTTCGAGCACCTGGAGCTGGAGATGATGGTGGAGGCTGGTCTCACGCCGATGCAGGCGATCAAGGCCGCGACGAGCGACGCGGCGTCATGTCTGAGCCTGCATCGCGTGGGGGCACTCGAGCCCGGCCGGTGGGCCGACTTCATCGTGCTCCATGCGAATCCGCTGGACGACATACGAAACACGCGCACAATCGAGTCGGTGTGGATCGGCGGCAATCGCGTGGCGGGCGTGCAATGATTTGATTCGATCTGCGTACTTTCGCGTATATCCCCGCCGAGCGTATGCTGTATGGTGGCATCGGCGCCAAACGGGATCAGGACCGATGCCGATTAGCGGAAAACTCTCGCTCGGGCTCGCCGAGAAGCTGGGACCCGAGGCCGCGAGCGATCTCATCAACGCGTTCAACGAGATGGACACGACGCACCGGGTCGAGTTTATGGCCGTGCAGGAGGCCATTGGCCGGCTGGAGAACCGGCTCGTGGAGTTCTCGGCCGAGCTGAAGCAGCAGATCGCCGGGGCGCGCGCCGAGACAAATCAGACTGCGACCGGATTGCGGGCCGAATTCAAGGAGGGCATGGCCGGGCTCCGGGCAGAACTCAAGCGAGACAGTGCTGGGCTGCGGACCGAGCTGAAGCAGGACATTGCGGGACTGCAGGCTGAGATGAAGCAGGACATTGCGGGACTGCGGGCTGAGCTGAAGCAGGACATTGCTGGGCTTAGGACCGAGTTGAAGCAGGACATTGCGGGACTGCGGGCTGAACTGAAGCAGGACATTGCCGAGGCTCGGGCGGAGACGATCAAGTGGTCATTTGTCTTCTGGCTCGGGACGATCGGGATCGTGATGCTGTTGTTGCGGTACTTCAGCGAGGGAACGTAGTCAGCGGACCGCCCCCGCCCCCGCCCCCGCCGCGCTGCCCCGGCGAGCCTCCGCCCCGGCGACGTATTCACGGCGGCGAGATGGACAGGTGGCGGGAATCATATCGGCCTCGTCGAGTACGCCCGCACGTCCACCGCCACGGCCCGGTCCTCGTAGGCAAACACCGGGTTCACCTCGACCTCCACGATCTCAGGGTGCGCCGTGGCGCACGCCGCGAGGCCGAGCGCGAGCTTGACGAGGGCGTCCCGGTTGACGCCCGCCCGTCCCCGGTGCCCCGCGAGGACCGGGGCGATCCGCAGCTGGTCGAGCGCCGCGCGCAGGTCCGCCTCTGTGGCGGGGAGTAGGCGGATTGCCACGTCCTCGAACAACTCGACGCCTAGCCCGCCCGCGCCGATCACGAGCACCGGACCGAACTGCGCGTCCTGTCGCACGCCCACCAGAAGTTCCGCCACTGGCGAGGGGAGCATTGGGGAAACGAGCGCGCCCGCGATCTCGGGCGGATGGCCCAGGGCGGTGAGGTGCCGGCGTATCACCTGAACCATCTCCTGAAATGCGAGCGCGGCCGCGTCGCCATCCGGAATGCCGAGCCGCACACCGCCCGCGTCGGTCTTGTGCGCCAGGAATCGAGATACCGCCTTGAGGGCGATTGGCCCGCCGACCTTGCGAGCGGCGTCACGCACCTCCTCCGGCGTCCGGCAGAACTCGGCCGGCACGAGCGAGACGCCGTGTGCCGCGACGAGATCTCGGGCATCGGGCTCGGGGAGGAGGTGGTGAAGCGGCGAGGAAAGGCGCGGGAAGGCGGCGAGGGGCGAGGGGCGGGAGCGAGGCGTAAGCGACGGCGCCGCCGCCGTCCATCGGTTGGCTCGCTCGTGCAGGGCCGTGACACAGCGACACGCAACCTCGAGCGATCGCTGCACGGGGATCCCAGCCCGCCGCAGCACGTCCAGCGCTTCGCTGGGTGTGGAACCGTAGAGCGTGTGCATGACCACTGGCTTGCCGGACGCCGCAGCGCGCTCAACCATCTGAACCGCCGCGGCGCACTCTGCGGGGAGCAGGCTCTTGTCGAACCGAATGTGGTATCCGCCGAACAGCCCTGAAACGAGCACGCCGCCAACGCTTGGATCGTCCAGGAGCAGCGTTAGCGCGCGAACGAACACGCCAGGGTCCTGGTCCGGCGCTCCGGCAAGGTCAATCGGGTTGGCGACCGCGGCGGCTTCGCCGCACAGTGCCCGCATGGCGGTCCGCGTGGGTTCGGCCAGCGCAGCGAGCGGGACACCCGCGTTGCTCAGCAGGTCGGCAGCCAGTGTAGCGTGGCCGCCGCCATCGGCGAGCACGGCGACACCGCTCCCCGGTCGGGGCAGTGGCAGCCCGGCGAGGGCAGCGCCGACGGGGAACAGCTCGTCTGAGCGTTCGACCTGAATCACGCCGGCCTCTCGCATCGCCTCGCGGAACACCGGGTACGCTCCGGCCACCGCACCGGTGTGCGAGCCCGCGGCAGCGCCGCCTTCCGCCGACCGCCCGCCCTTGAGCAACACCACGGGCTTCTGCGCGGTGACTCGGCGGGCCGCGTCCACGAAACTGCGGCCGTTGCGGAATCCCTCCGCGTACACGAGGATCGCGTCGGTATCCGGGTCGTCGCCGAAATAGTCGAGGCACTCGCCAAATCCCACGTCCACTTCATTGCCCACGCCGACGTACGTAGAGATCCCGGCCGCGGTGTCGGTCATCGCTTCCTGAATCAGGGCAAGGGCCACGTTGCCCGACTGCATGAGGAGGGCGAGCCGGCCGGGACGAACGCCCGGGATGCCCACGAGATTCAAGCCGAGCGGGAAGTTGGAAACGCCTGCGGTGTTGGGGCCGATCACTCGAAGGCCCGTTGATCGGGTCACCCTCCGGATGGCGTTCTCGATCGGATCGCTCGCACCGCGTGACGCGCCCACCGCGAGCACGATCGCGCCGCCCACTCCCGTCGTACCGCATTGCCCGAGAACCTCGGGGACCGTTGGCGCGGGCGTACAGATGATGGCGAGGTCCGGCGGCTCGGGGAGTGCGGCGACGGTTGGAAACGCCGGTACGCCGAGCAGTTCCTTGGCCGCGGGGTTCACCGGAAAAATGCGACCGCCGTACCCGGCATCGAGCAGCGCGCGCAGCGCTTGATGCCCGCGCTTCGTCGGATCTCTCGATGCGCCGACGATCGCGACGGACGTGGCCCGGAAGATCCGGGAGAGCGGGTGAGGCTTATTCGCCGACAAACTGCGGCGGCCGTTTTTCCGCGAACGCCTTCACGCCTTCCGCCCAGTCTCGCGTGCGCATGCACTCGAGCAGCGCTCGAGCTTCGAGGGCCATGATGGCGCGCGCGCGTGCGTGCGTCACCCGGTGGAGGATCTGCTTGAGGAGGCGGATTGACACTGGAGCGTTGGCGGCGAGCCTGGCGGCGAGTTCTCGCGCCTCGCCGACAACCCGCTCCGCGGGAACGACGCGATTGGCGAGTCCCATGGCGAGCGCTTGCTCCGGCGTGAAAAAGTCGCCGAGCAGCAGCAGCTCGCGCGCGCGGGCCGCACCCACTCGCTGGACGAGGGTGTAGGTCACGCCGCCGCCCACGAAGGTGCCCAGCGCCGCCTCCGGGAATCGGAGCTTCGCTTCCTGCGCGATGACGGTGAGGTCGCACGAGAGGGCGAGCTCAAGCCCGGCACCGATGGCATGTCCGTTCACGGCGGCGACCACGGGTCTGGGGAAGCTCTGGAGCGCCAGCGCGGCTTTCTGCGCCGCGCGAACGTATGCGGCGCGCTCCCTGGCATCGAGCCGCCGATCGCCGTGGGCCTTCAGGTCGGCGCCCACGCAGAAGCCGCGGCCGGTGCCGGTGAGCACCACGGCGCGAATGGCGCGGTCGCGTGCCAGGCCGCGCAAGGCCAGGTCGAGGGCGCGGTAGAGGTCGAGGCTCACGGTGTTGAGGCGGTCGGGGCGGTTCAACCGCACGGTCGCCACGGACCCGTCGCTCTGGACGATCACGGGCATCTGGTCGGTCATGGCACGGTTCCGCAGCCAGCGGAGCGGGGCTCGCGGGGCCGTGGCACGGGGCCCTGCTCGCGCCGGCCCTTGCCGCCCATCCGGCTTGCTTCATGTCGTGTTGCAGACTGTGCCGTCATCCCACCCATGCCGCCTATGCCGTCCGCCTCGGGAACTGCTCTCCGATCGCCACCGCCGATCGCAATCCTAAGGCCACGAACGTCAGCGTCCCATTCGCGCACCCGGCCGTGACACACGTCGGCGCGCCCACGACGAACAGGTTCTCGTGATCGTGCGTCCGGCCGTAGCTGTCACAGACACTCGTCGCCGGGTCGTCGCCCATGCGGCAGCCCCCGGCCGGATGGTCCTGAAAGTCATCAGTGCCCATACGGATGATCTCGCCGTCTCCGGCGCGCGCCATGCGCCGGAACAGGCTCTTGATGGTGTCTTCCGTGTACCCCCGGAGCGCGGCGGAATCGTCGCTGTCGCGGTAGCTGATGCGGGGCAGGGGATCGCCCC
This sequence comes from Gemmatimonadales bacterium, assembly GCA_035559715.1. Taxonomy (GTDB): domain Bacteria; phylum Gemmatimonadota; class Gemmatimonadetes; order Gemmatimonadales; family GWC2-71-9; genus JACQHC01. The sequence goes on along the minus strand of DATMAW010000225.1, from coordinate 815 downwards.
AGGGCGTCTTCCGATCCGGGTCGAGCGTAACGGAACTCTCGCGGTGTGGTTGCACGTCGTAGTACGCCCGAACGCGCGCGGTCCCGCGTTCGGCCCGCCGCCTCCAATCAGCGAGCAGCTCGTCACCGAGCATTACGCGGCCTTCATCGTCGCGCAGCCGCGGTTGACTGCCGGCGGCGGACTCCCAGATGCGAAGGTCGTGGCGGACGTACCGCGCCAGCCGGCCGGGTCTCATGAACTGATGCGACATGAGGCTGTGCTGTTCGTTCATTCCGGGATAGAGCTTGATCGGGAGCTTGATGTAGGCGAACACATTGCGGTGTCCGTTCATGTACCTGCCCACGAGCCCGGAGCGGTTCGCGAGGCCGTTCGGGAAGCGCGTGTTGGCGGAGAGCAGCAGTAGGTGCGGTGACCACACGTAGCCGCCCGCGATCACGAAGGTCCGCGCGTGGAACTCGATCTCTTCGGCTGGATTGTCGCGACTGAAAGCCAGGGCGTGGCTCACGCGGTCGGACGTATCCGCGAGTACGAGCCGGCGCACGAGGGTGCGGGTGACGAGTTGAACCCGGTTCGCGGCGGTGAGCGCCGCCCACGTGAAGTCCGGCGAGTACTTGGCTCCGATCGGGCAGATGGGCGAGCACGTGTCGTTGCGGCAACACACCGGCCGGCCGCGGTAGGCCACGGAGTTCTTGGCCGACGGCTGACTCCAGAAAGCGATGCCGGTCTTCTCCCCCCACGGCTTGAGCAGCTCGAGGTTGTACGACAGCGGTAGCGGCGGCTGCGGGTAGGGCTTGGAACGCGGATCGTACTCGGAT
>DATMAW010000224.1:0-5124 GCA_035559715.1 Gemmatimonadales bacterium | reverse complement strand
CGTTGTCGAAGCGGACGTCGGTGAGGACGAGCTTGCCCTTCTGCTCGATGTAGACCTGGTTGGGCCCGTTGACCATGACCTCGTTGACAGTGGGGTCCTGGAGGAGGGGCTCGATGGGGCCGAAGCCGATGATGTCCGCCGTGACCTCTTCGAAGAGGCGGTCGCGCTCGCTTCGGGTCAGAACGATGTTCTCGGACTCGACGATCTGGTCGAAGAGGACCTTGATCTTCTGGCGGACCTCGGCGGTCTTGGAGAGGTCCATATTGGGATCGAGCTGGGAGATCAGCTCGGACTTGACCCGGGTTTTGAGGTCGCGGAGGATCTGGTTCTGGCCGGGCCGGACGGCCACGCTCGGCGCGCGGGGTGGAGCCGCCTGGCCGGCCAGGCCGCCCGGCCTCGGCTCAAGCGATGGCGGTGCCGGCGGCTGCTGGGCGGTGGGCGGCGGGGCGGACGGCACCGGTGCAGAGGGCGGTGGCGCTGGCGCGGGCGGCTGACTACTCGGCGGCGGCGCGCCGCCGCGCTCGATCCTGCGGAGTAGGCCCATCGAGGTGGCTCCCTTCTCGAGCTGGCTGAGACGCACTTGTGTTGTTGAATGTTACTCCATCAGTGCCGGCGGGCGAACGATGAGGCAACAATGCCCCCTCTCCTTCCCGCCAGCTGTCACCGGGCTGTTACTGTCCGAAACCGGTGCCGGTCCCGATACCGGTCTCCCGCGAGACGGTGTCGAAGTCGATCGTGAGCGGCGGGAATAGGTCCCGGTCCTGCGGGGACCGTACGACCATCTCGATCGAGCCGGTGATCTTCGCGGCGTCCTTAATCCATTTGAGGAGGAGCGCTTCATCCGGCGTGACTTCGAAGGTGATGATGCGGGTGGGCGGGTCGTAGTTGCTCCCGATGGGGAAGGGACCGACGTTCTGGACCTTGAGGTTCTGGAGGATGCGCCGGGTGTAGAGGCGACGCAGCGTCTCCGTGGTGGGGTTGGTCTCCGGCACGGGCGCGAGGCCCTCGGTGGTCGTGTAATAGACGTCCACGTGGTCGCCCGGGCGGACGAGCGCGAGCTGAGAGATGAGCTGGTTCTGGGTGGCCTCGAAGTGGTACCAGACCTTCCCGGCGGGGATGGCGTTGGCCGGCGCGTCGGGTGGCGCGGGCGGCGGGGCGGTGCGGCCCAGGCGGTCCGCGTTGTAGACCTCACCGACGTAGATGCGCTGGGGGGTGTACTGGCCGACGACCCGCGGCAGCAGCTCACGTTCCGCCTGAGCGCGGTCGATGACCTGCTCCGGCGGGGTGGCGATCGCGCCCGGCGGGATCGCCTCCGGTGGCATGCGGACGAGCGTGACCTGATCGGCGAGGATGGTGCTGCGTTCCGGGACGTTGGCGGCGGCCACGGCGACCCAGCGGGTGGGCTTCTCCTTGCGGAGCTGCTCGGCCTCGGCGGACGTCTGGAAGACGAAGTAGCCGACGAAGAGGCTGAGGATGGCGCCGAGGGCGATGAACAGGAATCCGATCCGGCGACGGTTCATAGAGCCAGCCCCCCTGGGTCAAAAGGTTGCACTCATCGGTCGAATGTTGCGGTTCGATAGAAGCGTCTGGCCGCCATTATAGAGGGTGGAACCGGGGTCGCCCAGCGCCTGCTGCCTCGGTCCGCGCGCCGCCAGAGTGAAATGGTTCACTCAGGCCACGGCAAACGGGGCCGGCGCCGCGCGCGGGACGGCGTGCGTATGCTCCCCGTGCACATTGGAATGCATTGGGGCTACCGTTAGGTATGCTTTTCGGCGTGCCCGGCACGAAACCGATCTCCGTCGCGGGCGCGTAAAACGAAACGGGTACCAGCGTCAGTGAGCAGAGGAGCCGCGCTTACTCCGCCAGGTACGGCTGTTGGCCAGTTGGAGCGAATCCTGTTGGAGGATCCACGGCCACGCCCCCACCGTTGTATTGGATGCTTGGGGCCACGATCTGGCCATTTACCTGGGTCGATCCTCCCCCTACCTTGATGCACTCTGAAGGGTTCCCAGGATAGCCACAGGCGTACTGTGGCAACCGCGTACCTGGAGGAGTTGGAGGTGATGCGGCCGATCCGGAAGGACAGGCCGGCGGAAACGAAGCGTCGCCGGGTGGGATCGGTGGGTCTGCGCACTGGTAGGGTGAGTAGATACTGCCATTGTACACTTGGGTCTGGTTGTTCCCCTGGAGCTGAAGTTCGTTTCTCCAATCGTCGCTCGGCGTACAGTTCAGTCCACCAGTCGCCGCCGGCCACACGGGAAACACCGTGCGTGGATCTACTGCGGATGGCGGGGGATTACTCGCGTCAGAATATGGCGGATTACAACCACCAAGGTGATAGATGAGGATGTAATTGTCCATTTCTTGGGCGCAACAATCCAAATTTAGCCCGCCATTACCCCCCGTCTTACCCCGAGGATCAAACGTGATGCCGACGACAAAGGATACTCCGTTGCCTTTCGCTGGAGGCGACGCCGGCCCCGTGGTCTGGCTTGCGACGGTTAGTCCATTGTTGCCGAGAAATCCGGTGCTAAGCAGGTATAGGCCAGGTTTGAAACAGATCTTCGCCGTATAAGAACCACAGCTAGGAGATCCAGTGGATGAAAGTTTGCTTGCGTCGATGCGGTCGTAATAGCCGTATTTGAGTGTGATCTGCGGCGTCTGATTGTTGGCGTTGCCGCAGTTGGTAAAAGATAGGTCTGGATCTGGACGGTTGCAGGAGGTGATGGTCTTGAAGATACCTGGTCCAGTATCGCTCGGTGGGGTGGTGCCCAATGACGCACCCATAAGCTCAACCTTGGCGTCGTTGGATGGGTGGATGAGTACTCGCCACCGCCGGTCGTAGATCCGGACAATAGTGTCGTCGTCGTTGCACCTGACATAGACAGTGCCGAAGGTATGTGCAGGGTCCACCACGGACATGGGCCCATCCACGCATGGGATCACGACCGCGCCGCTGATTCCGTTGCAATCGTTTGAGCCCTGGCCGCTGGCGGGCAGCACACACTGGGTGCCCGTGGTTGGTGGTGCAGCATACGCTGGAAGTGGAGATGGGAGGGCATAGTCGGGGTCCAAGCACGGTGGGCCGCCGGTGATGGTACCGCCGGAGGCGTTCGGTTCATTTCCCCCGACGAACCCCTGGTTGGCTACGGCCTGACCGTTGACCGTAAACTGACCATTAATGTCCCAGCTGCCTCGGGAGCATGCATTACCGTCCACGGAACCGAAATGGGTGCCACTAGATACAGTTGAGCTGATCCCTCCTTGAAGCGACATCATCGCGTATTCTGCCGGTGCGAACCCGCCGGCGACGGCTCGGCCGTACGCGGCAAGGGTGTTCACCCCAAAAATCGTGGCGAAGAACGTCGGCTGGGGCTTATCGATGACCACCTCGACGAATTTGTTGCAATTGGCCGGATCGTTCGCGCAGGAGTGGGCGCCGCGCTGGGGAGGAATGTTGACAGTGAGTCCGGAGCCGGTCGTGATCGTGTTTCCCGTATTGGTTTGCACACATGAGGCAACGCTGCTGGCGACGTTTCCGCCGGTCGCGAAGTTCTGGGCACCCTGGAGGGCGCAGACGGCCGCAATCTTCTGGTAGTTGTGTTTGGCGATCAGCGCCACGCCGACGTCCAAGGCCAAGGCGGTGAAGCCCAGAAGTGCAGTGAGCATGAACGCGTACATGACGAGGATCTGCCCCCGGCTGCGGTGCTGGGTTACGGCAAGAAGGACGGATTCCTTCCCGATCTGAGATAAAGCACTCCAGAGCATCGTTCTGCTCCTCACTGCGTCTGCGTCACAGCCTTACCGGTCATTGTGAAGGCCCCGCTGATCGGGAACACGACGATGGGTTGGTAGGCGTATCGGACTTCGACCGAAACGTTGTTGTAGGGGGGAACGCTCTGGCCGGGCTGGAACGGTGGCACATCGACGATGACCTCGACCCGCGCCCTGGGGAGAACCCCGAGGGTGCACCCGACCGTTCCGACAATCGTGCTGAAATCGCACGACGGGTTCGTATATGATCCATCGCTGTTGCCGACCTCTGCGTACGGGTGCCCGGTTGGGTTCGATGGCAGCGGGCGGTTGAGCACCATGCCCCGGCGCGCTCCCTCATTCGCCGCGCTGTTGATGGTGTTGTAGCTATAGACCGCCCAGCCGAACTCGATAACCCCGAATACAAGGGTGAGGAAGGGCACTACCGCGAGCGCGAATTCCACGAGCGTCTGGGCCCGGCCGCATCGCGAGGCCAGGCGCGACTGCTGCAGCGGTTGGGAGGCTCGCCTCGAGAAGCTGATCCACAACATCGGACCGGCCGTGCTTCCTACTGCACCTTGCGGTTCGCGGTGATCGATGACGTCAAGGTGAGGGTCTTCGTCTGGCTCAGAAAGGGCGTGATGAACCGGAACGTATGATGCATGGTGATGGTGAACGCGTCATTCGGGTCCCAGTCTGCCGCGACCCACCGATCCTGCGTGGGATTGTCGGGTGTTCCTAGGAAAATCGTGTCGCTCGAGTTCGGGACCCGGCAGTCGCCCCCGTTTGGCCACGGGACAGCCCGCGTCATGGCGCAGAGGACGTGGTCATTGGCGCATGTGACGCCGGTGTCTCCAAAGCAGGGCTCCTTACTGGGGAGGCAAGGAGAGGGACACGCGGTCACATGGGCGGTGTTCATCGCCTCGAGCGCGCCCGCAGACACAGCCTGATGGATCGCCTCCGCTTCGTAGAACGCGCGGCCGAGGTCCGCGGCGCCGAGCAGTAGCAGGATCGACATCGGAAGCACGAACGCCAGCTCGACGAGCGCTTGGCCGCCCCGCGGCAGCCACCCGCCCATCCAGCCCGGCCGCACGCGCGCGTCCAGCGCGGCGATCCGGCGCCAGCGGCCCGCCATGCTCTTCGGTAGTACCGAGTCATCCATCACCGGTCTCCTCGCCCGCTCGGGGGCCGCCAGTACTCCCGCCACCCTGAAGGGAGATCCTCATCGAGTGGGCCGCTCTTTGGTGCCCCGGGCCCGCCGTTCACGGCGGCGGGCATTCCGCCCCCCGGTCCGCTCGAAGCTGCACCGATGTGCATGCTGCAACAAGTGTAGCCCAGTTTGGTTCACCAAAGCGCGATGCGGCGGTTACC
>DATMAW010000223.1:0-4132 GCA_035559715.1 Gemmatimonadales bacterium | reverse complement strand
CTGGCGGGGAAAGCGGGCGAGATCTACCTCGTCTCCTGGGTGCTCACCGGCTCGGGCCGCACGGCCGAGTTCAGGAGCCACCGCTTTCCGGGCGTGCGGAAGGGCGAGAAGCTGCCGCTGGGCGAGGGCGGGATGCTGCTGGGCTACCTCACCGACCCGCGCTGGTTCGTGGACCTGCACGCGCTGGTTATGGAGTCAGACTCGGACCTCGTCACCGTGGCGCAGACGGTGGAACGCGCCAAGACCGAGTCAGGGTGGAACGACCTGCTTCAACGGCTCGCGGCAGAGGATCGGTTCGACGCCACGCAGGTGATGGGCGCGCTGAACGTGATCAACGGAGTGGCCGACCTCGCCGTGCAGCTGCTGAAGAAGAACGGCGCCGATCACGTGGCCACGATCCACGATTTCTACCTGGAGCACCAGGCGTTTGGCGTGGGCCGACACCCCGAGGTGGGACTCGCGCGGTTTCAGGACGTGGAGGTGGCGTACGCGATCGAGCTGTCACTGACCACGTGAGCTGAGGATCGCGAGGCTCCAGGCTTCCTATCGAGCCGCCGCTCGAGCGTGTCGCCCGCCGGGCCAGCGCGGGCGACGCGCACTCGATCGTGGCCACGTGCATGCCGTACGTGCCGTCATGCCGGGAGCGGCGCACTAGGCGTGCATCGCCGCATTCGGGGGGAACTGCTCGCTACTGCTTTACGAGCACGATCACGAGCCGGGCCGGCTCCTCGGTACCGTTGTCGTCGAAGTCAAACTCCTCGTCCGACGAATCCAGGGTCAGGGTATTCCCCGATCGTGAGGCTCTGAACCGTGTGGGGCTGCCCTGCCCGGACTCGGACACCGTCAGCGTGTCACCCTGCACGGAGATCGTGCCGGTAACCGTCTCCGCGGCCCCACCCGGCTCCTGGAAGGTCGCCGTGTATGAGCCGGACGCCGCGATTGTCAGCGTGAACGACCCGCCAAGCGCGACCAGGTCGGCCTTCTGCGCGCTGTTGGCAGGATTGCTGAATTCGAACTTGGTCGCGTTCCAGGTGCCCACAAGGCTGTCGGTGCTGACGCCCGTGGTGTCGCCGCACGCCAGGGCCGCTCCCGCAAGGAGCCCGGTGGTGAGCCAACCTGATCGCTTCATGTCGTCGCCTTTCTGTCAGAGGTACTGGTGAGATGACGGGCTTGCTGCCCCCGTCGGCGGCGCAAGATACAAGGCCCGGCGCAGCGTTCATAGTATGAGGCGTGGCTCGGCGACCTACGGCCCCGGGCCTACGAGCGATGCGCGTGCAGCCAACCGCGGCAGGGCGTAGTATCCAGCAATGCCGGGCGACCTCGGCGTCCTCATCGTCCACGGCATGGGCCGCCAGCGGGCGAGTTTCGCAGACCGGCTGATGCGGCGGCTCGCCCGCCGCCTCGGCGCCGCCGCGGCTCGCGTGCGGCTCCAGCCCTGCTACTGGGGCGACATCCTCCAGCGGCACCAGGACGTGACGTGGCACAAGCTCACGGCCCCCGGCAAGCCCCTCGGGTGGAAACCGCTGCGCCGCTGGGTGACGAGTTCGCTGGGCGATCCCGCGAGCTATCTCTCCGGCTACTTCAAGCGCGGCACTCCGGTGTACGGCGAGGTGCACGAGCGCCTGCGTGCATCGCTCGAAGCGCTGGCCGCAAGTCTCTCGAGCCCGCACGCACCGCTGGTGATCCTCGCGCACTCGCTCGGCAGCGTAATCGTCACCAACTACCTCTGGGACGAGCGGGGCAAGCGGCGCGTGGGTCGCACGGACTTCGAATGCTGCCGCACGCTGGTGGGCCTGGTCACCTACGGATCCAACATCCCGTTGTTTCTGCCGCCGCCACCGGTGGAGTGCATCACGTTTCCGCCGCCCGAGCTGGACCCGAGGTACAGGGACGTGGCGCGCTGGATCAACCTCTATGCTCCGGGCGACCCGCTGGGCTACCCGCTCGCCGACATCTGGGACGATCGCCACGGCACGACCATCGAAGACGTCCCCGTCCACGCGGGGCCGTGGCCGCTCTCCCGGACGCCACTGTCACACGTGTTGTATCAGGTAGACCGGCGCTTCGTGCGGACCGTGGTGAGCCTGCTGCGGCAGATCCTCGCCGCGGCACGTCAAGCAGGCGATTGAGCGCGGCCCAGTCCAGCTTCCTGAAGGTCTGCACCACCGCGTTGTACGCGAGTGGGACTTTGCACGGGCGGCAAATGAGGCCTGGTTGTCCTACCCGGAGCTTGATTGAATGTGGCGCGGTGGGTTTCGTTCAGAGCCGATCCGTAGAGGCGTCGCTCCATGACCCGCTGCCCGAAGACCGTCGTTCGTCCCGTAAGGCGAGCCGTGTGGGTCGCCTGCGTGCTCCTCGCAGCGTGGAGGGGAGGGCAGGCGGCGCCGCCCGGACCGCGCGGCACGGTGATCCTCGTTTCCATTGACGGATATCGCTGGGACTATTTCGATTCAATCCCCACGCCGGGATTGGCGCGCCTGGCACGAGAAGGCGCCCGGGCAGAGCGCCTGGTGCCGCCGTTCCCGAGCAAGACGTTTCCCGCGCATTACAGCATCGTGACGGGACTGTACCCGGAGCAGCACGGCATCGTATCCAACAACATGTTCGATCCCGTGCTGAACGCGCGGTTCAGCCTGAGCGATCGGAACGCCGTGACGGACTCGCGCTGGTGGGGTGGGGAGCCCATCTGGGTCGCGGTGGAGCGCCAAGGCGGAACCGCGGCCGCGTTCTTCTGGCCGGGGACCGAGGCGGAGATCGCCGGGGTTCGTCCCACGCGCTGGAAGCCGTACGATGGGCGCGTGCCAAACTTCGACCGCGTGGACACGGTGCTCGCCTGGCTCGCCTCGAGCCGGCGGCCCAACCTGGTCACCTTGTACTTCGACGACGTGGACGGCGCCGGTCACAGCCACGGTCCCTTCTCGCCCGAACTGGTCCGCGCGGTGCGGCGCGTGGATTCCGCACTGGTGCGGTTGCTCGACGGGCTCGACTCGCTCGGCATACTGGACTCGGTGCACGTCATCGTCACGTCCGATCACGGGATGATCCGCACCAGCCGCGATCGCGTGATCTTCCTGGACGACTACCTCGACCTCGAACGGGTGGACGTGGTGGACTGGACGCCGGTGCTCGGCATCTGGCCGCGCGGCATGAGCGAAGAGGAGATCCTGGCGGCGCTGCGCAACGCCCACCCGCGCCTTCAAGTGTGGCGGCGCGCGGACGTGCCGGCCCGGTTTCACTACTCGAACCACCGCCGGATCCCGCTCATCGTGGGCCACGCCGATCCGGGGTGGTCCATCGGCACCCGGGCGCAGCTGGCGCGGGACTCCACGCGGTTCAGGGGGGCCACGCATGGGTGGGACCCCGAGCTGCGAGACATGGGGGCGTTCTTCGTGGGGCGGGGACCCAGGATTCGGCGCGGGGTGGTGGCGCCGCCGTTTCAATCAATTCACGTGTACGCGCTGCTCGCGGAATTGCTGGGGATTACACCTGCCGCGACCGAGGCCCGGGTGGATTCGGTCAGGGCAGTGCTGCGCAGCCCGTAGCTCTAGCCACGAAACCACAACCCGATCATAGACCCCAGCACGACCGCCCAGGCCCCGAACAGCCAACAGGTCTGCTCGCCCAGCCGCCGTTCGAGAGTCAAGAGTACGTGAAGTGTACCTCGAAGAGGTCCTTGAATTCGGCGCGGTACGTGGCGTCCACCTGGTTGAACCAGTTGACGAACTCGTCGGCGATCTTGTCGCCGAACTTCTCGTAAAACTCGCGTGACAGCTTTGCGGTCACCGGCATTCCCCTCTCCCGATCTTGCCGGTGCCTATCGTACAAGCTACCCGGGGCCGGCGCGTGATCGAAAGTACGCAGCCGTGGGCGAAATAACGCGACTGTCGGTCGCGAGCAGGCCCTCCGACCGTGGATTCGGGCAGCGTGACCGCGGGGCGGCCTCGTCAAATCTCCCGGCCACGAACAGATTCTGAAGGGAGCGGGAGGTGAAGTCGCGCCGGCCAGAAGGAGGGAACGATGCGGCAGGTCGTTGTTGTCGCGATAATCGCTGTGGCCTGCTCGTCCGGCGGCCCTCCCGCTGCGGGACGAGATGGTGCGGCGGCTCACGGGGGGAGGGTGATCATACGTTAGC
>DATMAW010000222.1:0-10473 GCA_035559715.1 Gemmatimonadales bacterium | reverse complement strand
CCGCGCTGCGTGTCCGTGACTCCCGCCTCGGCCACGTTGTCGGTGGGCGAGCGCCGCGTCGTCACCGTCACTGTCAACGTGGGCGCAACCAGCGGGACGGTGCTGATGACGGCAACCGGCCACGCGACGGATCAGGGGTCGTACAACGTTACGGTCGTCCCGCCGGGTCCGCCGGTCGTGGCGCTCCGCCATCACAACGGCGACCACCGGGACCGGTCGTTCTGCCTGACGTCCGGCGCGGGCGAGGCCTCGGCATGGCAGTGCGGGGACTTGCTCGTGAGTCACAGTATGCCGGGCTACATGACTATGGGGCGTGAGCGCTCGCTCACCCTGCTCTACAACTCGGCTCAGGCCGTGCCGAAACCCGTCGTCGTGGCAACCGTTAATCAGGCGAACATTGCGCAGCCCACGAGCGTGTACGCCGAGCTGACGGTGAGCGGCGCGATCCGGGCGTCGGCCACCTACACCGGCTGGGGCAACGCACCCTTCACTCGGCAGATTGCCCTGACCTACGATGCCTCAGCAGACGCGACCGGGCTATATCCGTTCACCCTGTTGGTCCGCAACCAGTACACTGGCAGCAGCTACGACGCGGTTCTCAGCGACACCTTGATCGTGGTCAACCGGAGCGCTAGCGAGTTCGGCGCCGGGTGGTGGCTTGCGGGGGTGGAACAGCTCTATCCGGGCCAGCCCGGCAACAAGATCCTGTGGGTGGGCGGGGACGGCTCGGCGAAGGTCTATCGCAGTGTCGGAACTGACGTCTGGCAAGCCGCGGCGGGCGCGTATCGGGACACGCTCCGCTACGATCCGGGGACGCTGACCTACACGCGGACGCTGCGGCACGGAATCCAGGTGAAGTACGATGCTAGCGGACGCCACATCGAGACCGTGAACCGCACCGGGCAAAAGACCGTGTTCACGTGGAGCGGGTCGCCGCTCCGGCTCACGAGGATCCAAGTCCCGCCCCAGGGGGTTGCGGGAACTACGTACACGCTCGCCTACGACGCGGGCGGAACACTCGACCGGATCACGGACCCCGCGCTCCGAGTGCTCGACGCCACGGTGGCGAGCGGACGGCTGACGAGCCTCGTGGACCCGGACAACTACTCGACCGGGTTCGCCTACGACGCCTCGGGGCGGATGACACAGCGCACTACGCGGCGGGGCTACACGACCCACTTCACCTACGCGAAGGGCTTGCGGGTGACGCGCGTGAGCGTGCCCCTCGATCCGAGCGTGGCCGACTCGGCGATAACCACGTTCGATCCCTGGGACGAGAAGGGTCTGGCCACCGGGCCGAGCGGGCAGCTCGCCGTGGACACGGCCCAAGGCTTCACGAAGATCTTCGGGCCGCGCCTGAATGTGGCGGACGACGCGACCTTCTGGGTCGACCGTTGGGGGGCCCCGGTGAAGATCGTGAATCCCATCGGAGCGACAACCACGCTCGTGCGGGGCGACGCGGCGGTACCGGCCCTCGTCACTCGGGTGAAGTACCCCGACGGTCGGGTTGTCGACCTGAACTACGACGCCCGGGGTAACCTGCTCCAGCAGCGGGACAGCACGTTGCATCTGGTCGACGGGCAGCCGACCGCGGTGTCGACCTGGACCTACAATTCGCCGAACACCAAGGACGCGCCCGACAGCTTCACGGATCCCGAAGGCGTGATGACGCGCTACGCATACAACACATGGGGGATCTTGTCGCAGGCCACGGCCCCCAATGGGCACGTCACGGATTTCGAGTTCGAGCCGAACGGGGCGTTGGTCGGACTCCTGCGGGCCGTAATCGAGCGCGTCGTACCCGCCTGGGACACGATCACCAAGACCGAAGTGACGCAGGATCTCCAGACGGCCTTCGCCTTCAATGAGCTGGGGAATGACACTTCCGTCACAACTCCGATGGGGCATCGGACTCGCCACGTGCGCGACAACGTCCAGCGGGTGACGAACGTGTACGATCCGGCTGGCCATCGCACGGAGCTGGTGTACGATGCGCTCAACCGGGTGCTCCAGTCGATCCAGCACCCGCACTCCTCAGATACCACTTTTGCGACGCCGCTCATCACCCGGCAGCACTTCACGATCGACGTGCTCGACTCGATCGTGGATCCGCGGGGCGTGGCGCGAGGGTATCGCTACGATGCCGCCAATCGGCGCACGCAAGAGGTCGACGACTACGGTAGCGTAGAGCGGACGTTCTACGACCGGGCTGGCAACGTGGACTCCATTCGGCCGCGGTTCTATGTGACGCTGGTGATCCGTCACGCCTACGACGAAGCCGGGCGGCTCACCAAGAAGGCCTGGCCGGCGCGGGAAACGCTGCCGGCGGACTCTGTCTTGTATACCTACGACCTCGTGGGCCGAGTGCTCACCGCGACACAGTCGAACCGCGAGGTCGCGCGCACCTATTTCCCGACGGGAATGCTCAAGTCAGAGGTTCAGTCGCTCCCTGACGGGACGAACCCCTTCACGCACCGGTACAGTTACGATCGGGCGGGCCGACGGACGTGGTACGTCGTCGGAACTCCGGCGAACATTTCACAGAGCGACAGCGTCGCTTACCGGTACCACGCGGTGACGGGCGACCTTGAGTGGATCGGAGTGCGGTGGCGTGGGCTCACCGCCGTGGACGACTCGGTGCGCTTCGCCTGGGACGCGCTCGGGCGCCGGGACACCGTGGTCTACCGCAACGAGACCCAGGTGAGATTTGCCTATGATGGCGACGGGTTGCTACGGCTCGTGTGCGGCGTCCACCCAGGTGGCGCGTCGCCTGATGTCTTCGATCTCACGAGCTATTATCAGTCCGTGGCGGTCGATGGCCTGATCTTGCGGACCACCCACTCGAGCGCTGGGCTTGCAGGCTGCGGGGAGAACTTGACGCTTCAGGGCGTGCACGTCAACACCTACGACAGCCGGCACCAGCTCCTGAGCCAAGCGCAGTTCGGGAAAACGACGCTGAATCGGTACGACTTTTCGGGTAACATCACCCGAATTACGGAACAGGGCGGGACTGACCGGGACGACATATTTTTCATTTCGCCGCGGCACAACCGGATCGATAGTCTGCGCTTCGCGGGGACGCCGAACACGGGGCGGAACTTCGTCTATGACCTGAACGGGAGCCGCATCGACGAGGTCCCCGTGATCAACGGGCAGGAGGACCCTAACGGCTTCAACCGGCGGATGTATTACTACGACGGCCTCAATCGTGCGACGGGGTCTGCGGACTACATCAATGGCCAGTGGGTGCCCAACCCCGGTCGCTGTAAGTACGACCCGTTGGGACGTCTGTGGGATCCCTGTGACAATCACGGGAACGCGTTGGGGTTCGATGGCGAGAACGCGGTGCGCACGGCGCACGACGTGGCGGGCGGCTGGACGTTCGTGCACGGCCCTGGGCTGGACGATCCGGTCATGGGATATCGCTCGATCAACGGCCGACGGCTGTACTGGGTGACAGACGGTCAAGGCCGCCAGTTTGCGGTGGGTGATGTCTCCGGAGCCGATTTCTCAGCCGATTTTGAGTACGTTGACGCGGGAGGCAAGTACGCGGGCGGGACACGCAATGCGACAACGTTTGCGCCACAGCGGAACGATGATCCATCGATGTACAACATGAGCTTCTTCCGCAATCGCTTCTACGATCAGCAGACCGGGCGGTGGACGCAGGAGGATCCCATCGGGGTGGCTGGGGGGACTAACCTATACGCCTACGTAGGAAACAACCCGGTCACGTTTACGGATCCTTTCGGGTTGTGTGAGAAGATAGCCGGTACCACCGCTCCGTGTGAATTGTTCGCGGCCGTGTTCTCCGAAGCAGCACCCGGCCAAGCTGCCGAGGCGAATGCGATTTCGCACGCCATCGTAAACCGGGCCCTCGATGACAAACACACGTACGCTGGCGTTCGCAACACGGGCGATTTGTTTACCGACGTTACGGCGCACGCGACCAGTTCCGACGTGCAAGGCACAGGGAACCGACAATACGCCGCAGCCACGGCGTACATTCAAACCGGGAGCGGCCTGGACGCGGCACAGAAGAAGCAGTTCGACCTTGTGGTGCAGCAGGCAGAGAACGCGTACACGGGACGCTCGAAGGACCCGACCAAGGGAGCCACCTTCTGGGATCATGCTCCATCGCGTCCCGGACAGGGTGCATCGCAGAAGTACTGTGCCCCTGAAGAGACTGGGACGATCGGGACCGCTCGCTTCGCGAGGTGCACCAAATGAAAAACCGGAGACGCATGCTCTGGCTGACCGGTGGCGGAGTACTGCTCACCGCAAGCGCACTTCTCGCAACCTCTTCGACTCGAATTGCGCAGCGAGGTCTCTGCTTGGCGATTCAGGTAACGTCGCAGCGAGCGGCTCAATGGGCCGGTGCGCTTCAGCGGGCCGCCGGGCATCAGGCTGTCGAACGCGAACAGCCAGGTCTTGAGACGGCTGCGGTCGCAGCGCCCGTCAGCAATCGCTGCCTCTCGCTCGTCACCCTCTCCTGGGGCAACGGTCTGTCGGGTGGAGTGCTCTTCGTCGATGAAACGGGAGTCGTCGTCGCCCGATATCCGGGATTCCCAGGCGCTACGTCCCCAATGGAAGCCGGTCCGGGAAGGGTCGTGTTCGAATACGTTTCAGAGCGCGGCTCCGGGGTTTCGGAATCAAGATTGGTGGCGCTCTGCGCTCTGGCTGAGGACCTGTGGGTGAAGTGCGCCGACATAATGAAGAACCGCATCGACCAAGCGGCCGGCTATCCGCCGGCTGACAGCGCAGCTGTTGGGATGATGATGCGGCAGCACGCCGAGGTCAGCGTTCACGGTGACAGCCTTGTGCTCAGCAGGCGAGCTTCATACCGCCGCTACGGTGACCGGTCTCAGACTAACGTCGACCTCGGACGGACGACTGTCCTCCTGCCTCCATCTCGTACTCACTGATGCGCGACGGGGCCGGCCGAGTCTAAGGGGGGGCGCTCGGGGCGCATCAAGCATTTCGGGCCTAGCCCTCACGGCACGCTCGCCGGTCCGCCTGGTCTAGCCTGCGGCGCTCGGGGCGCTCCCGGGTTGTCCGACGTGACCGGCAAGGAGATCGTCGCGGGGGAAGTGGTGGGGGCCTCAAATGGCCTTGCGCCATACGGAGCCCGGAACACATCGCCGGGTCGTCAAGGTGCCTGGGGAGAAGCCGCTGTTCGGCGAGGATGACGCGGTCTCGCTCGGGCCTTCGCCCGGTCGCACTGTACAGGAGTGCGTCGCTCAGAGCACGCAACCTGTGCGGGATGCGGGGGCCCACATTGCCGCCACGGTATCGGCTGCGGCTGGCGCTCTAGCGACGGGTGCGGGAGTAGCCTTACGGACGTTTGGGCAGCGACTCGCAGAGGGCTCCGTCCTCGTCCGTAAGATCCTGGAGGTGGCCCCCAGCGTTATAAGTTCCCGAACTGCACGGCCATTCTTCCAGGCGGCGGGGCGGGCGGTCGCGGTCGGCGCCGCTGGAGCGTCGAGCGCAAGCGCTGGCAGTGTGCTCGTGAGGGGTGGCGCGTACACCCTCGTCGCTGTTGGAGGCTTGACCGTTAGCTACGTTGGCACTACGTATGGGGCGTGCGCCCTCGGAATCATCTAACGGGAGCGTGGTTAACATGGACGAACACCGGCTGCTCAAAGAGTTCGATTTCCGGTCACCTGAGAATCGGCCTGCACTCCTTATGATGCAGTTCGTCGTTCGGAGCGCCCTGACCTGCTTTGCCTTAGTGTTTTTGCTGGGTGGCCTCGCGGGATGGAGCGTCTCTCAGCTATACGACAAGCCCCTAGGCGCGGCGATCGCCGTGCTTGTACCGACAGCGATGGCCTTGTGGGTTGGCCGCGCGTTCTACTCGACGAATGGAACTATGGCGCGACGTTCCTCCAAGCACGATGGATAAGTGAGCGGCCTGGACCCAGTAGGCACAGCGGTACTGTGCCGCTCCCCCCCGTCAGCGGCGCCGCAGGGCGGGTGAGGTCAGGCCTACGGACAATCTCTTAGGCGCCCCGGAACGCTGCGCTCGCCCTCCACCTGTCGCCTCACGCTTCCCACCGTATTCCGATGCACCCCGAGCAGCTTCGTCGCCTTCCCCACATCCCCACCCGTCTTCCCCAACGCCCACTCCACCGCCATACCTCGCCGCCTCGAGCATCGCGAGCACGCCAGGCGGGCCCGACTGCCACGAACTTGCGAGCGAGTCCCTCGAATGCGGCGCTGGGTGCGAGCGGAAGTGGCCCGGGTACTGGGGCCGAGACAGGGACGGCGACCGGCTCGGTCAGGGGCAACGCGGCTTCAGACATGGTCCACCTACCAGACGGCAAAACCGGTGCGGGAGCACCACACCGCGCTACACTGTCAGGGGAGCTGTTGCCTCACTGTGGCACGAATCGCGCCACGCAGGCCAAGGACGACCGAGCGTGGAGCGTCAGCGCCGCACCACATGCAACGGCCACCTGCAACGCCTCACCGTTCGTCCCACTCGGTAATGTACCCCGTGATCGCCGAGGCCGCCACCGTGTAGGGATTGGCGAGATAGAGCTGACCCGGCCCCGACCGGCCCGGAAAATTCCGATTGATGGCGCTGATCGTCACCTCGTCCCGGGTTTTCGAGACGCCGGGGCCCGCGTTGATGCAGGCCCCGCACGAGGGTTCGAGGAAGGTCGCCCCCACCCGCTGAAAGACCTCGAGGTAGCCCCGCTCCTCACAGTAGCGCTTCACGTCCTGTGAGCCCGACTGAATGTAGAACCGCACCCAGGGCGCCACCCGCAGCCCACGACCCGCAGCCTCGGCCAGCACCCGGGCGTACATGTCCATGTCCTCCTTCTTCCCCGCGGTGCAGGAACCGGCGTAGGCGATGTCCACCTTCACCCGCCCGCCCAGCTCCGCGATGGTGCGGCCGTTCCCCGGGTCGCCCGGCAGCGCCACCATGGGCCGGATGGTCCCCGCGTCGATCTCGATCACCTCGCAGTACTCGGCGTCCGGGTCGCTCGCCAACCCCTCACACAGCCGCTCCGCCTCCGCCCGAGACATCCCCCGGTAATCCATCAGATACTCGACCGTGCGCTCGTCCGGCGCCACGTACCCCGTGAACCCACCCACCTCGGCCGTCATGTTGGTCATGGTGGCCCGCTCATCCACGGACAGCGCCTCGACAGCATCGCCACAGTATTCGACCAGCTTCCCGATCGCCCGCCCGCTTTTCACGTACGGATGGCGCAGGATCTCCAGCATGAAATCCTTGGCCGTGACGTTGGCGGGCTTCCGGCCCCGCACCACCACCTTCACCGTCTCCGGCACCTTCACCCGCACGTCCCGGGTGATCCAGGAGTTGAAGATGGCGGTCGTGCCGACCCCGAAGGCGATGCAGCCCACCGCGCCCGCGTGCGGAGTGTGCGAATCCGACCCGATGATCACCTGGCCCGGCAGCGCGTGCGACTCGAGAATCTTGGAGTGGCAGATGGCCTCCGAGCCGTGCCGGCCCAGGCGCAGCTCGCCGTAGAGCTTGATCCCCTGCCGCTCGGCGAACTCCCGCTGTTTCTTCTCGAGCTGCATGGCCACCTCGAGCAGGCCCTCCTTCACCCGCTCCGGCGTCATGGCCTCGGGAAGAAAGGTCAGGTGGTCGCGGAACATCAGCACCGACTCGGGGTCCACCACCTTCTCGTCCGGGCCCACCAGTTGCTCGAAGAAGATCGCCGCCATGGGGGTCACGTACTCGTGGCTGAACCGGATGTCGGTGAGCACGAAGCCCTCGTCGCCCGGCTTGACCGCCGGCACCCCCACCCGGCCCCGCGCCGGATCCACCACCCAGTGCCGCGCCAGAATCTTCTCGCCCAGGGTCAGGGGGCGCGGCGCCGTGCCGGGGGGCGACACCGCCACCCGCCCCTGGAGCCGGGCCACATTGTAGTTGAACAGCCCGCCGTACTCGACGATGCCCCGCGTGAGCTCGCCCTCGCCGGCCGTGAACGCCGCGAGCGGGATCTCCTCACCGCGCCGCACCCGATCGAGCACCGAGAAGTCGGTGGTGGTGAAGATGCCCAGGTTCTGGCAGTTTTCCCGATAGATCCGCTCGATGTTCTCGGCCACCACGAGCCGGATCCCGGCGCAGAGCTCGGCGTAGGGCGACTGTTCCCGCGAGGAGCCCTTGCCCCGCCGCTTGCCGCTCACCGAGGCCACGAACCCGCCCCGCCGCACCGCGCCCCGGGTGACGGGAAACTCGTCCCCGCACTTGAGACCCAAATAGGGAAAGTCGCCCAGGGTGTCGTCGTAGTAGTAGCAGATGTAGGCGGGGGTGATTTCGTCGGTCGAGATGTCGTCCCTCAGCTTGATCGCAGGGGTCCAGTCGAGGTCCCGGCCCTCGAGCTGGGCCCGCACCAACCCGGGATCCTCCGTCAGGAAGAGCACCCGCCCGGCAAACCGGACCGTGGCGGGGAGCTTCTCGACGCGACGCCGCCGCAGAGTCTCGAGCATGAGGAGGAAGATGGCCCCTTGCTCGACGCCGATCAACCGGCTTTCCTTGCAGGCGATGCCGCTCCTGGCCCTGCTGCTGTTCCAATCCGTGCTCGCCCAGCGCACCGGCGAGATCCAGAACCCCCGCCTGGCGGAGAGCTCGGGCGTGGCCGCGAGCCGGGCGCACCCGGGAGTCCTCTGGACCCACAACGACTCGGGCGACCGGCCCTACCTCTACGCCACGGACCTCCGCGGCACCGACCGCGGCGCGGTGCTCGTCCCCGGCGCCCGCGCCTTCGACTGGGAAGACCTCGCCCTCGGCCCCTGCCCCACCCGCACCGGGACCTGCGTGTTCATCGGCGACGTGGGGGACAATCTGGAGGTGCGCCCCTTCGTCACGGTGTACGCCGTGCCCGAGCCCGACCCGCCGGTCTCGCGCGCCGACACCCTGCGCACCACCCGCGCCCCGGCCGTCCTGCGGCTCCGCTACCCCGACGGCGCGCACGACGTGGAAGCGCTCTACGTGTCGCCGAAAGACGGCGGGCTCTTTCTCGTGTCGAAGGGCCGCTCCGGCCCCATTCGCCTGTATCGGGTGGACCGCGGGCAGTGGCGCGGCGACTCGATCGTCACCGCCGCCCGGGTCGAGGACCTCCCGATTCGGCCCCGCCCCCGCGAGGGCCGGTGGATCACCGGGGCGGCCATGCGGCCGGACGGGCGGCTGGTGGCCCTCCGCACCGAGACCGAGATCTACTTCTTCACCCCCGGCCCGAACGGTCGCCTCAGCCCTGCCGACCGCCCGGTGTGCCGGATCCGGAACTCCGACTATCAGGGGGAGGCCGTGGACTTCCTCGACGACTCGACCCTGGTGCTCACGAGCGAGGCCGCCGGCCGGCGCCGCCCGGGCACCATCCACGTCCTGCGCTGTCCGGCCGGTCCCGGCTCGACCAACTGAGGAGCGACGAAGCCCATGCCCAGAACTCGCCGGCTCTCCTGGCTCATGCTGCTGGCCGCGTGCGGCGGCCGACCCCTTCCCGAACCGACCCCGTCCGGGCCCCCGGGCCCGCGGGTGAGCCTGGACGCGATGCACGCGGATCTCGGTTTCCTGGCTCACGACCTGCTCGAGGGACGAGGGCCCGCCACCCGGGGCGGACGGATCGCCACGGCCTACCTCGCGGCGCGGTTCCGGGCGCTGGGGCTCGAGCCGCTGGGGCCCGATGGCTCCTACTTCCAACCCGTGGCGCTGGTGGGGATGACGCCCCGGCCCACCCTGGCCTGGGGCCCAGAAGGTGACGCCCGCGCCCTGCGCTACCTCGAGGACTTCGTGGCCTGGGCCGAGCGCCCCGAGGCTACGGTGGCGGCCGACGGCGACGTGATCTTCGCGGGCTACGGGATCACGGCACGCGAGTGGAACTGGGACGACTTCAAGGATGAAGTGGTGCGAGGCAAGATCCTCCTGGTCCTGGTCAACGATCCCGGGCTCCGGGACTCGACCATTTTCCAGGGCCGCCTGCTCACCTACTACGGGCGCTGGACCTACAAGCTGGAAGAGGCGGCGCGGCGCGGAGCGGTGGGCGTGATTCTGGTGCACACGAGCGAAAGCGCCACCTACCCCTGGGAGGTGGTCCGAAACTCCTGGTCGGGAGAACAATTCCAGCTCGATCAGCCCCGCGATCCCAGCCTCGCCTTCGCGGGGTGGGTCACCTGGGAGGCGGCGCGAAGGGCGCTGGAGCGCGCCGGGTGGGACCTCGATTCGCTGGCGGCGCGTGCCGGCCGGCGCGACTTCCGCCCGGTCGCGACCGGCCTCCACGCCGCCGTGCAGGTCACCAGCCGCCTGCGCCGGGTGAGCTCGGAGAACGTGGTGGCGCGCCTCCCCGGCGGGGACCCTGAACTCGCCCGCGAAGCGGTGCTTTTCACCGCGCACTGGGACCACCTCGGCATTGGCCGGAAGGTGGACGGCGATTCGATCTACAACGGCGCCGAGGACAACGCCTCGGGCACGGCGGGCCTCCTGGCCGCGGCCGAAGC